>DASQNQ010000307.1:0-12730 GCA_035644895.1 Acetobacteraceae bacterium | reverse complement strand
CGCTGGTCGCGCTGTACGGGCGCCTGGTGGGCTTCGACCGGGTGCGCACGGCATGAGCCGCGCAACACTTTGGATCTTCGGCCTGCTCGTGATCGCCTTCCTGCTGGCGCCGATCGCAGCCATCGTGCCGCTGTCCTTCTCGGCCGGGTCCTTCCTTCACTACCCGCTGCCGGGGCTCTCGCTGCGCTGGTACCGGGACTTCGTCAGCTCCGGCTTCTGGCTGCCGTCGTTCTGGAACTCACTTTTCGTCGGCACGGCCTCGGCGGCGGTGGCGACCGTGCTCGGCACGCTCGCGGCCTTCGGGTTGTGGCGGGCGCGGTTTCCCGGGCGGAGCGTGGTGCTGGCGGTGCTGATGGCGCCGATGGTGGTGCCGGTGATCGTCGTGGCGGTCGCGCTCCTGCTCGCCTTCGGGCGCATGGGGCTGGCCAACACCTTCACCGGGCTGATCGCGGCGCATGCCGCGCTCGGCGCGCCCTTCGTGGTGGTGACGGTCCTTGCCTCCTTGTCCGGCTTCGACCCGGTGCTGCTGCGCGCGGCGGCCTCCTGCGGCGCCTCGCCGACGCGCGCCTTCCTGCGCGTCGCCCTCCCGCGCATCATGCCGGGCGTCGCGGCGGGCGGGATCTTCGCCTTCGCCACCAGCCTGGACGAGGTGGTGGTGACCCTGTTCCTGGCAGGGCCCGCCCAGCGCACGCTGCCGCGGCAGATGTTCTCGGGCCTGAACGACCAGATCAGCCTGACGATCGCGGCCGCTGCGACCGTGCTGATCACCCTCTCGGTCCTGCTGCTCGGCGCCGTCACCTTGTTGCAGAGGCGGCGCTGAGGCCCCTTGGCCGCCGCCGCGACCGGCCCCACCTGCGGGCCACCGCAGGAGGATGAAGCAGGAATGCACGCCATGAACCGCCGATCGCTGATGCTGGGCGCCGCCGCCACGGCCGCCACCGTCTGGGCCGCGCCGCGCGCCGCCCTCGCCCAGGCCGCACCGGCGCAAACACCCTCCGGCCCCTTCACCCTCGCGCCGCTGCCCTATGGCTTCGACAAGAACGAGGCGGCGATCGACGCGCGCACGATGGAGCTGCACTGGCGCGCCCATCACGGCGCGCAGGTGAACAACCTGAACACGGCGCTGCGCGAGCACACGGCGCTGCACACCATGCCGCTCGACCAGATCCTGATGAACCTCGGCCAGGTGCCGGAGGGCGTGCGGACGGCCGTGCGCAACAACGGCGGGGGGCATGCCAACCACACCATGTTCTGGGAGATCATGGGCGGGTCGGGCGGCGAGCCGCAGGGTGACCTGGCGGACGCCATCCGGCGGGAGTTCACGGACTTCGCCACCTTCCGCACCCGCTTCAACCAGGCCTCCAACGGGCTGTTCGGCTCCGGCTGGGCCTTCGTGACGGTGGCCGCGGACGGCCGGCTGGCCATCGTGACGAAGCCCAACCAGGACAGCCCGTTGATGGACGGGCAGCGGGTGCTGATGGGCAACGACGTGTGGGAGCACGCCTACTACCTGCGCTACCAGAACCGCCGCGCCGAATACACGGCGAATTGGTGGAACGTGCTGGACTGGCAGAAAATCGGTTCACGCTATGCAGCGGCGCGCGCTGGGCGCCTCGGCGTCTAGCGCGGGAACCGCGGCCGCGCAGGGGGGTTGAGCGGCCCGACCATCGGAGCTCAACCCCCATGCCTGTCACGCTGAAGCCGCTCTCGCAGCAGAGCATCGTCATCACCGGCGCCTCCTCCGGCATCGGGCTTGCCACCGCCCGCATGGCGGCGCTGCAGGGCGCCGCCGTGCTGCTCGTCGCGCGCGACGAGCCGAGCCTGCAGAAGGCCGTCGAGGAGATCCGCGCCGCCGGCGGCCGTGCCGACTACGCCGTCGCCGATGTCGGCGACCAGGCGGCGGTGGAGGCCGCGGCCGCCAAGGCCGAGGAGGTGTTCGGCGGCTTCGATTCCTGGGTGAACGACGCCGGCGTCTCGGTCTACGGGCACATGGCCGACATGCCGGTCGAGGACCACCGTCGCCTGTTCGAGACCAACTACTTCGGCGTGGTGCATGGCAGCCTGGCGGCCGCGAAGCGCCTGCGGGAGAGGGGCGGCGCCATCATCAACGTGGGCTCCGTGCTGTCGGACCGGGCGATGATCTGGCAAGGCGCCTACTCCGCGTCGAAGTTCGCGGTGCGCGGCTTCACCGACGCGCTGCGCATGGAGCTGGAGGCGGAGGGCGCGCCCATCTCCGTCACGCTCATCAAGCCGGCCGGCATCGACACGCCCTTCCAGGAGCATGCGCGCAACCGGCTGGACGAGCCGGGCACGAAGGTGCCCTTCCCGGCCTACGACCCGCAGCTCGTGGCGCGCGCCATCTGCTTCGCCTGCGCGAACCCGCGGCGCGACCTCGTCATCGGGTTCGGCGGTGCGGCGATCGCGCTGGCCGGCTCCATCGCCCCGCGCCTGACGGACTTCGTGATGGAGGCGATCGGCAAGGTGACGCAGACCACGAACGAGCCGGGCCGCGCGGAGATGCGCGACAACCTGTACGAGGGCCGGCCCGGCGGCACGGCGCATTCCTCGCTGTCCGGCAAGCCCCACCGCCGGACGTCCCTGCTGCTCGAGGCGCAGATGAACCCGCTCGCCACCACGGTCATCGTGGCCGGGCTCTCGGCGCTGGCGATCGGCGCAGCCGCGTCGCGGCGCATGGGGCATGGGCGCGTGGTGACGCGGCCGATGCACCACCGCCTGCTGCCACGGGACGTCGCGCGCACCGCGGACCGGGCGCTGAACGAGGTGCGGCATGTCGGGCAGGACATCGCCAGGCAGTTCCGGCGGTAGCGGGGGCGGGCGCCCCCCGCGGCCGGGGGGCGCCGCGTCACCGCTTCGCCTGGAAGCCCTCGAAGAAGGCGGTCGGGCGGGTGATGCGGTTCTCCATGCGCAGCAGCAGGCCGCGCCTGGCGAGCTCCTGCAGGTAGGCGCCCCAGGCAGGGTCGGCGGCCATGGCGTTGCGCCGTCGCTCGCGGTCCGCCTGGTCCTCGTAGCCCCAGATGTGGACCACCGTGTTCAGCTCTCCCTCGACGGTCGTGTACCAGCCGAGGCAGCGCTCCAGGTACTTGATCTGCAGCGGCCAGGCCTTCTCCTCGTACAGAGCCACGAACTCGGGCAGGCGGCCGGGCAGCGTGGTGTAGATGCGGACATCGGCGATCATGCGCGTCTCCTTCTCCGTCATGGCGGACGGTGCGCGATGCTCGCCCGCCGGGACTGCGCGGGGAACCCCGGTCCCGCTTGGATCCCGCAGGACGAGGCGCCGGGCTGCGGCAGGCGAACCGGGAGGACAGCATCACGGTGCTGACCGAACTGCACCCGGACCTGCACCACCTCGGCACGGGCATGCTGCGGCCGGATGGCCGCCATGCAGGCCCGCCGCGTGCCTTTTCGACCTCCCACCCGCCTGCACAGGGTCCACGGCGTGCCGGATGAGTTCCGGAAGCAGGCCGCGGACGCGCGTCGGGCCGGCCGGGACGGCTCAGCGGTCCAGCACGAACTCGACGCGGCGGTTCAGCGCCCGACCCTGCGGGTTGTCACGGCCGTCAGGCGTGGCGTTCGGGGCCACCGGCTCGCTCTCGCCGCGTCCCTCCACCAGGACCGCCGGCATGGCGCCGCCCGAACGCTCCTCGAGCCAGCGTTGCACGGCACGCGCGCGGCGCAGCGAGAGGTCGCGGTTCGCTGCCTCGTCGCCGACCGAGTCGGTGTGGCCCACGATGTGGATCGTGCGCGGCCGCAGGTCGCGGATCAACGTCGCGACCTCCTGCAGGCCCTCCGCCGCCTCCGGCCGCAGGCGGTCCGAGCCGAAGGGGAACAGCACGTCGCCCTGGAGCGAGAGCGCAAGGCCGCGCCCCGTCTCCCGCCGCGTGACCTGCGACCCGGCGCGGGCGGCAGGCGCCGCGGCCGCCACCTGCTGCACGTTCACCTGCCGCCCCTCGGTCGAGATGCGCGGCGGGGGACCGTCACCCTCCAGCGACCAGGCCAGGTCCACCAGGTCGCCGCGGATCAGCACCCGGGCCCCGGGCGCGAGCGCGGCGCGGATCTGGCTCGTGCCGCCCTGCACCTCCAGGCTGCGGCAGCCGCCCGTCAGCGTCAGGTCGTTGCGGCTGCCGCGCACCACGACGTCGCGGCCCGCGCAGTCGAAGGTCCGGCGCTGCGCGTCGCCCTCGAGAATGATGGGTCCGGTGGCCTGCGCATGCGCAATCAACGGCAGGAGCAGCCCGAATGCGGCCAGGACTGGGATGCGAATCATGGGACGGCCTCCGTGCCTGACCGAACGCAGGACGGCGCTGGACGCTTGCGTGCTCGCGCGAGTGTCACCGGTGCCGTGCGCTAGAGCAGCGTCCGATCAGGTCGAACCGCTGTGCGGTTCGGCTGACCGGACATAAGCTGCTCCAGCAAATACATATTCCAGAGCACGACCTTCCGATCAGCTTGGTCAAGCTGATCGGAACGTGACCTAGCGGGGCCGTGCCCTAGTTGGCCGGCAGCCAGATCTCGAGGGTGTGCGGCTGAGGCTGCGGCTGGAAGGCCCGGAAGTCCTGGATGGCCCAGCCTGGGCCGAGCCGTGCCGCAAGGCGGGCCGCGATGCCCGCGTCCTCGTCGTGGAAGTAGCGTACGACGCGCGCCGCCGGGGCGAAGGGGACGGGGCGTATGCCCGCGACCTCGAACCCGGCACCGCGGACATCCTGTTCCACTTCCTCGGCCGCGCGGGCGGCCAGCGCCGAGCCGGCGCGGTGGTGCACGAAGACGCGCGCCTCCACGGCCGGCACCCGCGCCGTCGCTTCCGCGCCAGTGGCCTCGGCCGGGTCGCTCTTGCGGCCGGGCGGGGGCACGCGGCGGCGCGCCTCGGCATCCTGCCGGAGCACCTCCAGCTCCGCCTCGAGGCGGAGCCGGGCCTCCCGCAGGGCGGCGAGACGGGCGGCCTCGGCGGCGGCATCGGCGCGCAGGGTGGAGACGTCGGGCCCGGTCACGGACGCCGGGGGACCGGGCGGTTGCGGCAGGGGCGCCGCCTCGTGGACCGGCGCGGCTGTGCGGAGGCCCGCAGGTGGGGTGGAAGACCCGAACAGCACGGCACCGCCCAGCAATCCCAGGAGGAGGCCGCCACACAACCAGCCGATCCGGCCAGCGAGCCCCGCCCTCCGCACCTGCCTCCTGCCCCTGACGCGCCGCACGTCGAGTTCCTCGCCCCACTCCACATCCGCGGGGCGTGGCAACGCGGCATCCGCCGCCCTGTTCCGGGCGCCGGACGGGACAGGTCCCGCCAAAGGCGGCGCATAGGACGCCGGGTAGGGTGCCGCGGGCGAGTCCCCGGGGGACGTCCTGGAAGATGTGTAGCCCGGATGTGCGCCACGGCCCGGCATGCGGCCGGGCATGGACGCGGGCGGCGTGTCGAAGCGCGAGGAGGGTGTCGAGGGCGGGCGCGTCAGCCGCTCACCTCCTTCTCGGCCTGGGACTGGGCCGCGAGGGCGCGCGCCATCTGGCTCAGCGCCTCCTGATGCTTCTCGTTGTCGATCATCGCGAAGTTCCGCGCAAGCTCGAGGCACATGCGCTGCCGCGGAGAGACGTCCTGGCCGGGCGCGTCGGGCGCCAGGCCCTCGAAGAACCAGGACACGGGAACGCCGAGCACCTGCCCGATCTCGAACAGACGCCCGGCCGAGATGCGGTTCAGCCCGCGCTCATACTTGTGAGCCTGCTGGTAGGTGACGCCGATCATCTTCGCGAGCTGCTGCTGCGACAGTCCCATCATCACGCGACGCTCACGAATGCGTGCGCCGACATGCCGGTCCGCGGCATTCGCCCGCTGTCCCGGCCTTTCCGGTACCCCCCGCACCTGCGTGACCCGGTCCGCTTCAGTTGTCGCCATGTCTCCCTCGGCCCTCACCCTCTTGGCTCCCGCATCCTGCAATGCGGGAAGGGAGCCTTGGTTCCACCTAAAGGCGAGTGACAACCGCGTGACCCGGCGTCACCCCAGGAACCCTTACGCTCCGTCCTTGGCCTTGGAGGCCGGGATTCGACGCGCCTCGTTGAGTTGCCGGCGGAGCGATTCGACCTCGGCTTGCAGTTCCGCAAGACGCGCGGAATCCGGTGCGGGTTCCGCCTCCTCCTGTTCGCGTCCTGCGCGGAAGGGCGCGAACAGGCTCATGGCGCGCTCCATCATCGCCATGTTTTGTTTGCCGACCTCCTCCAGGTTCGGGAAGGGCAGGAATCCGCCCATCGTCTGCGTCATGGTCCGGCGCATCTGGTCGTGCTGCCGGGCGAAGGAGGACATGGCGAATTCGAGATAGCGCGGAACCACCGACTGCACGCTGTCGCCGTAGAAGCCGATGAGTTGCCGGAGGAAGGAGATGGGCAGCAGGTTCTGCCCCTTCGCCTCCTCCTCCACGATGATCTGCGTCAGCACGGAGCGCGTGATGTCGTCGGTCGTCTTGGCGTCATAGACGACGAAGTCGCGGCCCGCTCGGACCATGCCGGCCAGATCCTCGAGCGTGACGTAGGAGGAACTCTCGGTGTTATAGAGGCGGCGGTTGGCGTACTTCTTCACGACGACGGGCGGCTGGGCGCCACCCTCGCCCTTCTCTTTGTCACCGCCCCCTGCGGGGTGTTGCTGGTCCTGTGCCATCGCCTGCCTTCCCTCTCGTCCCGGCAACCTAGCAGGGGTCTGTTGCGTCGCGAAATCCTCCTGCCCCGCCGCGTCCCGCCCGACGACGCCTCGCCGGCCAGGGCGCCATGGGCTATGAGGCCGGTGCATGAGCGGCGCGGGCGAGGACGAGGCGCTGGAGCGCCTGGCGGAGAGATGGATCGCGCTGTGGCAGAGCGAGATCGCGGCGCCGGACGCGGCGGTGCGTGCCTGGTCGGACCTCGGCGCCTCCTGGCTTGCGGCCGTGGCTGGCATTGTCGCGCCATCCGTGGGGCGCGCGCCTGATGGGCCCGGCGCCACGCCCCGGGCCGCGCCCGCTGCCGCTGCACCTGGGCCTGGGCGCGATGCGGGGCTGGCTGTCCCTGGCGACGCTGCCGCCCTCCTGGGCCGCCTGGCCGAGCTGGAGCGTCGCCTGGCCGATCTCGAAGCAGGGGCGGGAAGAGGCGGCGCGGATCGCGGACGCCCTCGCGGCAGGCGGCCACGGACCTGAGGCGTTCCGCGCCGCCGTGCTCCGGCGCCTGATCCGGCAGGACGCGGCACTGCTCGACGGGATCGCGGCGTACCGCGCCCATCCCTACCGGCGCGACCTGCCCGACCCCCCGGCAATCTGGGCGGAGGGCGGGTCACGGCTGCTCGACTACGGGGGCAGTGGTCCGGCGGTCCTGCTCGTGCCCTCCCTCGTCAACCGCGCGCAGGTGCTGGACCTGATGCCGGGGCGCAGCCTGATGCGCTTCCTGGCAGGGGCCGGCACGCGGGCCCTGCTGCTCGACTGGGGCACGCCGGGGGAGGCGGAGCGCGGCTTCACCCTGACCGACTACGTCGCCGGGCGGCTGGAGCGCGCCCTTTCCGCCTGCCCGGGGCCGGTGGTGCTGGCCGGCTACTGCATGGGGGGGCTGCTGGCGCTGGCGGCCGCGCAGCGCCGGCCGGACCGCGTGCGGGCGCTCGCGCTGCTCGCGATGCCCTGGGACTTCCATGCGGGCGAGGGCGCGCGGCAACGCGCCGAGGGGCTCGCCGCGCTGCTGCCGTTGCTGGAGCCCGTGATGCGGCCAGGCGGCGCGCTGCCCGTGGACGCGATCCAGGCGCTCTTCGCGGGCCTCGACCCCTTCGGCATCGCGGCCAAGTTCCGCGCCTTCGCGCGGCTCGATCCCGCCTCCGACCGCGCGGCGCAGTTCGTGGCGCTGGAGGACTGGCTGAACGACGGCGTGCCGCTCGTTGCCCCGGTCGCGCGCGAATGCATCGGCGGCTGGTACGGCAGGAACGAGCCGGCGCGCGGCGCGTGGCGCATCGCGGGGCAGGCCGTGGATCCGCACACGCTGGCGATGCCCGCCTTCGTTGCCGTCCCTGCGCGCGACCGCATCGTGCCGCCGGACTCCGCGAAGGCCGTCGTTCCGGGCTTGCGCCAGGTCAAGGTGCACGAGGCGGCGGCAGGGCACATCGGCATGACCGCGGGCAGCGGGGCGGAGCGGGCGCTGTGGCACCCGTTGCTCCTCTGGCTCCGCGGCTTGTCGTGACCGCGGCGGCGCACCACACTCCGCCCCCGAAGCCAGTCCCGGAGAAAGAATCCCCCATGACCGAGATCGTCATCGCCTCCGCCGCCCGCACGCCGGTCGGCTCCTTCAATGGGGCCTTCGCATCCGTCCCCGCGCACACGCTCGGCAAGGTCGCGATCGAGGCCGCGCTGTCGCGCGCCGGCGTGAAGCCCGAGGAGGTGGACGAGGTGATCCTCGGCCAGATCCTGACGGCGGGCGCGGGGCAGAACCCGGCGCGGCAGGCGGCTATCGCGGCCGGCATCCCGGTGGAGCGCACCGCCTTCGGCATCAACCAGCTCTGCGGCTCGGGGCTGCGCGCCGTGGCGCTCGCCGCGCAGCAGATCGCGACCGGCGACGCCGCCATCGTGGTCGCCGGCGGGCAGGAGAGCATGACCCAGGCGCCGCACTGCGCGAACCTGCGCGCGGGGCAGAAGATGGGCAGCCTGGAGATGGTGGACACCATGCTCAAGGACGGGCTCTGGGACGCCTTCAACGGCTACCACATGGGCAACACCGCCGAGAACGTCGCGCAGAAGTACCAGCTGACGCGCGAGGAGCAGGACCGCTTCGCCGCCGACAGCCAGCGCAAGGCCGGGGAGGCGATGAAGGCCGGCCGCTTCCGCGACGAGATCGCGCCGGTCACGGTGAAGGGCCGCAAGGGCGACGTGGTGGTCTCGGACGACGAGTACCCGAAGCCCGAGACGACGTTCGAGGTGCTGACGAAGCTGCGCCCCGCCTTCGCGAAGGACGGCACCGTCACGGCCGGCAACGCGTCGGGCATCAACGACGGCGCCGCGGCGATCGTGGTGATGACGGCGGAGGAGGCGCGCAAGCGCGGCGTCGCGCCGATGGCGCGCCTCGTCTCCTGGGCCACGGCGGGCGTCGATCCCTCCATCATGGGCACGGGCCCGATCCCGGCGTCGCGCCGCGCGCTGCAGAAGGCCGGGTGGGACATCGGCTCGCTCGACCTGATCGAGGCGAACGAGGCCTTCGCCGCGCAGGCCTGCGCGGTGAACAAGGACCTGGGCTGGGATCCGGCGAAGGTGAACGTGAACGGCGGTGCCATCGCGCTCGGGCACCCGGTCGGCGCCTCCGGCGCGCGCGTGCTGACCACGCTGCTGCACGAGATGGCGCGGCGCGGTGCGAAGCGTGGCCTCGCCACGCTGTGCATCGGCGGCGGCATGGGTGTCGCCATGTGCGTCGAGCGGCCGTAGCCGCCAGTGGGCGGGGGCGCGCTGCCAGTCAGCGCGCCTCCTCCACGCCCGGCCCGAAGGCCTCGCGCAGCGCGCGCCAGCCCTCCGGCGTGACGTCCAGCGCCCGCGTGCCGGGGATGCGCCGCACCCAGCCCCGGTCGAGGCAGCGCGCGCAGAGCGCCGCGCCGAGGCGCCCCGCGACATGCGGGCGCCGCTCGCTCCAGTCGAGGCAGGGGCGGCAGAAGAGCCGGCCCGCCGGCGCGCCCTCCACCTCCACGCCCAGGCCGCGCAGGAATGCCGCGCCCGAAGAGGTCACCACGCCGCCATCGGCCGCGAGTTCGACCTGCCCGCGCGCGACCATCGCATCCGCCATCGCGACCGCGAGCCGCCCGGCCAGGTGGTCGTAGCAGGTCCGTGCCCGGCGCAGCGCCGCGTCGCGCGGCCCGACGCGCGGCGGGGCGGCGCAGGCGACGGCCATGATGCCCTCCAGCATGCGCGCCACGGCGGGCGAGGCGAGGCGGTGATAGCGGTGGCGCCCCTGGCGCTCCACCGCGAGCAGCCCGGCCTCGGCCAGCCGCGCGAGGTGCGCGCTCGCCGCGGGCGCGCCGATGCCGGCCGTGCGCGCAAGCTCCGAGGCCGTGAGCGCTCGGCCATCCATGAGCGCGCCGAGCATGCTCGCCCGCGCGGGCTCACCCACCAGTGCGGCCGTGCCCGCCAGGGCCGCCGTGCTGACCATCGCTCCCTCCCGCCGCTACGTCGCGTTCAGCCTGAAACAGGTCCTGGGCCGACACGGTAGCGCAGGGCGGGCCGGAATGCTTCGGGGACCGGCGAAGCATGGCGCCCCGTTCCAGGGCATCCTGGCGCCGCACCGCCTGCCGGAGACGCCATGGCCGCCATCCAACCCGTCATGCGCTTCGAGGGATGGCGCGTCGTCCGCGCCGCCCTCGTCGTCGCCGCCTTCGGTTGGGGCGTCGGCTTCTACGGCCCGCCCGTCTTCCTGCACGCCGTGCACGAGTCGCGGGGATGGCCCGTCGCCCTCGTCTCGGCAGCCGTCACGACGCACTTCCTGCTCGGCGCGCTGGTGGTCGCGAACCTGGCCGCGTTGCACCGGCGCCTCGGCCTGGTGGCGGTCACGCGCGCGGGCGGCGTCGCCGCGGCCCTCGGCACGCTCGGCTGGGCGGTCGCGCCCGAGCCCTGGCTCCTCTTCGCGGCCGCGGCGGTCAGCGGCGCCGGATGGGCGGCGACCGGCGCGGCGGCGATCAACGCCATGGTCTCCCCCTGGTTCGAGCGGCGGCGGCCCGCGGCGCTGGCCATGGCCTACAACGGCGCCAGTCTCGGGGGCATCGTCCTCTCGCCGCTCTGGGTTGCCCTGATCGCGGGCTGCGGCTTCCCGGCCGCGGCCGCGATGGTGGGTGCGGCGATGGCGCTCACGCTGTGGTGGCTGTCCGGCCGGCACCTCCGCCACGGTCCGGAGGCGCTCGGCCAGAGGCCGGACGGCGAGGCCGTGGCGCCGGCCGCGTCCGCCACAGCAGGCCAGGCACCGCTGGCCAGGCCCTGGCGGGACCGGCGCTTCGTGCTGCTGGCGGCTGCCTCGGCCGTGCTGCTCTTCGCCCAGATCGGCCTGGTCGCGCACCTCTTCTCGCTGCTCGTGCCGGCGCTGGGGGCGGGCGCGGCGGGACTCGCGATGGGGATGGCGACGGCCTGCGCGATTGTCGGGCGCACGGCGCTCGGCTTCGTCATGCCGGCCGGCGCGCCAAGGCGGCGCGTCGCGGCAGCGAATGCGGCCGTGCAGGTCGCGGGCTCGCTGGCCCTGCTGGCCTCGGGCGGGGAGAGCCTTGCCCTCCTGCTGCTCGGCGTCGCGCTCTTCGGCCTCGGGCTCGGCAACGCCACCTCGCTGCCGCCGCTGATCGTGCAGCAGGACTTCGCGGCTTCGGACCGCGCGCGGGTGGTGGCGCTGGTGACCGCGACGGGGCAGGCGACCTACGCCTTCGCGCCCGTCGCCTTCGGCCTGCTGCGCGAGGGCGGCGCCGGGGCGGCGGTGTTCGCGGCGGCCGCGCTGCTGCAGGTCCTTGCCGCGGCGCTGTTCCTCCGCCGCACCTGACGCGCCGCCGCCATCAGCCGGAGAGCAGCCGGTCCACCTCCGCCTGCGCCAGGTCCGCGCTGCCGGGGGCGTCCACGGTGGCCGCGAGGGTCGCGACCCGCACCTCCGGCACGGGGGGCGCGAGGCCCGGGAGCATGCCCTCGAGCAGCCGCTCCGCCCCCTGCAGGTGCTGGATCGCGCGGCGGATGCGCTGGCCCGTCACGTCCTGGAAGGCGCAGGCCTCGAAGATCTCCGCGACGTGGCCGGGGATCGCGCCCGCCGCGCCGCGCGCCGCGCAATCCGCGATCGCCTCCGCCGCGTCCAGGATGCGTCCCGCCGCGGCCTCCGTCGCCTGCACCACCGCCTCCAGCTCGACGCCCGAGCTGCGCGCATCCGCGGCGGGCAGCGCGACGAGGCCCGCGATGCGCGCATGCACCGCGGCGACCTGCGCCGAGAGCCTCTCCCCGTTCATGTCGGCGATCTGCACGCCCGCGTGCAGCTCCGCGCTCAGCTCCGCGATGCGGCGGTCGAGGAAGAGGCGGAGCTGCTCGAAGAGCGGCGCCACGGCGGCACGGAGCGGCAGCAACGCCTCGTTCCCTTCGTTCCCCGCGATCTCCATCCTGCTCCCCCCGGTCCCGCCGGGCCGCGCCGGCGGCCCGGCGTATCGCAGGCGGCCGTGAAGATCCGGTTGTCGGGGCAGCCTCGACGCGCCGCGCTTAAAACCACTAAGTTGACAATCCGCACCAATCGTTTCATCTATCCGTGTGATTACGGGGCCAGAACGTCGGCATGCGCATGTCCATCCATCTCGCCCTGCCCCTCGCGGCGGGCCTCATCCTGTCAGCCTGCGCCCAGGATCCTGAATGGGCGAACCGTGCGGCACTCACCATCGGCGCGCCGCGGGCCGACGCCGCCGCCATCCGGGAGCGGCAGACCGGGCGTTTCCTCGTAGGTTCCGAAGAGCGGCTCCTCATCGAGGCGACGCAGGTCCTGCAGGACCTCGGCTTCACGCTCGAGGAGAGCGCTCCCCGCCTCGGCGTCCTCGCGGGCAGCAAGGACCGCGACGCGACCGAGGCGCCCCAGGTCGTGGCGCAGGTGGCCCTCACGGTCGGCCTTGCCCTGCTCGGCGTGCGCTACCAGCCGGTCTGGGACACCGACCAGGTGATTCGCGCCACGCTGACGACGCGGCCGGTCGGCCCCCAGGAGGTGTCGCTCCGCGTCTCCTTCGAGCGGATCGTCACGAACAACCAGGGCG
>DASQNQ010000306.1:0-6562 GCA_035644895.1 Acetobacteraceae bacterium | reverse complement strand
CTTCGAATGAGAACTCGCCTCAGAATGTCATCGTTTTGATCCTTGCCGCTTCGGATGCGGTGTTCTGAACATGTTTGACCAACTTCGATCAGCAAGCGCACTCTCACGGGGTTGGTGCAGAGTGCCAAGGAACAGCAACGGAGCCGGTCATGATCGTTGCGATCGTCCAATTCGACCTCCCCAGCGGCATGACGCTACTCGAAGCGACAGATACAATATTCGCGCCGTCCGTTGGCAAGTACCGCGCTATACCGGGGCTCATCCGAAAAAATTACCTATACGGACATGGTAAGGCGGGCGGAGTTTATCTGTGGGACTCGATCGAGTCTGCGGAGCGCGCGTATTCGACCGAATGGCGAAACCTGATAACTGCCCGATTTGGGTCAGAGCCAGCGGTCACGTATTTTGAGAGCCCGATCGAAGTCGAGAACTCCTCGCGCGTCCAGTGAAAGATCTTGTTGGAAATCCTCCATCACCACAAACCCCGCCGACACTTCATGTCCGCTCTAAGACAGGTCCACCGCTGGCGGGCCCGAGGCGCACGACACAGTCGAAGTTCGGGCCAAGCCGCGAGGAAGGAGCGCAGCCGGCACCCACACCGTCTCCCGCGAATGGCGGTGTGCAGGCGCTCCCCTCTCCGAAGCAGCTCGCCTGGCATCTCGCGCTGCGGCCGGACCGGCTCACCGAGGAGGAGGGTTCGACCAATGCCCGCCTGGAGCAGAACGCCGAGCCCGCCACCGTCGCCAGGCTGGTCCGCCGGTTCGCCGATCTCCTGCGTGGCTGTTGCAGCGGCAGCAAGGCGCCGTGCCGGGCACCACTCACCATGTTCGAGGGCTGGCTCGCTGACGCATCGCGGAACGGCGTGGCTGCCCTCACCACCTTCGGCGCCGGGCGACGGCAGGACGGCGCGGCGGTGAGGGCTGCGCTTACCACACCGTGGAGCAGCGGGCAGACGGAAGGACCGGAGGGCAAGCTGAAGCTGCTCAAGCGCCAAACCTTCAGGCGCGGCAGCTTCGACCTCCCCCGGCGCCGCGTCCTCCTCGCCACCTGAGCCATGCTTCCTGCGGAAGAGCCACGGGGGCGGGTCAACTCCAGACCAGTCCGGGGTCAAGACGCGGAGGCCGGGTCGCCATCGGCTTCGGGCGCTTGCTCGGGCCCAGGCCGATGAATGCAGGCACGGGCACAGTCCATGAACCTCTGGGCAGCCGAGGACTGGCTGCCGCGCGGCACGGCGAGCCAGGTTGAGGTCGTCGCGCCCTCCCCGTCCAGCGCGCGGCGCGTCACGCCCTCCGGACGGATGCGCAGCAGCGACTGCGGCACGACGGCGACACCGATGCCGGCAGCGACAAGGCCCATAAGCGTGGAGTTCTCCCGCGCCTCCGCCGCGATGGCCGGCGAGAAGCCGGCGCGGGCGCACATGGCGGCAAGTTGCGCGTGCAGCGTGGTGCCGACGGCGCGGGAGAAGGCCACCATCGGTTCCCCGGCCAATGCCGGCACGGGAATGGCGCCAGCACGACGGGCAAGGCGATGGTCCCGCCGCATCACCAGCACCAGCGGCTCCTGCGCCGCTTCCAGCGCCTCCAGGCCTGCAGGCAGGTCGCCGGCGCCGGGGTAGCGCAGGAACCCGGCATCCAGCTCCCCCCGTTGCAGCGCCCCCGCCTGCCAGGCCGTCGGCCCCTCCCTGAGGTCCAGGTGCACGCCGGGCAGGCGCTTGCGGAAGGCCAGCACCACGGCCGCGAAGCCCGGCAGCAGCGGCGCGGAGGCGAAGAGGCCGAGGCGCAACTCCCCGATCTCTCCGCGCCCGGCGCGGCGCGCCACCGTCTCCGCCCGCGCGGCCTGGGCGAGCGCCGCGCGCGCTTCTGCCAGCAGGGCGCGGCCGGCTTCCGTCAGCACGAGGCGCCGGCCGCGCTCGATCAGCGGCGTCTCCAGTGCCTCCTCCATCCAGCGGATCTGCTGACTGAGCGGCGGTTGGGAGATGCCGAGCCGCCGCGCCGCCCGGGTGAAGTGCAGCTCCTCCGCCAGGGCGACGAAGTAGCGGAAGTGCCGGAGTTCGAGCGTGCTCATTCGCCAGGGCTATCGTGGAAGTGGCCGACGATATTGGACGCGACCGGTCGTGCACGCCTAGCCTTCCTCGGTCGCGCAGGGAGAGCCGCCTTGGACGAGTTCGATCCTATCACCCTCGAGGTCTATTGGAGCCGGATGATCTCCATCGCGGACGAGGCGGCGACCGGCCTGCTGCGCACCGCCTTCTCCACCATCGTGCGGGAGTCGAACGACTACGCGACGGTGCTGATGGATCGGAACGGGGACAGCATCGCCGAAAATACCGGCGGCATCGCCTCCTTCTCCTGCATCCTGCCGCAGACGACCAAGGCCTTCCTGCAGCGCTTCCCGGCCCAGGACTGGCAGCCCGGCGACTGCGTCATCACCAACGACCCCTGGCTGGCCACGGGCCACCTGCCGGACTTTACGGCCGCCTCGCCCATCTTCCACCACGGGCGGCTGGTCGGCTTCGCCGGCTGCATCGCGCATTCGCCGGATGTGGGCGGCGCCCTCTGGTCCGCGGATTGCCGGGAGCTCTTCGAGGAGGGCATCCGCATCCCGCCCGCGCGCCTCTACCGCGCCGGCCGGCGCAATGCGGAGCTGGTCGAGATCCTAACCGCCAATGTCCGCATCCCCGGCCCGGTGATGGGCGACCTGGAAGCACAGGTGGTCTCCAACGAGGTCACCGTGCGGCGCGTAGTGGAGTTCCTGGAGGACACGGGTCTGCCTGATCTGCAGGGCCTCTCCGCCGCGCTGCAGATCCGGGCGGAGCAGGCAATGCGCCGCGCCATCGCAGAAGTGCCGGACGGTGTCTATGCCGCGACGCTCGACGCCGACGGCTTCGACGAGCAGAGGACTCATATCGCCTGCCGCGTCGCCGTCTCCGGCGAGTCGATCCACATCGACTTTGCCGGCACGTCCCCGCAGGTGGACCGCGGCATCAACTGCGTCCTGAACTACACCCATGCCTATGCCGTCTATCCCGTCAAATGCGCGCTCGATCCGCTGACGCCGCGCAACGAGGGGTCCTACCGCGCAATCACGGTTTCGGCGCCCGAGGGCAGCATCCTCAATCCGCGCTTTCCCGCGCCCTGCTCCGCGCGGCAGCTGACGGGCCACCTGCTTGCCGGCGTGATCTACGAGGCCCTAGCCGAGGTGTTACCGGACAAGGTCATCGCCGAGTCCGGCGGCGCGCCCACGATGCGCGCGCTCTTCAGCGGGCATGACCGCAACGGCGACCGCTTCTCCCAGGTCCTGTTCGCCAGCGGCGGCATGGGCGCCTCCCCGCACCGCGACGGGCTGCCGACCACCGCCTTCCCGACCAATGTCGGCGCCGGCTCGATTGAGGCCTATGAGAGCGTCGCGCCTCTGCTGGTCTGGCGGAAGCAGCTCCGGCCGGATTCTGGCGGCGTTGGCCGCTTCCGCGGCGGCCTTGGGCAGGAGGCGGTGATCGAGGTGCGGACGGAGGCACCGGTACGCCTCTCCCTGCTGTCGGACCGGCGCGACCATCCAGCGAAGGGCCTGCTGGGCGGCAGGCCCGGGGCGCCGGCCGTGATCGAGATCGACGACGGCACGCGTCCGCATCCGAAGTCGCGCACCACCATCGCGCCGGGACGGTGCGTGCGGCTCCTCTATCCCGGCGGCGGCGGCTTCGGCCCCCCGCGGGAACGCGACCGTGCGGCCATCGAGGCGGATCTCCGCGACGGCTACGTCACGCCGGAAGCGGCGGCGCGCGACTATGGGACGGACTGAGCGATGACCATGGCAGCGACCGCGCGCATCGGCGTGGATGTTGGCGGCACCTTCACCGACTTCGTCCTGCACGACCCGGCGCGCGGCCTGGTCGCCACGGGCAAGCGCCTGACGACACCGGACGATCCCAGCCGCGCCATCATGGAGGGCATTACCCGGCTGCTGGAGGAGACCGGCCTCTCCCCCGCCGACCTGCATGGCATCGTCCACGGCACCACGCTGGTGACGAACACGATCATCGAGCGCACCGGCGCGAAGGTCGGCCTGCTGACCACCGCGGGCTTCCGCGACTCGATCGAGATCGGGCGGGAGACGCGCTACGACCTTTACGACCTCTTCATCGAGGCGCCGCCGACCCTGGTGCCGCGCCACCGGCGGCTGGAGATCTCGGAGCGCATCGACGTGCATGGCGAGGTGCTGCTGCCGCTCGACGAGCAGGCGGTGCGCGACGCAGTGCGGCAGCTCGTGGAGCAGGAGGGGATCGAGGCGCTCGCCATCGCATTCCTGCATGCCTATCGCGACGGCCGGCACGAGGTGCGGGCGGGACAGATCGCGGCCGGGCTCTATCCGGACCTGCCCGTCTCCCTCTCCTCCCGCGTCGCGCCGGAGATCCGGGAGTTCGAGCGCACCAGCACCGCCTGCGCCAATGCCTATGTGCAGCCGCTGATGCGGCGTTACCTGGACCGGCTGGAAACCTCGCTGGCGGAGCTCGGCTTCCGCGGGCAGCTGCATGTCATGCTCTCGGGCGGCGGCATCGCGGCGGTGCGGGACGCCAAGGAGTTCCCGATCCGCCTGATCGAGTCCGGCCCCGCCGCGGGTGCGATGGCCGCGAGCTTCCTCGCGCGGCTCGCCGGGCTCGACCGCGTCGTCTCCTTCGACATGGGCGGCACCACGGCCAAGATGTGCCTCGTGGAGGACGGCGCCCCCGACCGGAAGTTCGACTTCGAGGCGGGACGCGTCCGGCGCTTCCAGAAGGGCTCCGGCCTGCCGCTCAAGGTCTCGGTTGTGGACATGATCGAGATTGGTGCGGGCGGCGGATCCATCGCGCGCGTGGATGCGGGCTCGGGGCTGATGAAGGTGGGGCCGCGCAGCGCCGGCGCCGTGCCGGGCCCGATCTGCTATGGCCGCGGCGGGACGGAGCCGACGGTGACGGACTCCGACCTCGTCCTCGGCCGCCTCGACCCCGCCTATTTCCTCGGCGGCGAGATGGCGTTGGACCCCGGCTCCGTGCAGCGGGCGATCGAGGGCGGGGTCGCGAAGGGATTAGGCGTCGCGCGGGATGTCGCCGCGCTCGGCATCCGCCGGATCGTGGACGAGACGATGGCGGCCGCCACGCGCATGCACCTGGCCGAGAAGGGCCGGGATCCCCGGCGCTACACCCTCGTCGCCTTCGGCGGCGCCGGCCCGGTCCATGCCTATGACCTCGCGCGGCTGCTGAAAATGAAGCGGCTGCTGGTGCCGCTCGGCGCGGGGGTCGCCTCCGCCATGGGCTTCCTGGTCGCCCCACCCGCGACCGACCTGGTGCGCAGCCATGTGGGGCGCCTGGAACGCCTCGACTGGGCTGCGGTGAACACGCTGCTGGCCGAGATGCTGGAGGAAGGGCGCGCCCTGCTGGTCGAGGCCGGGGCGAAGCCCGAAGATATCCGCGCCGTGCCCGCCGCCGACATGCGCCATGTCGGCCAGGGCTTCGAGATCCCTGTGCCCCTGCCTGCCATGGCCCTTTCCGCCGCCGATCTGTCGGCGATCCGTGAGGCCTTCTTCGCCGCCTACCGGGAGCGCTTCGGCCGCACCATGGAGGAGTTGCCGATCGAGGCGCTGACCTGGCGCGTCGCCTGCTCCGCACCGGGGCAGGAGATCAGCATGTCGGGCGCGTCCCGCACTGAGGGCTTCCGCGACGCGGCACGCGCTGCGCGCGGCACGCGGGAGGTGCTGTTCGAGGGCGCGGGCTGGCTGCCGTGCACCGTCTACGACCGCTACGCCTTCGCGCCCGGTGCGAGCTTCGCCGGCCCGGCGCTGGTGGAGGAGCGCGAGTCGACCTGCGTCGTCGGCCCCGGCGCGTCGGTCACGGTCGATGCCTTCCGCAACCTTGTCATTGCTCTCCCCGATGGTCCAAGCTCCGGGGAGGACGAGCGCCGCGAAGAAGCGCAGACACGACCGATGGTCAACCACTGAGCAGAGGTGAGTGATGGCCAGTGCGACGCGACGTGCCTTCCTCGCCGCCGGGCTCGCGCTCGGCGCCCCCCGCATCGGCGCAGCGCAGGAGGCCTATCCCTCGCGCCCGATCACAATGGTGATCCCCTGGGCGGCCGGCGGATCCACGGACACGCTGGGACGCATCCTGGCGCAGGCCATGGCCGCGGATCTGGGCCAGCCGGTGGTGGTGGAGAACCGTGGGGGCGCCTCCGGCACCGTCGGTCATGGCCATGTCGCGCGGTCTCGGCCGGACGGGCACACGATCCTGCTCGCCACCAACAGTACCTACGCCATGGCGCCGCACCTCATGCGGAGCCTGCCCTACGACAACCGCGCGGCCTTCACCCCGGTCAGCCTGGTCGCGCGCAGCCCGCAGGCGCTCTCGGTGCACCCCTCCGTGCCTGTGAACAGCGTGGCGGAGCTGGTGGCGCTGGCCAAGGCCCGGCCCGGCAGGCTCGACTGCAGCTCCACCGGCGTCGGCACGGTGCAGCACGTCTCGCTCGAGCTGCTGAATCACATGGCCGGCATCCGCATCAACCACGTGGTCTACCGCGAGGCCGGGGCGGCGAAGAAC
>DASQNQ010000305.1:0-1990 GCA_035644895.1 Acetobacteraceae bacterium | reverse complement strand
CGCTGCCCGACCCCGTCGGGCGTGTGCTGGCGGAGTGGACGCGACCCAACGGCCTGGTGATCCGTCGCGTCGCGCAGCCACTCGGCGTGATAGGCATGATCTACGAGAGCCGGCCGAACGTGACGGCGGATGCCGCGGCGCTCTGCCTCAAGGCCGGCAGCGCCGTCATCCTGCGTGGGGGCCGCGAGTCGCTCCGCTCGGCTGGCGCGATCCATGCCTGCCTGCTGGAAGGCCTGCGCGACGCCGGGCTGCCCGAGGCCGCGGTGCAGGTCGCGGGCACCGCCGACCGCGCCTTCGTCGGCGCCATGCTGCGCGCCGCCGGCCTCATCGACCTGATCGTGCCGCGCGGCGGCAAGGGGCTGGTGACACGCGTGATGGAGGAGGCGCGGGTGCCCGTGCTCGCCCATGCCGAGGGGCTCTGCCACACCTACATCCACGCCTCGGCCGACCACGGCATGGCGCGCAGCATCCTGACCAATGCGAAGATGCGCCGCACCGGCGTCTGCGGCGCGACGGAGACGCTGCTGATCGACGCCGCCGTTGCGCCCGCGCTGCTGCCTGTGCTGGTGGCGGACCTCCGCGCGCTCGGCTGCGGGTTCCGCGCCGATGCGCGGGCGCGCGCCATTGTCGCCGACCTTCCGCCCGCCACCGAGCAGGACTTCGCGACGGAGTGGCTGGACGCCGTGCTCTCGGTGCGCGTCGTGGACGGGGTGGAGGAGGCGCTGGCGCACATCGCGCGCTTCGGCTCCGAGCACACGGAGGCGATCATCGCCGAGGACGAGGCCGCGGCGCGGCAGTTCCTGGATGGCCTGTCCTCGGCCGTCGGCATGTGGAACGCCTCCACCCAGTTCTGCGATGGGGGCGAGTTCGGCTTCGGCGCGGAGATCGGCATCGCCACGGGGCGGCTGCATGCGCGCGGGCCCGTGGGCCTCGAACAGCTCTGCACATACCGCTACCATGTCCTGGGGACGGGCCAGACGCGTCCCTGACAAGGGAGGACACGTCATGCGGAAGTGGCTGCTCGCGCTCGCGCTCACCCTGCCCTGGCCGGCCGCGGCGGCCTGCCCCGACCAGGCGCGCGTCGCGCGGCTGGCGCAGGAGATCCTGGAGCGCCGCCCCTCCCAGGGCTACGGGCCGGGGATGAGCCTCGCGGACGCGCTCTGCGCGCGGGACCGGCTGGTGGCGCACCTCGCGCAGCCCTATGGCGACGTGGTGGGCTGGAAGGTGGGGCTGACCAACCCGGCGGCACAGCAGCGCTTCGGCGTGCCGCACCCGCTGGCCGGCGCCATCTTCCACGGCACGCTGCGGGCGCGCTCGGGCGCCGAACTGCCGGCGGCCTTCGGCGCGGCGCCCGCGATCGAGGCCGACCTGCTGGTCCGCGTGCGCGACGAGGGCATCAACACCGCGGGCGACGACCCGGTGGCGATCCTGCGCCACATCGACCAGGTGATCCCCTTCATCGAGATGCCGGACCTCGTCTTCGCGCCGGGCGTCGCGATGGACGGGCCCGGGCTGCTGGCGATCAACGTCGGCGCGCGGCTCGGCGTGGTGGGCGAGCCGATCGAGGCGCAGGCGACGCCCGACTTCGCGCGGCGCCTCTCGGCCATGACGGTGGTCCTGGCGCATGACCAGCGGGAGCTGTCGCGGACGCCGGGCTCGATCCTGATGGGCCACCCGCTGAACGTCATCCCCTGGCTGGTGCGCGACCTGGCGTCCCAGGACCGCAGGCTGCGGGCGGGGGAGTATGTCTCGCTCGGCGGCTTCTCCCCGGCCCTGCCGACCGAGGCCGGGCGGACCTACACCCTGACCTATGAGGGGCTGCAGGACGCGCCCGTCAGGGTGACCGTGCGGCTGCACTAGGTGGGGCGCGACGGCCGGCGCCGGCGCATCGGGCTCCTCGGCGGCTCCTTCAACCCGGCGCATGAGGGGCACCTGCACGTCGCGCGGCGGGCGCTCGCGGCGCTACGGCTGGACGAGGTCTGGCTGATGG
>DASQNQ010000304.1:0-6461 GCA_035644895.1 Acetobacteraceae bacterium | reverse complement strand
TGATCGTGTTGCCGCGCTGCTCCAGGCTCTTCACCAGCCATTTGGCGGATTGCACCTGCTCGGCCACGAAGGTGCGCGCCGCCTTGTCCTTCAGCGAGACCGTGGCCCGCGCCGCGAAGCCGCGGTTGACCAGCACGCGTGGCATCGTTTCCGGGTTGAGCTCCAGCACCCAGTCGCCCTCGGTGTCGCCGGGAAGGCCAGGGCGCATCAGCACGTCGGGCAGCAGGGCCTGCATCGGCTGGTCGTCGCCGCTGGCGCCTGGCTTGGGGTCGAGCCGCTTCAGCTCGGCCACCATCTCGGCCAGGTCTTCGGCGTCGACCTCGCAGGCCGCCATCAGCGCGCGCATGTCGCGGCGGGCCAGCAGCGGCAGGTTGTCGAGCAGGCGAGCCATGCAGGGGTCAAATCGGCAGAGCTCGCGGAGCTGCACTTCGAGGCACTCGCGCAGGTCGCGGCAGAACATGCCGACCGGGTCGAAGCGCTGCATGACCTGGCGCACCGCCTCGACGACGGCCACCTCGCAGCCCAGCCGCGCGGCCAGCGCCTCGGCGTCCAACGCCAGGCGGCCCGTGGGCTCGACCATGGCGAGCAGGGCGGAGGCGATCAGGCGGTCCCGCGGGGCGTCGAAGCCGAGGCGGATCTGCTCGGCCAGCCGCTCGCGCAGGGTGGGGCCGGCGCCGGCCACGTCGTCGATGGTCGAAAGGTCGCCCTCGAAGTCGGCGCGGCCGCCCAGACCCATGGCGGGCTGCCACGCCTCGCCGGTGTCGACCACGTTGGAGTAGTCGGCGTCGAGCGGCGCCTCGGCGATGTGCTCCGAGCGGGCGGCCTCGGCGGCGTCGGGCGACGCAGGTTCGGCGGCGACGGCGACGGTGGCCTCGTCGCGCTCGAGCAACGGGTTGCGCTGGAGTTCCTCCTCGACGAAGGCCAGCACGTCGCTCGCCGAGGATTGCAGCAGCTTGATCGCCTGGCGGAGCTGCGGCGTCATCACCAGCGACTGCGATTGCCGCAGGTCGAGGCGGGGCCCCAAGGTCATGCGATGGGTGTGGATGCGGTGAGCGGCATCAGCCCAGGCTAGAGGCTGAACTTTTCGCCCAGGTAAACGCGGCGCACGCCTTCATGCGCGACGATCTCCTGCGGCAGTCCCTCCATCAGCACCTGGCCGTCGTGCATGATGTAGGCACGGTCGATGATCTCCAGCGTTTCGCGCACGTTGTGGTCGGTGATGAGCACGCCGATGCCGCGGTTCTTGAGGTGCTTCACGAGGTCGCGGATCTCGCCGACCGCGATCGGGTCGATGCCGGCCAGCGGCTCGTCGAGCAGGACGTAGGCGGGCTGGGTTGCCAAGGCGCGCGCGATCTCGCAGCGCCGCCGCTCGCCGCCCGACAGCGCCAGCGCCGGGGCGCGGCGGAGGTGCGCGATGCCGAACTCGGCCAGCAGCGCGTCCAGCATCTGCTCCCGCCGGTCGCGGATCGGCTCCACCACCTCCAAGGTTGCGCGGATGTTGTCCTCGACGGACAGGCCCCGGAAGATCGACGCCTCCTGCGGCAGGTAGCCGAGGCCGAGGCGCGCGCGGCGGAACATGGGCAGGTAGGTCACGTCGTGCCCGTCCATGACCACCTGCCCCTCGTCCGGCTGCACGAGCCCGGTGATCATGTAGAAGGTGGTGGTCTTGCCGGCGCCGTTCGGGCCGAGCAGCCCGACCGCCTCGCCCCGGCGGAGCGAGAGGGAGACTCCGCGCACCACTGGCCGCTTGCGGTAGCGCTTGCCGAGGCCGGTCGCCACCAGCCCGCCGCTGCCGGGCGTCACGCGCAACTGTGGCTCGATCGGCCGCGGGCGCTGCTCGTTCATCGGGGCTCGTTCATCGAGCAGGGGACCTTTCGGGAAGCGGCGGCCTCTCGGCGCGCGGCTGCGGGCGCTGCGGTGCCGGGACCACGGCGCGGTCCGGCTGGTCCTGCTGCGGGACGACAAGCCCCTGGACCCGCTGTCCCGGCGCGGAGACGAGGCGGGAGACGCCGGTGCGGAGGTTCACGATCGCCTCCTGCCCGTTCAACTGGTTCTCGCCGCGGGTGATCCGCACCTGGCCGAGCAGCCGGGCGAGGCCGGTCTGCGGGCTGTAGACCCCACGCTCCCCACGCACGACCTCCTCGGCGGTCCGGATCTCGACGTTGCCATAGGCCTCGACCCGGTCGATCCGGCTGTTCCCGCCGCCACCCGGCAGGCCGGGAATGCTCGCGCGCGGCTGGGCCGGGGCGGCCGGTGCGTCCTGCGCATCGAGGAAGTAGCCGACCAGCGTGTCCGCCGCGACCTGCCGGCCATCCTGCGACAGCACGACGGCGTCGCCGCGCGCCACGGCCATGCGCCGCGCCGGCCAGTATTCCAGGCTGTCCCGCGCCGTGATGCGCTGCTCCGGCGTCGTGAGCGACAGGCCGGCGCCCGAGAGCACCAGGACAGATTGGTCCATGTCGTAGACCGCCCGCGTGCCGCGCGCCTGCTCGGTCGCCGAGTTGATCCGCACGTTGCCCTCGGCCTCGAGCCGCCAGATCTCGCTGCCCGAGGCCGGGTTCTCGCCGGCGCGCTGCGGCTGGTCGGCCGCGCCGCCGCGTGGGCGATAGCGGGCGATGAGTCGGTCGGCGTCCACCGTCACGCCGTCCCGAACGGCGCGCGCGTTGCCGCGGGCCACCACCACCTGCTCCTGCTGGCGCCACTCGATTCCGTCGTCGGCGGTGATCTCGACCGGCCCGCCCTGGTTCATGTCGAGCGTCTGGGCCTGGGCGAGGAGCGGCAGCAGCACCGGCAGGAGGAGGAGGGCGCGCCTCATCGTGCGCCCTCGAGCACGGTGCGGGCCTGGCCGGTGAAGACCACCACTTGGCCCCGGTCGCGCAGCCGGAACCCCTCGGCCGTCAGCGTGCCGAAGGGGCCCTGCGCGGCGACGGGCCGGTCGCCCTCCGCGGCGCCGGCGGTGAGGTCGACCGCGGCCTGCTCCGTGACGAACTGCGTGCCGTCGTCGTGGTGGACGGTGACCTGGCCGGCGAGGTCGAGGTGGTTGCGCGGCTTGTCGAAGCGGCCCTCGCGCGATTCGAGGTAGATCCAGGCCCCGTCCGAGAGCAGCAGGTCCGCCCGCGGCTGGTCGAGCGCGACCACGTCCCCGCTGCCCGCCTGGACGGCCGTGGTGGCGCTGAGGGTGAAGGGGCGGCCCTGCTCGTCGAGGCCCTGGTAGCGCGGCTCCGCCACCCGGACGGCATCGGGGCGGGCCTGCAGCACGCGCTTGAAGGACAACCGCGCCCGATCCTCCACCCCCTCGATCTCGGGCCAGAGCGCGAGCATGGCCAGCACCCCGATGGCAGCGAGCGGCAGGACCCGCTTCGCGACGGCCACCGTGACGCGGCGCCGCACGAGCTGGCCGCGCGTCGGTGCGCGGCGCTGGCGCGAGGGCGGCGGCAGGCGGCTCGCGACGCTGCGCGCAGCCCCGATGGCGGGCCGCACGACAGGGTCCCCCGGGCGGAGCGGACTGCTCATGCCGGGCGCCGCATCTGGGAATTGGATGGAAGGCGCATCGGCGTCGTGTATGGGCCTGGCACGGGGAGGGGTCAACGGCGGCATGCGCCGCCTGACAAGAAACGTGCCAACCCTGGCCCTTCCGCTTCCCTAATGGGCGAAGATGTCGGGATCCTGGTAGCCCAACAGGTCGAGCTGGCCGCGCACGGGCAGGAAACGGAAGCACGCCTCCGCGAGTTCCAGCCGCCCCTCGCGGCGGAGCAGCGCCTCCAGCCGGGCCCAGAGCGCGTGGAGGTGCAAGACGTCCGAGGCCGCATAGGCGAGCTGGTCCGCCGACAGGTCGGGCGCCCCCCAGTCGCTCGACTGCTGCTGCTTGGAGATGTCCACGCCGAGCAGATCCCGGCAGAGATCCTTCAGCCCGTGCCGGTCCGTGAAGGTCCGCACCAGCTTCGAGGCGACCTTCGTGCACACCACCGGCGCGGCGGTGACGCCGAGCGCCTGGTGCAGCATCGCGAGGTCGAACCGGGCGAAGTGGAAGATCTTGAGCGTGCCGGGGTCGGAGAGCAGGCGCTTCAGGTTCGGGCAGTCCGCGCCATGGCCGCCCAGGCGCTCCGGCACGATCTGCACGAGGTGCGCCTGCCCGTCGCCGGCCGAGAGCTGCACGAGGCAGAGGCGGTCCCGCCGCGGGTCGAGGCCCATTGTCTCCGTGTCGACGGCAACGACCGGGCCGAGCGCGAGGTCATCGGGCAGGTCGTGCCGGTGCAGCCGGATGCGACCGCCCTGCGTGAACAACGTGGAGGACAAGGCAGGCGCCTCCGCCAAGTGGTGCCCAGGAAAGGACTCGAACCTTCACGGCCTCGCGGCCACAGGTACCTGAAACCTGCGCGTCTACCAATTCCGCCACCTGGGCAGGGGCGCCGTCACGGCAGGTCGCGGCGTTTAAGGGGTGGCGGGGGGGCCGTCAAGCCGGGTGCGCCCGCTTTCCGCGCAGCGCCCGCCCGCGGCGCATGGCGTGGCTTGGCGCGCCGGGCCGCGGCCCATATGGTCCGGCGCGAATCCGGACGGAGATGTGGCGCGATGCGGGGCCTGCAGGAACGCAAGATTGCGACGGTGTTCGGCGGGTCCGGCTTCATCGGGCGGTATGTCGTGCAGCGCCTGGCGCAGCAGGACTACATCGTGCGCGTCGTCACGCGGAATCCGGATCAGGCCAACTTCCTGCACACCCAGGGCCGCGTCGGGCAGATCGTGACGCTCGGCGCCTCGCTGTCCGAGGAGGCGGCGGTGGGGCGGGCCGTGGTCGGCGCCGAGGTGGTGGTGAACCTCATCGGCATCCTGTCGGAGCGGCGGCCCGGCGACTTCCGGCGCATGCATGCCGATGCGGCCGGGCTGATCGCGCGCTGCGCCACCATCGCGGGCGTGGACCGCCTGGTGCATGTCTCGGCCATCGGCGCGGATGCGGGCAGCCCGAGCCTCTATGCCCAGAGCAAGGCGGCCGGCGAGGCGGCGATGCGCGAGGCCTTTCCCGAGGTGACGATCCTGCGCCCCTCCGTCGTCTTCGGGCCGGAGGACCAGTTCTTCAACCGCTTCGCCACCATGGCGACGCTGCTGCCCTTCATGCCGGTGGTCTCCGGCGACACGCGCTTCCAGCCCGTCTTCGTGGGCGACGTGGCCGACGCGGTGTCCGCCGCGATCGCGCGCCCCGAGACGCGCGGCCGCACCTACGAACTCGGCGGGCCGCGGGTGATGACGATGCGCGAGGTGCTCCGCTACGTGCTGGAGGCGACGCGGCGCCGGCGGCCCATGGTGGACATGCCCATGGGCCTGATGCGCTTCCAGGCGCGGCTGCTGGAGCGCCTGCCGAGCCCGCCGATCACCCAGGACCAGCTCATTCTGCTCGGGCGCGACAACGTGGTGTCAGAGGGGGCTGAAGGGCTCCCGGCCCTGAGCATTCCGCCGAAGGCGATCGAGGCGGTGGTTCCCGGCTATCTCGTCCGGTTCCGGCCGGGTGGGGGACGGAGGGGCTAGTTCCGGATCGGACCTTCTTTCCCTTCCATTGCTCCCAGAATAGACATCGGCTGGTGACGATGTGCAGGGAAAGGACAGGTTGGGTGTCTTTTCGGCAAAAAAGGACTCGCCGGCGGCGTTAACGGTTCCTATGGTGCGCGCCATCGCAGGCCCGCAATGGTCGGCGTGGGCGCCCCGTGCTCGCTCTCCCGGTCGGGAGAAGGGTGCGCCCCCGCCTGTCGCAAGGTCTGCCCCCAGTTGATGCGGGAGAGCGCCGCCATGGCGGACCGGATGCTGCAGTTCGTGCGGCTGGACCAACGCATGCCCGAGAAGCGGGAGGCCGAGGCGCGCGCCCGGGACTTCGGCGAGATCTACCGGACCTTCACGGTGGACGGTGCCAGGCAGCAATCCAGCCGGTGCAGCCAGTGCGGCGTGCCCTTCTGCCAGGTCCACTGCCCGCTGCAGAACAACATCCCCGACTGGCTGAAGCTGACCGCCGAGGGGCGGCTTGAGGAGGCGTACGAGGTCTCCGCCGCCACCAACACCTTCCCCGAGATCTGCGGCCGCATCTGCCCGCAGGACCGCTTGTGCGAGGGCAACTGCGTCATCGAGAAGGGCTTCGGCTCCGTCACCATCGGCTCGGTCGAGAAATTCATCACCGACACTGCCTGGGAACGCGGCTGGGTGAAGCCGCCGCGGCCGGCGCGGGAGCGGGAGGAGAGCGTCGGCATCATCGGTGCCGGCCCGGCGGGGCTGGCGGCCGCCGAGCAGCTCCGGCTGCGCGGCTACCAGGTGCATGTCTACGACCGCTACGACCGCGTCGGCGGGCTGATGATCTACGGCATCCCGAACTTCAAGCTGGAGAAGGAGGTGGTGCTGCGGCGGTGGGAGCAGTTCGCCGCTGCCGGAATCCAGTTCCACACGGGCGTGCGCGTTGGCGAGGACGTGTCGCTCGCGGAGCTGCG
>DASQNQ010000303.1:0-5964 GCA_035644895.1 Acetobacteraceae bacterium | reverse complement strand
TCAGCGCGGCAGCAGCAGGTGGAGGGTGGCGGGCTCGCGCATGCGGCCCGCCCGCTCCGCGGCCTCCGCGCCCCAGCCGAAGAACAGGTCGCCGCGCGCCTCGCCCCGGATGGCCCCGCCCGTGTCCTGGGCCATCAGCAGGCGGCGGATCGGGGTGCCGTCCACCGGATCGCGGGTCGTGACCCAGACCGGGATGCCGAGCGGGACATGGGCCCGGTCCACCGCCAGCGATCGCCCGGGCGTCAGCGGTGCGCCCAGCGTGCCGGGCGGGCCCTGGTCGGGCCGCAGCCCCTCGCGCGGGGCGAAGAACACGTAGGACGGGTTGCGGGCCATCAGCTCCGCCGCGGCGTCCGGCCCGGCGGCGTCCATCCAGCCCCGGATGGACTGCATGGACACCGCCTCGCGCGGCAGGATCCCGCGCTCGACCAGCACGCGCCCCACGGGCACGTAGGGCCGCCCGTTCTGCCCGGCATAGCCGAGGCGCAGCGGCGCCTGCCCGGGCAGCGCGATGCGCCCCGAGCCCTGGATCTGCAGGAAGAAGGCGTCCACCGGGTCCACCCAGACCAATTCGAGCCCGCGGCCCGCCAGGGCGCCGCCCATGATCGCCGCCCGGTCCGCGAAGGGCCGCAGGCGGCCGTCCCGCACCTGGCCTGCGACGCGGCGGCCGGTGAGGGTGCTGTCGAACAGGCCGAGATCCACCTCCACCAGCTCGGGCGGGCGGGCCAGCAGGGGCGTGCGCAGGGCCGGCGTGGGCACGGGGCTGCCGGCCAGCTCGGGCTCGAAGTAGCCGGTCATCAGCCCCTCGCCCATCGCATGGGGGCGGAACCGGCGCTCGAGGAAAAGGCGCGCCGCGCCGTCGTCGCCGGGGGGCAGCGCGGCAGCCTCCGCACAGGCCTCGGACAGGGCAGCGGGGTGCAGCGCGGTCGCGCCCGTGCCGCCGAGCGGCCGGTCGGCCGGCAGGCGCGCCACGGCCCGGCAGCCCTCCAGGAAGGGCGGGATCGCCGCCGCATGCCGGTCCCCCGCCCAGCCGGGCAGCTCCGCCACCTCGGGCGGCGGCGCGGCGCAGGCAGAGAGGAAGGCGAGCAGCAGCCCCGTGGGGGCGACCCGCCTCACACGCTGGCGGTGGCCACCAGGCGCCAGGTCGGGTCGGGGCTGCGCAGGTCGCGCTGGAAGGTCCAGAGGTCGGTGATCTCGGTCACCGCCTCGGCGCCCTCCACCACCGAGCCGTCGCGGGCCGTGGTGAGGTTCACCTGGTCGGAGACGAAGCGCACGGTCACGTCGGCGGTGGTGCCGCGCAGGTCCGCCGCGTCGATGCCCAGCTCCTGCACCGAGCGCACCTCGCTCCGCTGGCTGTGGCCCGCCTGCTCGCGCGCGGTGATCGCACCCTCGAAGCCGGCATAGGTGTCGTCGGCGAGCAGGGCGCGCAGGGTCTGGCGGTCGCCCCGGGCAAAGGCGTCCACGATCATGCGGAAGGCGCTCTCGGCGCCGCCGAGGAAGGCAGCCGGTTCGAAGCCCGGATCCACGCCGCGGATGCGCGCGAGCGCCTGGCCGACGGGGGAGCGGGCATCGGGCACCGTCACGCGCGGGCCGCCCACCTGCGGCGCGGCCGCCGGCAGCTCGGGCACGGCGTCGTCGGCGGGGCGGGCGGCGGCGCGCGGGTCGTAGGCGCCCGTCCCCTCCCGCGGCGGACGCTCGAAGCCCGTGCGGCGGCCGAGCACGGAACGCAGGCGCAGCACCAGGAAGGCCGCGACCATCGCAAACAGGATTAGATCAACCGGAAAGCCGCCCGACATCCGCTTTCTCCTCTACCCGTCACACTTAGGGCCGGCAGGGGGCCGCCGCAACGTCCGGGTGCATCCCGGCCGCGCGAACCCACCTTCCGGCATGCTGCTTGTGCGGACCGGACCGGACCGTTAACGCGGCAGCCGCGAAGATGAAGGGCGCCCGATGATCCTGCTCCGCCACGGACAGAGCGAGTTCAACCTGCACTTCTCCCAGACCCGGAAGGACCCCGGGATCGTGGACCCGAAGCTCACGCCGCTCGGCCACACCCAGGCGCTGGCGGCGGCGGATGCGCTGGCCGGCGAGGGCATCGCGCGGATCGTCGTCTCGCCGCTGACGCGCGCGATCGAGACGGCGATGCCGCTCGCGAAGCGCCTCGGCCTGCCGCTGCTGGTCAACCCGGTGGTGCGGGAGCGCTACGCCTTCACCTGTGACATCGGCACCACGTCCGCCGAGCTCTCCGCCCGCTTCCCGGAAGTGGACTTCCGCACGCTGGAGGAGGTGTGGTGGCCCTCCGAGGAGGAGCCGGAGGAGGCGGTGGTGGACCGCGCCGCGCTGTTCCGGGCCGAGATGGCGGCCCTCGACGGGTGGCGGGACACGCTGGTCGTGTCCCACTGGGGGTTCATCCTGGCGATGACCGGGCAGAGCGTGATGAACGGCCAGTGGGTGCGCTGCGACCCGACGGCCCCCGCGCCGGAGCGTCTGGTCTGGAAGCCCTGAGCCGGCCGTGGTAGCCGGGCGCCCTTCCCCGCTGAGGCCACCGCGATGTCCGACCAGGCTCCCTCCTCCCCCATCCCCGGCATGGGCGACGCGCCGAACGGCCAGGCCGCCGGGCCGATGCTCCAGCTCAACATCCAGTACACGAAGGACCTGTCCTTCGAGGTGCCGGGCGCGCCCGAGATCTACGTCCAGCTGCGCGAGCAGCCGCGGGTGGACCTCTCGCTCGACGTCCAGGCGCGCCCGGTGGATGGCGGCCCGAACGTGTACGAGGTGTCGCTGCAGATCCGCGCCGACGCGAAGGCCGAGGGGAAGCCCTGCTTCATCGCGGAGCTGTCCTACTGCGGCGTCTTCACCATCAGCGTGCCGCAGGAGCACCTGGAGCCGGTGCTGCTGGTGGAGTGCCCCCGTCTGCTGTTCCCCTTTGCCCGCAACATCCTGGCCGACGTGACGCGCGACGGCGGCTTCCCGCCCGTGCTGCTGGCGCCGATCGACTTCGTCGCCCTGTGGCAGAGCCGTCGCGGCCAGGGCGCCGGGATGCAAGGCGGGCAGCCGGTCGCCAGCGCCTGAGGGCGCAGGCCGGGCGGGGCCTGGGGTTCGATCACGTCACGCGGCTTTGAAGCGGCGATGGGGGGTGCGGGGCGCCCGCCGCCATTCGCCCGCTTCCTGCCACTTGCCATCTACGGCGGGTGAGGGATGGCGGCGTGATGAAGGGTCAATCGGGGGGCGCGGCGCCGTGGCGGGGGGCCGTGCGGGGCATGGCGCGGGCCGCCGCACCGGCCGTCGTGTGTCTCGTCCTTGCATCGGCCGCACAGTCCGCCGTGCGCGTGTCCCCGGCGGCGCCGCTTCCGTCGCCCATACCCGAAGCCGGCACGGAGCCGCGTGCCGCCGCGCTGGCCGCGGCCGCGGCGGCCGAATGCGCCCTGCTTGCGCCGGCAACCAGTGGCGAGGGGGTCCTGCTCGCCGGCGTGGCACGACGCGGGGAGGAGGAGGGTGTCCGGCGCGTCCTGTCGGAGCTGGGCGTCGCTGCATCCACCGTGGAGCTCCGCATCGATCCCTTCGATGCGGCATTCTGCGACGCCCTCGCCGCCATCAGGCCAGCCGCATCCCCCCACCCGGCCGGACCGCGCCTCGTGCTGTTGAGCCCGCAGCCGCTGGTGGAGGGGCAGAACCTCCGCTTCCGGGTCGAGATGCCGGATTGGCAGGCCTTCCTCCACGTCCTGTACCTGACGAGCGACGGGCAGGCGGGGAACCTGGTGCAGGCGGGCGACGCCCCCCATGCGCGCCGGGCCGCGCCGCAGTTCGGGCAGCCCTACTGGCGGTCCTCGGCACCCTGGGGTACGGACCTGGTGCTGGTCGTCGCCTCGGAGAGGCCGCTCTTCCCGCCGCGCCGCGTGTCGGAGCGCACCGAGGATGCCGTCGCCGCCCTTTCCGGCGCCGTGCGCGCCGCCCAGCAATCGGGGCGCCGGGTCGAGGCCTGGGCCTTCACCCATCGCAAGGAGCCTGCGCGGTGATCCCTTCGCGCATCCTGGCATTGGCGCTCGGGGTGCTGCCCTTCGCGGCAGCGACCGCCGCGCTCGCCATGACCTTCGAACCGCCGCGCGAGCGGCAGGCCCCGCCGGCCCAGGCCGTGGCACCCGCCCTGCCGCAGCCGCGCCCGGCGCCGCCCGCCGCGCGCGTGCGTCCCGCGCCCCGTCCGTTGGAGCCGGGGATGATCGCCGACCCGCGCACGGGCTGCGCCGTCTGGGTGCCTGACGCGCAGCCCGGCGAGGCGGTGCAGCACGCGGGCGGCTGCGGCCCCGACGGGCTGGCCAGCGGCGCGGGCGAGTTCGTGCGCATCCTCGGCGGCACGACGCGGGAGCTCTACCAGGGCAACTTCGCCGCCGGCCGGCTGAACGGCCCGGGTGTCCGCGTCGGCGCGGATGGCGACCGGCTCGAGGCCGAGTTCCGCGACGGGCTCGCGAACGGGCGCGGCGTGCTGCGGTACGGCGCCAATGCGCGCGTCTACGAGGGCGAGTTCCGCGACGGCCTGCCGCACGGGCGGGGCGTGATGACCTCGCCGACGGGCGCGCGCTACGAGGGCGACTGGGCGCGCGGCCAGCGCCAGGGCCAGGGCACGATGACCAGCCACGAGGGCACCTATGTCGGCACCTGGCGCGCCGACCAGCGCAGCGGCCGCGGCCGCATGACCTATGCCGACGGCCGCGTGTACGAGGGCGACTGGGTGGATGGCCAGCGCCAGGGCCATGGCATCTACCGCTGGACCATCGGCCAGCACAGCGGCGTCTACACGGGCGGGTGGCTGGCCGACCGGCGGCACGGCTTCGGGACCGAGGTCTTCACCACGCAGGGCGTGCGGATCGAGGGCGACTTCGTGGCGGACCGGCCGGAGGGGCGGGTGGTCTACATCGCCGGGCAGCAGCGCTTCGAGGGCGAGATGCGCGACGGCTGCCTGCGCAGCGGCGGCCGCGTCTGGCGCGTGATGGCGGGCACGGGGCTCTGCCAGTAGGCGGGCCCCCGATGGACGGGTCCGGGGCGCCTACTCCCGCCCCACCTCGCGCTCGTAGTGGCGGTAGTACTTCTCCGTCACCTGGTCGGTCTTCACCACCACGCAGACATCGGTGGTGTTGAACTGCGCGTCCACCACCGCGCCGTCGCCCACGTAGCCGCCGAGGCGGAGGTAGCCCTTCACCAGCGGCGGCAGCTCCGCCAGCGCCGCGCGCATGTCGACCGCCGCCGGGTCCATGCGTGCCATCGGCACGTAGCGCTCGGGCAGCGCCCGCGGGCGCAGCTCGGGCGGTGCCAGGTGGTTCGCGTGCAGGTAGGTCAGCAGCGGCGCGATCGCGTCGAGGTCGGTGCCCGGCAGCGACGCGCAGCCGAACATGAGCGAGATGCGGTTGCGGAACACATAGGCCGCGATGCCGCGCCACAGCAGCTGGAGCGTGCCCCGCGTGCGGTACGCCGGCGCGACGCAGGACCGGCCGAGCTCCAGGATCTCCCCCTGGACGTGCCGCAGCGGCCCGAGGTCGTACTCGGCCTCCGAGTAGAACCCGCCCAGCGCCTCCGCGGCCGGGCGCCGGATCAGCCGGTAGGTGCCGACCACCGCCTCCGCCCCGTCGCCGCGGTTGTGGTCGAGCACCAGCAGGTGGTCCGCCACTGCATCGTAGCGGTCCTGGTCGCGCCGCGCGGCGCGCGTTGCCGCGTCCGCCCGCGCGCCCATCTCCTCGTAGAAGACCTGGAAGCGCAGCGCCTGCGCCGCGTCCACCTCGGCCGCCGTCTCGGCCAGGCGCAGGCCGAGGTTGTGCGACCGCAGCTCCTCGAAGAGGGGCGGGACTCCGGGCGCGGCGTCGCTCATGCGCGGCCCTTGCGGCGCGGCGGCGCAGGTTCGGCGGCCCGGCGGCCGAACAGCTCCAGCTTGTGGCCGACCAGGTCGAAGCCCAGGCGCGCGGCGATCTCGCGCGCCAC
>DASQNQ010000302.1:0-7955 GCA_035644895.1 Acetobacteraceae bacterium | reverse complement strand
CGCTCTACAAGGAGCGACACCTCATCGAGTGCTGCTTCTCCAAGCTGAAGCAGTTCCGGCGTGTCGCAACACGCTACGAAAAGACCGCCCGGAACTATCTCGCCATGGTCACCCTCGCCGCCACCGTCCTCTGGTTGCGGTGAGTGTCCACAAAACCTAGAGGTTCAACAACCGCTGCGCGTTCCCTCCGGCGAGCGCTGCGACGGTCGTCTCGTCGAAGCCCTCCACCGACCGGATGTGACCAATCGGGTCGTACTCCCCCATGTCGAACCAGTAGTCCGTGCCCATCGTCACCTGCCCTGCGCCAAACACCTTCACCAGGTACTCCAACTGGTGCGGCGTGAAGACGATCGTGTCGAAGAACACGCGCTGCAGGTATTCTCCCGGCGGGCGCGGCAGCGTGCCGCGGCTGTCCGAGCGGGCGCCCCAGGCATGGTCGATGCGGCCCGAATAGGCGCCGAGATAGCCGCCGCCATGCACGGCAAGGATCTTCAGCCGAGGATACCGCTCCAGCACTCCGTCGAAGATGAGGTAGTGCAGCGCCAGCGTCGTCTCGAAGGGGTTGCCGACCACGTTGTTGAAGTAGTGCCGGCGCAGGCGCTCTCCCTCCGTGAAGCCGTTCGGATGGATTACGACCAGCGCGCCAAGCCTCTCGGCCTCCGCCCAGAACGGCGCGTATTCGGGGTCCGACAGCTCGCGCCCGTGCACGTTGGTCAGGATCTGCACGCCCTTGAAGCCCAGCTCGCCCATGCAGCGCCCGAGTTCGCGCGCCGCCTCCCGACCGTCCTGCAACGGGACTGTGCCGAGCCCGATGAAACGGTCCGGGCGCTTGGCGACGAAGGCGGCGATGCCCTCGTTGACCATGCGCGTCGCGGGCACGGCGATCTCAACCGGCAGGGTGAAGTAGCATTGCGGCGGCGGCGGCTTCACCACCTGCAGGTCGATGCCCATGGCGTCCAGCTCCGCCAGGCGAGGTTCGGGCGTGGTGGCAACGGCCACGCGGTCCTCATCCTGCTTGCGGTTCAGCGCCTGCGTCTCGGGTGTTGCGAAATGCGCCAGCGGGATGGTGGAGAGGTCGAGGTGCGGGCGCACGAAAGCCGCGGCCTCCGGCACGGCGACATGGGCGTGGATGTCGATGGTGATGCCCTTCGGGCGCATCTCCCGCCCCGGGCGGCCGTGCCGCCGCGCTGCGGTCGGGCCGTAGCTGTTCCACATCTCGGTCATGTTGCCTGGACAAACCCCCGTTCTCTTGCACGTTAGTTCCCGCTTGCAGCGCGGCGCTGTCAAGCGCCCCGCGCGGGCATGCCGGCGCTGCGCTCCAGCACCGCGCAGACGGCTGCCGTGTCCTGCCCGCCCAGGCCCTGCTCCAGCGCCGCCGCGTAGATCGGCGCGGTGCGGGCGAAGAGCGGCGTGGGCGCGCCCACCGCCGCGGCGAAGGCTGCGATGACGTCCATGTCCTTCTGCCAGGTGGAGACGCGCATGGTGGGCGGGTCGTACCGCGCCTCGGCCATCATCGGCGCGCGCATCTGGAACATGCGCGACCCGCCGGCGCCGCCGCCGATCAGCCTGACGAGTTGGTGCGGGTCGAGCCCCGCCTTCATGCCCAGCACCATCGCCTCCGCCGCCGCGACGTTGTGGATGGCGACCAGCAGGTTCGCCACGAACTTCATCCGGCTGCCGTTGCCGTAGGGGCCGACGTCATGCGCCTCCCGCGCGAAGCCCATGAACAGCGGCTGCAACGCCGCGATCTCCGCCGCGTCGCCGCTCGCATAGACCACGAGGTCCCTCACCTTCGCCTGCGCGCCCGTGCCGGAGAGGGGGCAGTCGAGCGCCGCATGGCCCGCCTCCTCCAGGATCCGGGCCGCCGCCTCCTTGTCGGCCAGGGCGAGCGTGCTCGTCTCCACCACGACGCGGCGCGCCAGCCCCGCGCCGGCCAGCGCGCGCGCGGTCTCCATCAGCGGGCCGGGGCCAGGCAGGCTGGTGACGAGCACGCGCGCTTCCGCCGCGACATCCGCCAGGCCCGGCCGCGCATGCACGCCGTCCGCGGCCGCCTCCGCGCGCCGCGCGGCATCGGGGTCGTACCCCAGCACGCGCCAGCCATCGGCCACCAGGTTGCGCGCCATGGCGCCACCCATGATGCCGAGGCCCACCATGCCGACCAGCTTCTCCATGTGCTTCCCCTCCCGCGGCGGCCCGTTCGGAGCCATCATGCGTGCAGCATAACGCGACGGGAGGGATTGGACATGGCACGCATCGGCATTGCCGGGCTTGGCCGCATGGGCGGCGCGATGGCGGAGCGGCTGCTTGAACGGGGCCACGCCGTGGCGGTCTGGAACCGCACGCCGGGGAAGGTGCGGCCGCTGCTCGACCGCGGCGCGACGGAGGCCGCCGATCCCGCCGCGCTGGCGCGGGAGGCGGAGGTGATCCTGACCATCCTCGCCGACGCGGCCGCGATCGAGGCGGTGTACGGGCGCGTGCTGGAGGCCGACCTGTCCGGCAAGCTGGTGCTGGAGATGAGCACGGTGCGGCCGCAGGTCCAGGCTGCGCTGGCGGAGCGCGTCAGGGCACAAGGCGGTGCCTATGTCGAATGTCCGGTCGGCGGAACCACCGGCCCGGCGCGGCAGGGGAAGCTGCTCGGGCTTGCCGGGGGGGACCCCGGCGACGTGGCGCGTGCACGGCCGGTGCTCGACGACCTGTGCCGGCGGGTCGAGCATGTGGGGCCGGTCGGCGCGGGCGCGTCCATGAAGCTCGCGATCAACCTGCCGCTGCTCGTCTACTACCAGGCGCTCGGGGAGGCGCTGACACTCTGCCGCCACCTGGGGCACGAGCCCGCCTGGCTGATGGAGCTGTTCGCGGACACCTCCGGCGGGCCGAACGTGCTGAAGAACCGCGGCCCCGCGATCGCGGAGGCGCTGCGCGGCGGGGAGCCGGCGCCGGTCACCTTCGACGTGGACCTGATCCGCAAGGACCTCCGGACCATGCTGGAGGAGGCGCGGTCCACAGGGGCCGACCTGCCGGTCGTGGCCCGCGCGCTGGAGGTCTATGACGGCGCCTCCGCGGCGGGCTGGGGCGGCCGCGATGCCTCAACCCTCCCCGCTTGGTGGCCGGGTCGCCATCGGGAAAACTGATGACGCGCCGCAGAAGAGATGATTTGCCGCGCCTCTGGCCGCGCCTAGACTTCCGGCAGACGGGAGGAGCAGGTCACCCGATGCAGCTCGGCTTCTTCACCATGCCGATCCACCCGTTGGACAAGGACTGGCGCCAGTCGCTTCGGGAGGACCGGGAGGCCTACATCCTCGCCGACGAGCTCGGCTTCACCGAGGCCTATTGCGGGGAACACGCGACGGACCAGGCGGAGAACATCACCTCCTGCGCCATGTTCCTGGCGACCCTGGCGGACGTGACGAAGCGCATCCGCCTCGGCACCGGCACGGTGAACATGCCGAACACGCATCCCGTGGCGGTGGCGTCGCACCTCGCGATGCTCGACCACCTGCTGGACGGGCGGTTCATCTTCGGGGTCAGCCCGGGCGGGCTGCTCTCGGATGCGGAGGCCTACGGGAACCTCGACAAGGACCGCGCCGAGATGTTCCTGGAGGGCATCAACACGGTGCTCGCCATCTGGACCGGGGAGGCACCCTACGACATCCAGGGAAAGCACTGGTCGGTTTCCACCCGCCGCACCTTCGTGCCGGAGATCGGGCAGGGCATCCTGCCGCGCCCGCTCCAGCGTCCCCACCCGCCCATCGTCGTCACTGCGGTGGCGCCGCACAGCAGGGGCGTGACGGAGGCCGCGGCGCGGGGATGGGAGCCGATCTCGGCCAACTTCCTGATGCCGGAATGGGTGCGCTCCCACTGGCCGAAATACGTCGAGGGGTGCGCAAGGGCCGGCCGCGCCGCGGAGGCCGCGAACTGGCGCGTCGCCAAGAGCATCTTCGTGGCCGAGGACGCGGCAACGGCGCGCGACTACGCGCTGGGCCCGCAGAGCCCCTATCGCTTCTACTACAGCCAGCTGCTCACCAAGATGCGCCGCGGCGGGCGGCTGGCCCTGTTCAAGTCACGGCTGGACCAGCCGGATGACGAGGTGACGCTGGAGGGCGTGCTCGAGCGCCTCGTCATCTGGGGCACGCCGTCCATGGTGGCCGACAAGCTCATGGCCTTCCGCGCGGAGGTCGGCGACTTCGGCACCCTGCTCTATGCCGGGAAGGACTGGGCGGACCGCCAGCTCGGCCGCCGCTCGATGATCCTCATGGCCGAGAAGGTCCTGCCGCGGCTGAACGATGCCATCGCGCGCGCGGTGCCGCACCAGGCAGCCGAGTGATGCGCCAGGGCCACGTGCAGACCGCCGGCGCGCGGCTCTTCTGGCGGGAGGATCCGGGACCTACCCCGGACGCGCCGGCGCTGCTGCTGCTGAACAGCCTCGCGGCGGACCACAGCATGTGGGACGGCCAGGTGGCGCTGCTGACGCGGCGATACAGGCTGATCCGCTACGACACGCGCGGCCATGGGCGCAGCGAGGCGCCGGAGGCGGAGTATTCATTTGCTATGCTGGTCGGCGACGCGGTCGCGGTGCTGGACGCGGTGGGCGCAGCGCGGGCCTCGGTCATGGGCCTCTCGCTCGGCGGCATGACGGCGCTGGGGCTGGCGATCTACCACTCGTCCCAGGTCGAGCGGCTCGTCTGCTGCGATGCGCGGGCCGACGCGCCGGAGCCGTTCGTGCGGTCCTGGGACGAGCGCCTGGCTGCGCTCCGTGCCGGCGGCATGCAGGCGCTGCTCCCCGGCACGCTCGAGCGCTGGCTGAACGCCGGCTTCCGCGCCGCCAGTCCCGCGGAGGTCGAGCGCGTGTCGGAGATGATCCTTGCCACGCCGCCGGCCGGATATGCGGGGTGTGCCGCCGCGCTGAAGCGACTGGACTACCTGCGGGACCTCCACCGGATCGCGGTGCCCGCGCTGTTCGTCTGCGGGGCAGAGGATGCCGCGGCGCCGCCTGCCGTGATGCGTGAGATGGCCGAACGCACGCCCGGTGCGCAGTTCGCCGAGGTGCCGCGCGCGGCGCACCTGCCGAACATCGACAATGCCGATGGCTTTGCGGAAGCCGTGTCGGACTTCCTCGGCCTGCGCTGACGCGAGGGCCGCTGCTCTGTTTGTGTCTGCCGGCAGCGCCGGCGCTGGGCGTAGGCTTTGGCCATGGCGGGCGTGCCATTCGACGACGCGCCCCTTGCAAGGGAGGTCACGCATGATCCTGCTCCGGAGAACCCTGGCCCTGTCGGCGCTGGCCACGGGCCTCGCCGCACCGCGCATCGCCCGCGCGCAGGCGGGCGACTGGCCGAACCGCCCCGTGCGGATCGTCGTCCCGTCCGCGCCCGCCGGCTCCTCCGACACAGCCATGCGGGCCCTGGTGGAACGACTGACGGCCAACACGGGCCGCCCGTTCTTCGTCGAGAACCGGGCCGGGCTCGCCGGCACCATCGGCCTCGACCACGTGGCGAAGAGCCCCCCGGACGGCTACAGCTTCGTCTTCCCGAGCACCAATGCGGCGGTGAACGAAACGCTGCAGCCGCGCCGCCCCATCGTGCTCCTCCGTGACCTTGTGCCGGTGGCCGCGGTGAACTCCCTCCCGCTCGTCTTCGCGGTCCATAACGGGCTGCCGGCACAGGACCTGCGCGGGCTGATCGAGCACGCTCGCGCGAACCCTGGCGACGTCAACTTCGCCTCCTCCGGCCCCGGCTCCATGTTCCACCTCTCGACGGAGGTGCTGGCCGCCATGGCCGGCGTGCGCATGACGCATGTCCCCTTCCGCAACTACTCCGAGGCGCGGACGCAGCTCATGGCCGGGCAGATCCAGCTGATGGCGGACGCCACCTTCACGCTGGAGCCGTTGATCCGCGGCGGCCGCATGCGTGGCATCGCCACGTCTGCACCGCAGCGCACGACGACGTTCCCGGAACTGCCGGCCGTCGCGGAGCTGCTGCCGGGCTACGACTTCGGCCTCTGGAACGGGCTGATGGCGCCGGCCGGCACGCCGCGCACGATCATCGAGCGCATGAACGCCGAGGTGAACCGCGTGCTGACGGACCCGGCCTTCGCCGAGCAGAACGCCCGCATGGGCGTCCAGCTCACGCCGATGACGCCGGAGGAGTTCGGCACCCTGATCGCGCGGGACATCGACCGGATGCGCGAGGCGGTGCGCCTCGCCAACATCACCCCCGAGTAGCCGATGCGGGACGGTGCTGCGGCAAGGCTGCCCGAAGGTTCCACGGGCACGGATCCCGGCGCGCTGCGCCGGGCCCTCGGCCGCTTCGCCACCGGCGTCACCGTGGTGACGGCCCGCGCGCCCTCCGGCCAGGTCCTCGGCCTGACGGCGAACTCACTCGCCGCCGTCTCCCTCGACCCGCCGCTGCTGCTCTGGAGCATTGGCGCGCGTGCGGGATCGCTGCCCGTGTTCCTCGAGACCGGATGGTTCGCCGTCAACGTGCTCTCGGCGGCGCAGCACGCGCTCGCGCGCCGGTTCGCATCGCCGGCGCCTGACCGCTTCATGGGGATCCGGTGGAATGGCGGGCTGGGCGGCTGCCCGGTGCTGCCGGGAAGCCTCGCAAGCTTCGAGTGCAGCCTAGAGCGCGCGGTGCAGGCCGGCGACCACGTGGTCCTGATCGGCCGCATCCACCGGGCCGCCGAGGCGGAGGGCGATCCGCTCGTTTTCGATGCGGGCCGCTACGGCACGGCGGCGCCGCTTCCTTGAGGAGTCCGGACGATGTTGCAGGTCGCGGTCGCGGGGCTCGGCTGGTGGGGGCGGCAGGTGGTGCGAAGCCTCTCAGGGTCGCCCCGGCTGCGCGTGGTCCGGGCTGTGGAGCCTGATGCGGCCTCTCACGCCGGCTTCGCGCAGGAACACGGATTGCCCCTCTCGGCCTCGTTGACCGAGGCGCTGCGAGACCGAGAGGTGCAGGCCGTCGTGCTCTGCACGCCGCAGGCGCTCCACACGGCGCAGGTGCTGGAGGCGGCGGCCGCGGGGCGCCACGTCTTCTGCGAGAAGCCTCTCGCCATGACCCGTGCCGATGCCCAAGCCTCCGTCGAGGCATGCCGGCGCGCGGGTGTCGTGCTGGGCGTCGGGCATGAGCGGCGGTTTGAGCCCGCGATGCGCCGCCTGCGAGCGCTCCTGCAGGAGGGGCGGCTCGGCACGCCGCTGCACATCGAGGCGAATTTCAGCCATGCCAAGCTGACCCACCTGAAGCCCGGCGACTGGCGCGTGGACCCGCACTACCCGGCCGCCCATACCGGCATGGGCGTCCACCTGACCGACGCCTTCCTGGACCTGTTCGGCCCGATCGAGGAGGTGCATGCGCGGGCCGAGCGCCTCGTCTCGGACCGGCCGCGCGGCGATCTCGTCTCGATCCAGCTGCGCTTCGCTTCGGGCGCCAGCGGGTTTGCAAGCGCCATCCTGGAGACACCGCTCTACATCGCCTGCCGCGTCTTCGGCTCGGAGGGGTGGGCGGAAATCCGCAACGCCTCGCACCCCGACACGCCAGGGCCAGCGACGCTCACGGTCGAGCTGCGCGACGGCACGCGCGAGATGCACGAATACGCCTGGGAGAACGCCGTGGTACTCAACTTGGAAGCCTTCGCCGCCGCCGTGCTCGGGGGCGCGGCGTACCCCTTCACGGACGCGCAGAAGATCGCCAACGTCGCGGTGCTGGAGGCGGTGGCAGAGTCCGCCGCAACGGGACGGACGGTGCGGCTCGGCCCGTGATCCGAGGAGAGGGAAGCAGCGATGGACAACACAGAGGACACGATCAACGACGGCGCGCACCGCGCGGATGCGGCGCATACCATGTTCGACCTGCCGAACCTGCGGGGGATGGCCACCGGACCGGGCTACTCCACGGCCTTCGGCGGCGTGGTGGAGGGCAGGCGCACCCAGGTCGGGCTGATGCGCAAGGCGCGCGGTACGGGCGCGCGCC
>DASQNQ010000301.1:0-9373 GCA_035644895.1 Acetobacteraceae bacterium | reverse complement strand
AGCGTGTAGGTCTTGCCGACGCTGCGGAGGTCGAGGATCGGCAGCTCAGACATGGTGGGTCGGGCTCCAGCGCAGCAGCCGGTTCATGACCATCACCACGATGCGGTCCGAGACGAAGCCTGCGATGCCGATCACGATCATGCCGCAGATCACCAGCTCCGTCCGGGAGAGCGTGCGCCCGTCCATGATGACGGCGCCGAGCCCCTGCGGCACGCCCGTCATCTCGCCCACCACGATGACGAACCAGGCAAGCCCAAGCCCGAGCCGGAGCCCGGTGAAGATGGAGGGAAGCGCCGCCGGCAGCACCACGCGGAAGAACTGCGCGTTGCCCCGGCAGCCGAGCATCGCGGCGGCCTCGAACAGCCGCGGCTCCACGCTGCGCACCCCGAAGACGGTGTTGAGCAGTATGGGGTAGAAGGCGCCGAGGAAGACGAGGAAGAAGGCCGAGCGCGGGCCGAGCCCGAACAGGATCATCGACAGCGGCAGCCACGCCGTGACCGGGATGGGCCGCATCAGCTGCAGGAACGGGTCGAGCAGCATCTGCACCAGCCGGACGCGCCCGATCAGCAGCCCGAGCGGCACGGCGACGATCGCCGCCAGCGCAAAGCCGCCATAGACGCGCTGCATGGAGGCGAACAGGTGGATGTGCAGGGTCGCGGAGAAGGCATCATCCCAGATGCCCCCGACCGCGAAGTCCACCATGTATTCCGCGACCTGGGCCGGCGAGGGGATGAGCCGCGTCATCCCCTGCGCCACCGCCAGGTGCCAGAGCAGCAGCAGCAGCGCCGGCACGACCAGCGCCAGCGCCGCGGGCCTCAGGCGGGCGGCCAGGCGCGCGCCCGACTGCCCCGCGGCCACGACGGGCGCCGCGGGGATCGTTGCCTCGGACATCGCCTCAGGCCGTCGCCACCTCCTCGGAGAAGCGCGGGTTGAGGAAGGTGGCGAAGTTCGGGAGCTGGCGGATCTGGCGCAGCTCCAGCATGTGCTGGGCGTAGGTGCGCGCCTGGCCCAGCACCGTCTCGTCGAGGCGCCAGATGTACTCGACGTTCCCGGCGCCGAGCGCCTGGTCCACCGCGGCGCGCTGCGCGCCGAGGACGCGCACCGCGACCTCCGCGACCTCCCCCTTGTTGGCCATCATGTGCTCGCTCGCGCGGCGATGGACGTTCAGCATGGCGCGCACCAGGGCCGGATCCTGCGCCACCATCTGCTCGCTCGTCGCGAAGATCATGTTGAGCCCGCCCATCGCGGTCTCGTAGGGGTACTCGACGAGCTGGCCGACGCCGGAGGAGATGGAGAGGCCCGGCCCCGGCTCCGCGCCCACATAGGCGTCGATGTCGCCGCGCGAGAGCATCGCGTGCATCTCGCCGAAGGGCACGCGGACCGCGGTGATGTCGCGCACGGTCATGCGGTTCTGCCGCAGGCGCTCCAGGATGAAGACCTCCTGCGTCGAGCCGGGCCAGATGCCCACGCGCCGCCCGCGCAGGTCGGCGATGGCGCGGATGTCGGACCCGGCGCGGCTGATCACGCCCATGCCGCGGTTGCAGAACGCGCCCACCACCACCACGGGCTCCCCGGCCGCGGCGCCGAGCGTCGCGGCCGCGATGCCGAAGCCGCCGAAGTCCACGCTGCGGGTGACGACGGCGTTCTTGCCGTCCGTCGGGCTGTCGAAGGTGGTGATCTCCACGCGCAGCCCGGGCGGCAGGAAGCGCTCGTAGAAGTGCGGCGTGAGGGAGTGGATCAGGCGGAGCGAGCCCATGCGGACCGTGCGCGGCGCCTGCGCCGCGACATGCGGCGCGGCGAGCGGCACGAAGGCGGCGCCCGCGATCAGGTGGCGGCGGCGGATCATGCGGCGTGTTCTCCCGGTTGTGGTCAGGCGGCGCGGCCGGCGAGGAAGGCGCGCCAGCCGCCGAATTGCGTGATGTCCTCGGCGCCCGCGAGCCCCGCGGCCTCCACCAGGAAGCCCTTCGGGTGCGTGCCGTCCGCCAGCAGCACCGTGCCGATGCAGAGCGGCGCGGGAATGGCGGCCACGAACTCACCGAAGCCGGCAGCGGGCAGCGCCCAGACCTCGGCAGCGATCGCGGCGCCTTCGGCGGCACCGACACGCATCAGCCCGGGGCGCATGGGTGGCCCGCCCGCGAGGGCATGCAGCCGGTAGAGCGGCTCGGTCCGCGCCGCGCGGCGCAGCACGCCGCCGCGCGAGGTGATCTCCCCGTTCAGGGGCAGGCCCGAGAGGTGTGCGCCGACCACCGCCAGCTCGATCATGCGGCGGACCTCGCGCCCGGCTGGAACCCCGTGGCCGCCTGGAACCGCGCCCCGAGCGCCGCGAGCCGCGCATCCGACCCGCGCGGCCCGATGAGCGTCACGCCCGCCGGCAGCCCGTCCGGCCGGAAGGGTCCGGGCACGACGATGGCGGCGAGGTCGAGCAGGTTGACGAAGTTCGTGTAGGTGCCGAGCCGCGCATTCGGCCCGATCGGGTCCGCCGCATCCTCGGCCAGCGTCGGGAAGCAGGGCACCGAGGGCACGACCAGCACGTCCACCCTGTCCCACACCGCGCGCGTGCGGCGGCGCCGCTCCTCCAGCCTGTGGATGCCGCGGAAGGCGTCCACTGCCGAGAAGCGCGCGGCGCCGGCCAGGATGGCGCGCGTCACGGGATGCACGTCGCCCGGCTGGGCGAGGGCGAAGTCGCCGACGGAGGCCGCGCGCTCGGCGACCCACGGCCCGTCATAGAGCAGCCGCGCCGCGGCGAAGAAGGGGGAGAGGTCCACCTCCTCCCAGTCCAGGTCGTGCAGCAGGCCGCAGGCGGCGGCCCAGGCCCGGCGTCCGCCCTCTTCGTCCAGGTGCAGGTCGGCGACGCGCGGCAGGCCGATCCGCTCGGCGGGTGCCGCGCCGTCGAGGTCGGTCCAGGGGATCGGGCGGGAGAAGGGGTCCTCCGCATCCGGGCCGGCCATGGCGGCGAAGGCGGCCCAGGCATCCGGCACGGTCAGCGCGAGGACGGAGACGCAGTCGAGCGTCTGGCAGGCCGGCACCACGCCGCGCACCGGCACCGCGCCAGGGGACGGCTTGAGGCCGACCAGATTGTTGAGCGCCGCCGGAACCCGGCCCGAGCCCGCCGTGTCGGTGCCGAGCGCGAAGGAGACGAGCCCGCGCGCCACCGCCACCGCCGAGCCGGAGGAGGAACCGCCCGGCACGCGGTCCGGCGCGAAGGCGTTGCGCGGAACCGGGTGGGGCGTCCGCGTGCCGACCAGGCCGGTCGCGAACTGGTCGAGGTTCGTCTTGCCCACCAGCACCGCGCCGGCGTCGAGCAGCCGCTGCACGCAGGGCGCCGTCGCGCGCGGTGTGGTGGCGAAGGCAGGGCAGCCGGCGGTGGTGGGCAGGCCGGCCACGTCGATGTTGTCCTTCACGGCGAAGGGCAGCCCCCAGAGCGGGAGCCGCAGCGGGTCGAAGGGCGGCAGGGCGGCGGCCCTGCGGCGCACCTCCTCCTCCGGCAGCAGGTGCAGGAAGATGCCGGGATCGCCGAGGGAGGCGATGCGCCGGTAGGCGAGTGCGACCGCATCGACGGCCCGCAGCACCCCGCGCGCGTAGAGCGCGTGCAGGCTGGCGCGGTCGAGGGATGGGCCATCTTGGGGCGGCATCGGGCACTCCGGGCGGGGCGGCGTTTCCTGGCGCGTCGCGCGGCGCCGCCTTCATGGCGCGCCGCCCTGCAACCCGTGTGCCGCCCCGCTCCGCTGACCTTCGTCGGCCACGCCTGCCCGCCGCTTGCGCAGGGCGCGCCCGGAATGGCTAGTCTGCGGGCAGCCCCGGAGACCCCAGCGCATGCCACTCGCCTACCTGGCCGGACCGGACGTGTTCCTGCCCGACGCGCCCGCCCATGCCGCACGCAAGGCCGCGATCTGCGCCGCCCACGGCATCGAGGCGCTGCCGCCGCTGAACGAGGACGTGGAGAGCCTAGCGGCGATGGCGGAGGAGGAGGCCTGGCGCACCATCTACGCCAAGGACATCGCCATGATGGAGCGCGCCGACCTGGTGATCGCCAACCTGACGCCCTTCCGCGGGGCGTCGGCCGATGCCGGCACGCTGGTCGAGCTCGGCTGGTTCCTGGGCCGGGGGCGGCCGATCTTCGGCTACTCGAACAGCGTGACGCCCTTCGCCGCGCGCTCGGCGGCACAGGTGGCGGCGGTGCCGGACCCGCTGCCGGGCCTGACGGTCGGCGGCTTCGGCCTGCCGGACAACCTGATGATCGCGGGAGCGGTCGAGACGGGCGGGCACCAAGTCCTGCTGCCTGGGGGCGGGGTGGACCTGCCCTGGGACAGCCTCGATGTCTTCGAGCGCTGCGTGGCGCTCGCCGCGAGGACGCTGCGCGGCCGCTAGACGCGCTTCAACCCGACGGGAAACGGAGGCATGAAACGGCTTTCGTCCGGATGGTTCAGCCCTGCCACTCCCGCGGGGGACGCATCGGCCGGGTCGGCGCGGGCGGGCGGGGGCCCATGACCACGTCCACGATCGCCTTGGCCTGGGCGATCAGGTCGCCGAGTGTCGCCGGCGACTTCGCCGGCACCACCTCCTGTGGCGCACCCCGGCCGCCCGGCGGATGGATGATGACGCGGCACGCCGTTCCCCCCGCGTCATGAAGCTCGAGCTGGTGCGTGCGGTACGGTCGGAAGGAGACGGCGACGAGGCGACCCAAGAGAAGACCCCAGACATGATTGGGCGCGGACGGGGCCGCGCGGAAGGCGGCCCCACAATGCCCGCGCGGGGCGGAGATTGCCACCCGGCAATCATGGGCTACCTTCCGTGCAACGCCCGGACCAGCGGGCCTGAGGGGGAATGCCGTCCATGCCCATCGCCCGCCGTCCGCTGCTGCGTGCCGCCGCGGCTGCCGCCCTGCTGCCCGCGGCAGCCCGGGGTCAGGCGGCACCGCAAGGCGGCCCGGGCCCGTGGCCGAACGGCCCGGTGCGGATCATCGCCCCCTTCCCGCCGGGCGGCAGCGTGGACACGCTGGCGCGGCTGGTGCAGGCGCCGCTGCAGCAGGCGCTCGGTGTGCCGGTGGTGGTGGACAACCGCGCCGGCGCCTCGGGCTCCGTCGGCACGGCGGCGGCGGCGCGCGCGGTCCCCGATGGGCAGACCTTCGTCATGGTGTTCGACACCCATGCGGTGAACCCGTTCCTGATCCCGAACATGGGCTTCGACACGCGGCGCGACCTGGCGCCGGTCATGCTGGTGGGCACCGCGCCGATGCTGCTGACCACCCACCGTTCCCGCCCCTGGCAGACGATGGCGGAGGTGGTGGCCGCGGCGCGGGCACGGCCCGACACGCTGACCTATGGCTCGATCGGCAATGGCAGCCTCGCGCACCTGACCATGACCCTGGTCCAGCGTGCGGGCGGCTTCCAGGTGGTTCATGTGCCCTACCGCGGCGGCGGCCCGCTGGCGGTCGCGGCCGCAGCGGGGGAGGTGGACCTGCCGGTCGCGAGCGCGGCCGCGCTCGCCGCCCCGCTCGCTTCCGCCCTGCGACCGCTGGCGCAGACGGGGGCGCGGCGCTCGCCGCTCTTTCCCGACCTGCCGACGCTGGCGGAGTCGGGCATTCCGGGCATCGACGCGCTGGCCTGGTGGGGCGTGCTCGCGCCGGCCCGGACGCCGGAGCCGGTCCTGCGCCGATTCCACGCGGCGCTGCGCGATGTGCTGCAATCACCCGCCATCCGCGCCCGCCTCGCCGACCCGCTGGGCGTCGACCTCGTCGCGTCGGAGCCCGAGGCGTTCGCGGCGTTCCTCGACCGGCAGATGGACACCTGGAGCCGCGTCGTGCGCGAGAACGACATCCGGCCGGATTAGGGCAGCCGGTCCGCTTCGCGTCGGCCGGCGACTGGAGGCGCGGTCAGGCTGGGAGGCGCGGGTGACCGGGCTCCACCTGGCCGTCGCCTGGGCGATGCCGAGGACGGCTTGCCCACCCGCGCGTCCGCGGTGCCGCGCAACCTACACGGGCTGCCACGCGCCGCCGCGCCGGTTCGACTCCACCGCCGCGGCGAGGAAGCGCACGCCGCGCACGCCCTCCTCCACGCCGGGGACCAGCAGCGCGGCCGGGTCCGGGTCGCGCCCCTCGATCCGCGCCGCCACCCTCTCCGCCACGTCGCGGTAGAGCTGTGCGAAGGCCTCCAGGTAGCCCTCCGGGTGGCCCGCCGGGATGCGGGTGGCGTGCGCCGCCGCGGCGTGCAGCCCGCCCGTACCGCGCGCCAGGATGCGCGGCGGCTCGCCGAGCGGGGCGAAGCGGAGCTGGTTCGGCGCCTCCTGCGACCATTCGATGCCGGCGCGCTCCCCATAGACGCGCAGGCGCAGCGCATTCTCGTTGCCGGGGGAGACCTGGCTCGACCACAGCATCCCGCGCGCACCGCCGGAGAAGCGCAGCAGCAGGTGCGCGTTGTCGTCGAGCGCCCGGCCCTCGACGAAGGCGGTCAGGTCCGCGCAGACCTGCTCCACCTGCAGCGCCGTCACGAACTCCGCGAGGTTGTGCGCATGGGTGCCGAGGTCGCCGAGCGATCCGGCAGGACCCGCCTGTGCCGGGTCCACACGCCAGGCGGCCTGCTTCATGCCGCTGTCCTCGACGCGCGTGGCAAGCCAGTCCTGCGGATACTCCACCTGCACCACGCGGACCGCGCCGAGCTCCCCCGCCGCGACCATCGCGCGCGCCTGCCGCACCATCGGATAGCCCGTGTAGTTGTGCGTCAGTGCGAATATCCTGTCAGTCTGGCGAACCGCGTTCGCCAGGTCGTCGGCCAGCTCGACCGAGGTCGTCAGCGGCTTGTCGCAGATGACGTGGATGCCGGCCTCCAGGAAGGCGCGCGCCACCGGGTGGTGGGAGGCATTGGGCGTCACGATCGCCACGGCATCGATGCCGTCCGGCCGAGCCGCCTCGGCCCGCGCCATGTCGCGCCAGTCCGTGTAGGCGCGGTCGGGCGCTATGTGCAGCTCGGCCGCCGAGGCGCGGGCGTTCTCCGCATCCCGCGACAGGGCGCCCGCCACCAGCTCCCACCGGTCGTCGAGCCGCGCGGCCATGCGGTGGACCGCGCCGATGAAGGCGCCGCGCCCGCCGCCCACCATGCCCAGGCGCAGCCGCCGCGCCGCCCCGCCCGCATCCCGTGCCGCGACCATCTCAGCCGATCCCCAGCATGCGGCGGTTGGCCGCCTCGTCGGCGCCCGAGCCCGCGAAGTCGTCGAAGGCGCGCTCCGTCACGCGGATGATGTGCTGCGCGATGAATTCCGCGCCCTCGCGCGCCCCGTCCTCCGGGTGCTTCAGGGCGCATTCCCACTCCAGCACCGCCCAGCCGGCGAAGTCGTACTGCGCAAGCTTCGAGAACACGGCGCCGAAATCCACCTGCCCGTCGCCGAGCGACCGGAACCGCCCCGCCCGCCGCAGCCAGGGCTGGAAGCCGCCATAGACGCCCTGCCGGCCGTTCGGACGGAACTCCGCGTCCTTGACGTGGAAGGCGCGTATGCGCGGGTGATAGATGTCGATGAACTCTAGGTAGTCCATCGCCTGGAGCACGAAGTGGCTCGGGTCGTAGAGGATGCTGGCGCGCGGGTGGTTGCCGACGGCGTCCAGGAACATCTCGAAGCTCGCGCCGTCATGCAGGTCCTCGCCCGGATGCAGCTCGTAGCAGGCATCCACGCCCTGCTCATCGAAGGCGTCGAGGATGGGGCGCCAGCGCCGCGCCAGTTCCCCGAAGGCGGTTTCCACCAGCCCGGCCGGGCGCTGCGGCCACGGATAGACGAAGGGCCAGGCCAGCGCGCCCGAGAAGGTGGCGTGCGCCGTGAGGCCGAGGTTGCGCGAGGCGCGCGCGGCGAGCCTCAGCTGCTCCACCGCCCATTCCTGCCGCGCCCCCGGCTTGCCGCGCAGCGCGGGCGGTGCGAAGCCGTCGAAGGCCTCGTCATAGGCCGGGTGGACGGCGACGAGCTGGCCCTGCAGGTGGGTGGACAGTTCCGTGACCTCCACCCCCGCCTCCGACAGGATGCCCTGCACCTCCTCGCAGTAGCCTCGGCTCTCGGCTGCCCGTGCCAGGTCGAACAGGCGCGCGTCCCAGGATGGGATCTGCACGCCGCGGAAGCCGAGGCCCGCGGCCCAGCGGGCGATGTCGCGCAGGTTCGAGAAGGGCGGGCTGTCACCCGCGAACTGCGCCAGGAAAATGGCGGGGCCCTTCAGCGTGCGCATGGATGTCCTCCTCTCCCGGGCGGCCTTTGCGGGCGCCTCGTTCATGTCCGCTCTGTCATCCGGGCGGACCACGCCCTCCGGCCAGCCCGCCTGGCGATACCGTCGCAGTCACGACCACACGATGCCGCGTGACGGGCAGCCTGCCCCCGAATTTCTCCCATGTCATGTCTTGCCCGACCGGATGCAATCCGTGATATGTTCGCCCGACGAGGAGCCGGAACGGTTCCCGCGGGGAGAGAAGCGGTGACGGGCGGGCTGGCCGGGACGGTGCTGCTGAACGGGCTCACGCTCGCGGCGCTTTATTTCATCGTCGCCAGCGGCTTCTCGCTCATCTTCGGGCTGATGCGCACGGTGAACATGGCGCATGGCTCGCTCTACATGCTCGGTGCCTATATCGGCTACGCCGTGTTCGAGCCGCTGTACGACGCAGACGCCTGGTATGGCTGGTACGTTGCCATCGCGGTGTCCGTGGCCGCCGCCGCGCTGTTCGGCGCCGCCATGCAGGCCGCCCTGCTGGGCTGGATGCAGGGGCAGGAACTGCGGCAGGCGCTGGTGACCATCGGCGTTTCGATCATCGTGGCCGACCAGCTTCTCGCCCATTTTGGTGGCACCAGCCGGCAGTTCTTCGCCCCCGACGCCATCTTCGGCAGCACGGAGGTGCCGGGCATCGGGCGCTATCCCACCTTCCGCCTCGTGCAGATCGGCATCGCCGTCGCGGTCGGCGTGGCGCTATGGCTGCTTCTGAACAAGACGAAGCTCGGGCTGATGATCCGCGCGGGCGTCGACGACCGGCAGATGCTGGCGGCGACAGGCGTGCCTGTGCCGCTGGTGGCGCTAGCGGTCTTCGCGCTCGGCGCGGGCCTCGCCGGGCTCGGCGGCGTCATCGGCTCCACGGCGCAGCCGCTGGTGCAGGGGGTGGATGTGCGCTTCCTGCTCACCTCGCTCGTCGTGGTGATCGTGGGTGGCATGGGCTCCATCGCGGGCACGGCGGTCGGGGCCATACTGGTCGGCGTGGCGGAGCAGGTGGGGCAGGCGCTGTTCCCGACCTACTCCGTCATCTTGACCTTCCTGATCATGGCGGCGGTGCTGGCGCTGCGGCCGCAGGGCATCCTGGGCAGGCCGGCATGACCCGGCAGCGCGGCATCCTGGTCGCGGCCGTCGCGCTGTTCGCGG
>DASQNQ010000300.1:0-2946 GCA_035644895.1 Acetobacteraceae bacterium | reverse complement strand
CGCCAGCACGTCGCCGTTCAGCCGCGGGCGGGCACGCCCCCTCATGCGCAGAGCGCGAGCAGGTCCCGCGCATCCTCCATCGCGTCCAGCCGCCAGATGCGCGCGGCGACCTCCCGCGCGCGCGCCTCGCCCAGCACCTCGGTCGCGTTGCCGATGAACTTGCGCTCGAGCGCCGCATCCGACATCGGGTTGTCCACGGTGCCGGAGGCGTGCGCGACCGCGGCCTCGAACCGCCGCCCGTCCGTGGCGACGAGCGTCGCGTGCGCCTGGTCCTTGCGGAAGCCCTCGACCACCGTGACCTGCACGCGCCGCCGCAGCGCCTGCACGTCCTGGCTGGCGGCGCGGGCATCGGTGTACTGCGCGATGCCGGCCGTGCCGTCCAGGTAGGCGACGGCGGCCGAGTGGTTGACGCTGAACTTCGACATCAGGCCGGATTGCGGGTCGTCGACGCCGGTGATCTTCACCGCATGCGGGTGGACCTGCAGCTCCACGCGCTCGACCTCCGCCGCCGGCACCCGGCCGGACAGCGCGATCATGGCGTCGATCAGCGGATGCAGCACGACGCCGCAGGCATAGGGCTTGTAGCCGTTGCGCGCGATCTCCCAACGCTGCCCGAGGCCCTCCGTGATGCGCTCCGGCGCCGAACTCGTGCTGTAGATGCGCACGAAGCCGCGCTTGCCCTCCAGGATTTCATCCGAGGCGTTGAAGCCCCGCGCAGCGAGGAGCGCAGCGAGCGCACCGCTCGCGGCCGCCTTGCCGGCGTGGAAGGACTTGCACATCGTTCCGCGGTTCTGCTGCATCCCGGCCGCCTGGGTCGTCGCGATGCCGATGGCATGGACCGTCTGCGCGGCGTCGAGGCCCATCAGCCGCGCCGCCCCGGCGCCTGCCGCGATGGCGCCCAGCGTGCCCGTCAGGTGCCAGCCGCCGTCATGATGGCCAGGCGCGCCCTGGCCAGTGCGCACGCCCGCCTCGAACCCGCCCACATAGGCGGCGACGAGCTCCCGTCCCGAGACGGGACGGTGTTCCGCCACGGCAAGCAGCGCGGCGAGGAGCGGCGACGAGGTGTGCAGCACGACGCCGCCCATGTGCGTGTCGTCGAAATCCAGCAGGTGGCCCATCTGGCCGTTCGCGACAGGCGCATCCAGCAGCCCGAGCCGCAGCCCGCCCTGCCCCATCACGCGGGCGACGGGCGCGGATCCGGTGGCGGCGAAGGTGTCGAGCAGGATGCGGATGGTCGGGTGGCGGCTGGCGGCGAGCGCGCATCCCGCCCAGTCCAGCACGCCGCGCCGTGCCTCGTGCACCACCGCATCGGGCAGGTCCTCGAACCGGATCGCCGAGACGAAGGCGCCGAGCGTGCGCGTCACGCCGAGGCCGAGCGCGGCCACGCCATACTCCGCCTTTGCCGCCGTGCTGGACATGCGGTTTCCCCCTTTCCGGCCGCTTGTTCCGCCGCCGCGCCGGAAGACGCTAGCGCCCCTGCACGCATTTGCATACATAGATTTGCAGAACCGGCCTCGAGACCGGAAGGGGGACGCCATGCCGAACGCCACGCCGCAGGACACCACAATTGCCGAACGTCTGACCGCCGCGGCGCTCGACGCACGGCCGAGCGCGCGCATGCGCGACACGGCTGAGCGCCTGCTGGTGGACGTGGTGGGCCTCTGTGTCGCGGCGCGCCGGACGGACTACGTCACCGCGGTCCTCTCCGCGTCCGAGGGCGAGGGGCCCTGCACAGCCTTCGGGCACGCGGCGGGCCTGACCCCCTCCGATGCCGCCATCGTGAACGGCACTGCGGCGCATGGCGAGGACTACGACGACACCTTCGAGGGTGGCCCGATCCACTCGGGCGCGGTGGTCATCCCCGCCGTGCTCGCGGCGGCCGAGCGCTTCGGCATCGCGGGACCCGATGCGCTGCGCGGCATCGCGGTGGGAGCGGAGGCGGCCTGCCGCCTGTCCACCGTCGTGCCGAAGGCGGTCCACAAGTCCGGCTTCCACCCGACCTGCGTCTTCGGCGCACCGGCCGCGGCGCTGGCGGTCGCCGTCGCGCTGCGCCTCCCGGCGCGTCAGGTGGTGGACGCGCTCGGCATCGCGGGGTCCATGTCCTCCGGCATCATCGAGTACCTGACGGACGGCGCCTGGACGAAGCGCTTCCACCCGGGCTGGGCCGCGATGGGGGGCATGCGCGCCGCGCTGATGGCCCGGGGCGGGTTCTTCGGGCCGCGCACCGTGTTCGAGGGGCCGCACGGCCTGTTCCACGGCTTCGCCCACACGCGGGACGGCAACTGGGGCGCCCTGCTGGACGGCTTCGGCCAGGACTGGGTGGCGGAGACCATCGCCTTCAAGCCCTGGGCGAACGGCACCATGACGCAGCCCTATGTGGACTGCGCCATTCGGCTGCGGGAGCGGGGCATCCGGGCGGAGGACATCGCCTCCGTCACCTGCGAGACGGCGGAGGGCATCCTGCATCGACTTTGGGAGCCGCTCTCCTCGAAGCAGGCGCCGCCGAACGCCTATGCCGCGAAGTTCAGCGTCCCCTATGGCGTGGCAGCGGGCCTGATCCTCGGCCATGCCGGGCTCGACGCCTTCACCGAGGAGCGCGTGCAGGACCCTGCAGTGCGCGCGCTCTGCGCCCGTGTGTCCTACGAGGTGGACACAGCGAACCCCTATCCGCGCGCCTACACGGGTCATGTCCGCGCGACGCTGCGCGACGGCACGGTGGTGGAGGAGCGGCAGGCCAACCTGCGCGGCGGCGCCGCCGACCCGCTCTCCCGCGCCGAGATCGAGGCCAAGGCGCGGGAGAACTGCCTCTACGGCGGCTGGGACGCGGCGCGGGCCGATGCGCTGGTCGCCTTCGGCGCGAGCGCCTTCGACCTGCCGCGGCTCGACCTTTCGCCGTTCCGCGGCTGACGGGCCGCAGGGAGGGGCGGCGGCGGCCCGGGGGCCTAC
>DASQNQ010000299.1:0-2640 GCA_035644895.1 Acetobacteraceae bacterium | reverse complement strand
CCAGGCGCAGCGGAACAACCTGGCGCTCTGGGCCTGGTTCGCGAAGCGGCCGCAGGCCTACCGCATGGCGACGCGGGCGGCCATCGGCGCGCTCGGCCTGCTCGGCCGCGGGAGGGGCGCCTTCCGGTCCCTGCCCTTCGCCGGCGGCTGGACCAAGGGGCGCGACCTGCCGGCGCCGGAGCCGGGCGGCACATTCATGGCGCGCTACGCGAAGGCACGGCGCGAGAGGCGGCTGTGAGCGACGCGCCCGACAACCTGGTGCTCGTCTATCTCCGCCGCCTGGACGAAAAGATGGACCGCGTCGCGGAGGATGTGCGCGACCTGAAGCACCGGGTCACGGCCGTTGAACGCCAGCTGGGCGAGGTGTTCGTCGGCCTGGCCGCCCTGCAGGCGCGCATGGACCGGATCGACTCCCGCCTCGAACGCATCGAGCGCCGCCTCGACCTCGCCGACGCGCCGCGCTGAAGGAAGCACGCATGAGCAAGGACGCCATCCTCGGCGCCATCCGTCGCGGCCTCAGGCGCGGGCCACTGCCCGCCGACCAGGCGGCCATGCTGGCCGGGCGCATCGAGCGCCACCCGCGCCACCTGATCCCCGCCCGTTCCCGCCTGCCGCGGCCGGAGCAGATCGCCCTGTTCATCAAGAACGTGGAGAAGGAGTTCGGCACCGTCGAGCGCCTGCCGGAGATGGCCGCGGTGCCCGCGGCGGTGGCCGACTACCTCGCCGCGCAGAACCTGGCGCCCCGCTTCGCCATGGCCCCGCACCCGGAGCTGCAGGGCCTGCCCTGGGCCTCGCGCCCGATGCTGGAGCCCGATGCGCGCCGCGCGCGGGCGGACGACATGGTCTCCCTGCAGCACGCCTATGCCGCGATCGCGGAGACGGGGACGCTCATGCTGCCCTCCGCCCCGGTCCGCCCCACCACGCTGAACCTGCTGCCCGAGACCGAGATCGTCGTCCTGCGCGCCAGCCGCGTGGTCGGCGCCTATGAGGAGGCGTGGGACCTGCTGCGGGCCGAGCATCGCGACGAGCTCTCGGGCGGGTTCATGCCGCGCAACGTCATGCTGGTGACCGGCCCCTCGCGCTCCGCCGACATCGAGCAGACGCTCGAGCTCGGGGCTCACGGCCCGAGGCGGCTGCACGTCCTGCTGGTGGAGGACGAGGAGGCGCCGCGCATGGCGACCCGCGCCGAGGCACGCGCGGAAGCTGTGGCCCAGCCCGGCAGCCCCGCCACGCCCGGCGACTAGATGCGGCCGTGGCGCGACGCGCGAGGGGGCTGACGCAGGCGGACCGCGCGCTCTGGCGCGCCTATGCCGTCAATGTCACGCCGCTGCCGGGGCGCGACCTGCCGTCCGAGGCCGCGCCGCCCGCCTCATCCCCCCTACCGGCCGCGCCGGTGTCGGCGGGCGCCCCCGTCCCGCCGCCACGCCCGGCGCGCGCGCCCGAGATCGCGGTCGGCACGCAGCCCGCGGGCCTCGACACGCGGCGCTGGACGGCGCTGCGCCGCGGGCGGCTCAGGCCCGAGCGCACGCTCGACCTGCACGGCCGGCGTGCGCAGGATGCCCACGCCGCGGTCCGCGCCTTCCTGCTGCAGGCGCGGGTCGATGGCCTGCGCTGCGTTGCGGTGGTGACGGGCAAGGGCAGCTCGCCCGAGGGCGGCATCCTGCGGCGCGAACTGCCGCATTGGCTGAACGCGCCCGACCTGCAGCCGCTGATCCTCGGTGCCGCGCACCCGCACGCCGCCAATTCCGGCGCGGTCCACCTGCTGCTGCGGCGGCCGCGGTGACGCCCTTCGGCGCCCGGCTGCGTGCGCTGCGGCGCACGCGGGGCCTCACCCTCAAGCAACTCGCGGCTCACCTGCAGGTGTCCTCGGCCTACCTCTCGGCGCTGGAGCACGGGCATCGCGGCCGGCCCTCGCCGGGCCTGGTGCACCAGGTGAACGAGTTCTTCGGCCTGATCTGGGATGATGCGCAGGAGATCGCCGACCTCGCACGGCTGTCCCACCCGCGCATCACGGTGGACACGGCGGGGCTGAGCCCGGAGGCAACGGCGCTGGCCAACCGCATCGCCGAGAACATCCGCCGCCTGACGCCCCAGACCATCGCCGCGATGCACGGGCTGCTGGACCGGGAAGCGCCGGAGAAGCCACGGCTACGGCGGGCGGCGGGACGATAGGACCTAGGTGAAGGCGCAGCGCTGCTGCAATCGCGCAGCGTCAAAGGGCTGCGAAGGATGGCGGAGGTCGCGCGAACAGCAGGCTGCTCTTTCCATGCATCGCGCCCGCGACCTGCTGATCAGGCGGCGCACCCAGCTGGTGGACATGATGCGCGGGCTGCTGGCCGAGTTTGGCATCGACATACCTGAAGGTCTCGGGCGCGCTCTGGTGATGGCGCAGCAGGTGGTTGATGGTGCGGCGCCGGAGATGCCGGTGGCAGCTGCCAAGGTGGTCGGCATGCTGTCGCGGCAGGCGCTCGATACCCATGCACGGCTTCTGGACCTCGATCGCGCTCTGTTGGCCCTGCAGCGGACCGACGACATGGCACGGCGCCTCTCCACGATCCCGGGCATCGGCCCGATCGGCGCAACGGCCCTGGCCGCCTCCGTCACCGACCCGAGCCAGTTCCGCCCAGGCCGGCAGTTCGC
>DASQNQ010000298.1:0-6591 GCA_035644895.1 Acetobacteraceae bacterium | reverse complement strand
CAGGCCAGCACGGTCCAGGTCACGGCGCCTTCCGGCCGCCGCGGCGCAGGCGCGATGCCGAAGGAGCCGATGCGGACCGGCTGCGGGCGCCCCTCGAAGCGGTGGTCGAACCGGGTGGAGAGATCCTCGACGCGCATGCCGGGGCCGTCCGGATTGGGATCGGCGCAGATCACGCGTTCCAGCCGCGCGCGGCACGGACCGCCGGCGCGCACCGCGACCTTCACCGCGAAGCTCTCGCCCGGGCGGCGGGAGAGGCGGTCGAGGTAACCGGTGATCGGCAAATCGGTTGCGCCGGGCGTCATGCGACCTCTCCCCCGTTGGCCGCCGGAAGGCTAGCCCGGTCGCTGCGCACGCGGAAAGTGGCAAGCGCGGCGGAGGGAGGCTAAGCTTGCCGCCGCACCAGTGGAGGGCGACCGGCATGTCGGCCATCATCGAAGCGCGCTCCAGCTCGGCGGGCGAGGAGCGGGAATGGGCGCTGCGGCGGGACATGGCCGCCGTCTTCCGCGTCGCCGCGCGGGAGGGGTGGAACGAGCAGATCGGCAACCACAACTCGCTGATGCTGCCCGATGAGCCCGAGCCGCGCTTCCTGATCAACCCGCGCGGCTACCTGTTCCAGGAGTTGCGGGCCTCCGACCTCATCGTCTGCGACCTGGAAGGGCGGGTGCTCCGCGGCACCGGGGAACTGCGCAAGGTTGCCTTCCACATCCATGCCCGCATCCACCTGGCCAACCCGAACGCCGCCTGCGTGATCCACGTGCATCCGCGCTGGCTGACGGCGTTGTCCCTGCTGCGCGAGACGGAGCTGCGCCTGTCGCACCACAACAACCTGCTGCTGAACGACCGCGTGGTCTACGACCGCGAGGGCGACGAGCCGGTCCACCAGACCGAGGAGGGCGACCGCATCGCTCGCTGCCTGGGCGGGAAATCCGTGATGGTCATGCGCGGCCACGGGGCAACCGTGGTCGGGCCGACGGTGCACGACGCCTTCGACGAGTGCTACTTCGCGGAACGCACGGCCATGTACCAGATGACGGCAATGTCCACCGGCCTGCCGATGCACACGCTGCCCGAGCGCCTCAGGCGAGGTCACCTCGGCGCCTGGGGCGACCGGATGGATGCACGGCTGCACCTGGATGCCTGGCGCCGCGTGCTGGACCGGGAGGAATCCGACTACGCGACCTGACCGGCTCGCGGGTCCGGTGCGTCCTGCCTCCGCGGCCACGCGGCGCCGCCAGGTCAGGCGCGGTGCGGATGCGGCAGCGTGGCGCCAAGCTCCGCCGCGGCCTCCCGCAGCAGGGGCAGCAGGCGCGCGACGACGGCGTCCTGGCGGATAGCCTCGCGCAGGTACATCAGATTGAGCGATGCGACGGCCACGCCGCCGGCCAGCACGGGCACCGCGATCGCGCTCGCCAGCCCGCCGTATTCCCGCTCGGCATAGCCCTCGTCCATCGCGGCGAACCCCGCAGCGCGGATGCCGTCGAAGAGCCGCGCCGCCTCGGACGGGCGCGCGGCGATGGCGTTCCATGGCTCGGGCGAGCGGGCGGCCAGCGTCAGCGCGCGCTCGCGCTCGCCCGCCTCGCAGAACCCCAGATAGGCACGGCCGAGCGAGGTGGCGAGGACGGGCGCGCGGAAGCCGGCACGGCGCTCGAACATGAAGCGGCCCTCGCCGCGGCTGGTGTGGGCGACGACCATCGCATCGCCATCGAACACGGCGACGTCGGACGGCCAGCCGACCGCCGCGCGCAGCCGGGTCATGACCGGCGTCGCCGCCAGCCCGACCTCCCGGTGCAGCACGTAGCCCGCGCTCAACTCCAGCGTCCGTCCGGTCGGGGAGTAGAGCGGCTGGCGCGGGTGGCGGATGACGAAGCCCGCATGGATCAGCGTCTCGAGCATGCGCACGACCGTCGGCTGGCTGATCCCGGTCAGGCGGTGGATGTCACCGACGCTTGCCGGCGACAGGCGGTTCACGGCCCGCAGCACGTCGAGCCCGCGCAGCAGCGCGGCCACCGGGTCATAGGAGGGCATGTGTCACGTCACCCCGACGTCGCCGACCGTTTCCGGGTTCTCAAAGCGGAAGTTCCGTGCAACGATCTCTGAAAGGGTATTTCATGCTCTGAAATGCTCGTCAACAAGCCCGGTCCGAACGGACTACGCCCCGTGACCACGGGGCGACACGGGGGAGGAAACGGCCGGATGATCCAGCGGTGCCCTCGTGGCCGCTCCAGGACCGAACAGGCGTGACCGCGATGGCCTTGCCCGCGGAGGGCGTTCCGCCACAGGCCCTGTCGGGGCTCAGGGTTCTCGACCTCTCGCGCGTGCTCGCCGCCCCCTGGGCGACGCAGATCCTGGGGGACCTCGGCGCGGAGGTGCTCAAGGTCGAGAAGCCCGGCCGCGGCGATGACACGCGGCACTGGGGCCCGCCCTTCCTCGAGGACGGCTCGGCCCGCCCCGACGCGGCCTACTTCTTCTGCGCCAACCGCAACAAGCGCTCCGTCGCGATCGACTTCGCCCGGCCGGAGGGCGCGGCGCTCGTCCGGCGCCTGGCGGCGGAGGCCGACATCGTCGTCGAGAACTTCCGCACCGGCGGCCTCGCGAAGTACGGGCTGGACGCGCCGACGCTGCTCGCCGCCAATCCGCGCCTGATCTATCTTTCGGTGACCGGCTTCGGCCAGACCGGCCCCTACGCGCGGCGCGGCGGCTACGACTTCCTCATCCAGGGCATGAGCGGGCTGATGAGCGTGACGGGACGACCGGACGGGGAGGCCGGCGCCGGCCCGATGAAGGTCGGGCTGCCCGTCAGCGACCTCTTCACCGGGCTCTACGGCGCGATCTGCGTCCTCGCCGCGCTGCAGCACCGGCACGCGACGGGCGAGGGGCAGCATGTGGACTGCGCCCTGCTCGACAGCCAGGTCGCGCTGCTGGTGAACCAGGCGATGAACCTCCTTGTCGGCGGGGCCGTGCCGCAGCGCCTCGGCAACGCGCATCCGAACGTCGTGCCGTACCGTGACTTCGCTGCCAGCGACGACTACATCCTCGTCGCCTGCGGCAGCGACGCGCAGTTCCGCGCGCTGTGCGACCTGCTCGGACGCGGCGACCTCGCGGAGGATCCGCGCTTTGCCGACAATGCCGGCCGCCAGCGCGACCGCCGGCCGCTGGAGGTGGAGCTGGCGCGGGCCATCGCGCCCTGGCGTGCCGCCGACCTGCTGGCCGCGATGGCGGAGGCGGGGGTGCCGGGCGGACCGATCAACTCGGTCGAGCAGGTGCTCCAGGACCCGCAGATCGCGGCGCGCGAGCTGCTGCAGCGGATGCGGCGCGACGATGGGACGGAGGTGACCGTCATCGGCTTCCCCGGCCAGCTCTCCCGCAGCCCCGCGACCTACCGCCTCGCGCCCCCACGCCTCGGGCAGGACACGCGCGATGTGCTGGCGAGCACCCTTGGCCTTACGGAAGCGGAGATCGAGCGCCTGCGCCTGGCCGGCGTCATCGGTCTCGCGGAGCCGGCACGGGAGAGGAACTCGGCCGCATGAGCACCATCCGTCGCCGCTGCCTGCTGGCAGCCCCCGCGATCGTCATCCTCGCCCCGGGCGCCCGCGCACAGGCCTCGCCCTGGCCGGTGCGCCCCGTCCGGGTGATCGTTCCCTTCCCGCCCGGCGGCCCCACGGACATCGTGGCGCGCGTGCTGGCGGAGCGGATGGCACGCAGCCTCGGCCAGCCCTTCGTGGTGGAGAACCGGGCCGGCGCCAACGGCAACATCGGCAACGAGGCCGTGGCGAGGGCGGAGCCCGATGGCTACACGGTGCTCTACAACACCTCCTCCATCGCGCTCAGCCCCGCGCTCTACACGCGCCTGTCCTACGACGCGCTGCGCGACCTCGCCCCGGTGGTGCAGACGGCGACCATCCCGCTGGTGCTCGCGGTGAACCCGTCCCTGCCGGTGCAGGATGTGCGCGGCTTCGTGGAGCACCTCCGCGCGCGGCCCGGCGCCCTCTCCTACGGCTCGGCCGGCAACGGCAACGTCACGCACCTGGCGGCCTTCCTGCTGCTGCGCTCGCAGGGGCTGGAGGCCGTGCATGTCGGCTACCGCGGCAGTGCCCCGGCGCTGCTGGACGCGGTCGCCGGCGAGGTGCAGTTCCTCACGGACACGGTGAACTCCGCGCTGCCGCTCATCCGGGAGGGACGCCTGCGCGCGCTTGCCGTGACCAGCGCGCGGCGCATCGCCCCCCTGCCCGACGTGCCGACGATCGCCGAGACGCTGATCCCAGGCTTCGAGGTCGGGGCGTGGCAGGGCATGATGGTGCCGGCGCGCACCCCCGCCCCCGTCATCACGGCGCTGAACACGGCAGCGATGGCCGCGCTGGCCGACCCGGAGGTGCGGGCGAGGCTCGCCGAGCAGGGCACCGAGCCGCTCGGCTCCACCCCGGAGGAATACGGCCGCATCCTGCGGGACGAGATCGCCCGCTGGGGCCGCGTGATCGCCGAGAGCGGCGTGCGGCTGGAGTAGGCGCATGATCGGAGCCCTCCCCCTCGCCGCCATCCCGCCGGAGGACGAGGCGCTGCGCCCGGCCATCCGCGAATTCCTGCGCGAGACGGTCGCCGGCATCCCGCCCGAGCGGCGCGCACGATCCTGGATGGGGTTCGACGCCGAATTCAGCCGTCGCCTCGCGGAGCGCGGCTGGCTCGGCCTCACCTTCCCGCCGGAGTATGGCGGCGCCGGGCGCGGCCCCTTCGCCCGCTACGTGCTGGTGGAGGAGCTGCTTGCCGCCGGCGCGCCCGTCTCGGCCCACTGGATCGCGGACCGGCAGAGCGGCCCGCTGATCCTGCGCTTCGGGACGGAGGCGCAGCGCCGCTTCTACCTGCCCCGCATCTGCCGCGCCGAGGCCTTCTTCTGCATCGGCATGAGCGAGCCCAACAGCGGCTCCGACCTCGCCAGCGTCGCCACCCGCGCGATGCGCGAGGGCGACGGGTGGCGGCTGAACGGCGCCAAGATCTGGACCACCAACGCGCACCGGTCGCACTACATGATCGCCCTGGTGCGCACCTCCGGCACGGCGGAGAGCCGGCACGAGGGCCTGTCGCAGGTGATCGTGGACCTGCACGCGCCGGGCGTGACGGTCCGGCCCATCCGCGACCTGGCGGGCGACGCGCATTTCTCCGAGGTGGTCTTCCAGGACGTCCTGCTGCCCCCCGACGCGCTGATCGGGGAGGAAGGGGCGGGCTGGATGCAGGTGAACGCCGAGCTGGCCTTCGAGCGCAGTGGGCCGGAGCGCGTGCTGTCCTCCGCGGTGCTGCTCGACTGCTGGGCGCAGTGGCTGCGCGAGGCCGGGGCGACCGCGGCGGCCGAGGCGCTGCTCGGCCGGCTGCTGGCGCACCTCGCGGTGCTGCGCGCCATGTCCATCGCGGTCACCGGCCGGCTGGCCGAGGGCGAGAGCCCGGTGGTGGAGGCCGCGCTGCTGAAGGACCTCGGCACGGAGTTCGAGCAGCTCATTCCCGTCGCGGTGGCCGACATCCTGGCCTCCGCGGCCACGGTGCCACCCGGGCCGCTGATGCGGACGCTGGCCTACACCGCCGCCATGGCGCCGTCCTTCTCGCTGCGCGGCGGGACGCGGGAGATCCTGCGCGGCATGATCGCCCGCGGCATGGGGCTGCGCTGATGGACGGCCTGCTCCAGCGCTCCGCGGAGGAGCTGTTCGGCCGCCATGCGACGCCGGCGGCGGTGCGCGCGCTGCGCGCCGGCGGGTCGCCGGCACGCCTGTGGGCGGAGATCGAGGCCTCCGGCTTCCTCGACGCGCTGGTGCCGGAGGCGGCGGGCGGCGCCGGTCTTGGCCCTGCCGAGGCGCTGCCGGTGCTGATGGCGGCGGGCCGCTTCGCCGTGCCGCTGCCGCTCGGCGAGACGATGCTCGCCCGCGCCGCGCTGGCCGCGGCGGGCGAGACGCTGCCGGAGGGCGCGACCGCGCTGGCCGAGCCCCTGGGCGACGGCGCGGCGCGCGTGCCGCCCGGCATGCACGCGGACTGGGTGCTGCTGCCCGCCCAGAACCGCACGCTGCTGCTTCGTGCCACCGAGGCCGACGAGGATGCCGAGGCTTGTTCCCCGCTCGGCCGCGTCCTGCGCTGGCCCGGCAATGCCGGCCGCCCTGCCCCCGCCGCAGACACCACGACGGCTGGCGCCTGGACGGAGGCAGCGGTAATGGCCGGCACGATGGAGCGCATCCTTGAGGACACGGTGCGCCATGCCCGCGACCGCCGGCAGTTCGGGCGCCCCGTCGCCGCCTTCCAGGCGATCCAGCAGCAGCTCAGCGTGCTGACGGAGGACGTGCTGGCGGCGCGCATGGCGGCGCAGCTCGCCTCCGTTCCCGACGGCGAGGGCATCGCGGGGCTGAACCCGGTCCGCGTCGCCGCCGCCAAGCTGCGGGTGGGGGAGGCTGCGGTGCGCGTCGCCGCCATCGCCCACGCGGTGCAGGGCGCCATGGGGATCACCGAGGAGGTGGACCTGCACCTCCTCACCGGGCGGCTGCAGCTCGGCCGGATGCGCTTCGGGGGGGAGGCGCACTGGGCCGGCTGGCTCGGCCGCCGCTTCCTTGCGGGCGAGGCGCC
>DASQNQ010000297.1:0-2526 GCA_035644895.1 Acetobacteraceae bacterium | reverse complement strand
CGGGCGGCGGCGTCGCGGGCGCGATCTCCTGTGCCGGTCGGCTGGCCAGCGGCAGCGGGATGCGGGGGATGACGGCAGGGTCGATCATGGCACGGCAGTCCTCTGACCTGTGGGGATCTCATTTTGCTGCCGGAATCCTGCCCGATCTTTAACCGCAACGACCGGGGCGCGCGCATGTCGCACCAGGTGGTTTGACGGCATGTGAATGACCCGCGAAGCTGCCGCATCCCGTGTCCGAAATCCTCCGCCGCTTCGTCCCCACATTGCTGGCCGCCCTGACGGGAGGGTGGGTGGCCTCACGGCTAGGCGTGCCGCTCGCCTGGATGCTGGGCGCGCTCGCCGCGACCGCCGCGCTGGCCTGGTTCGAGCGGGCGGCCGTGCCCGGCAACACCCGGCCCGCGGCGCTGGTGCTGCTCGGGCTCGGGCTCGGCCAGACATTCACGCCCTCCGTCATGGTGGCCGTCGCCGCGGCGATACCGGCGCTCGTGCTCGGGGCGCTGCTGACCATCGCGGCAGGCATCCTGGTCGCCCGGATCTTCACGCGACGCGCCGGGCTGGACGCGAAGACGGCGTTCTTCAGTTCGGTGCCCGGCGGCGTCGTGGTGATGGCGGTGCTCGCGCAGCGGAACGGGGCCGATGTCGCGGCCGTCACCCTTTCCCAGACGCTGCGCGTCGTCTGCGTGGTCGTGCTGTTCCCCCCGCTGGTCACCCTGCTCGCGGCGCATGGCACGGCCAGCCCCTTCGACGTGGAGCGTCCGGCGGTGGACCTGGCCGGCCTCGCCCTGCTGCTGGCACTCGGCGTGGCGGCGGCCTTCGGCATGCGGCTGCTGCGCGTCGCCAACCCGTGGATGCTCGGGCCCTGCCTGCTGGTGATCGGGCTCGCCTGGTTCCGGGTGCTGCCCTCCGGCGTGCCGGGGTGGATGATCGACATGGCGCAGGTCGGCATGGGCATGGCGCTCGGACAGCGGCTGACGCGGCGCTTCCTGCTCTCCTCGCGCCGCCTCGCGCTCGTTTCGGTGGTAGCGGCGCTGATCCTCTCGGCGGCGATGGCCGCGCTGGCGGCACCCTTCGCCTGGGCGGTCGGGCTGCCGGCGGCGGCCGTCTCGCTTGGCCTCGCGCCTGGCGGCATGCCGGAGATGACGGTCACGGCCAAGGCGCTGGAACTCGCGGTGCCGCTGGTGCTGGCCTTCCACCTGGTGCGCACCGTCACCTGCAACCTGCTGCTCGGCACGATCTGGCGGGCCGTCGCCCGCACGCGCCTCCTCAGCTAGCGCGCCAGCCGAGCCGTCCGGCGAGCCACGTGCGGTAGGCCGTCACCGCCTCTGGCCGGGGGCAGAGCAGGCCGCACGCCGCCGCGGCCTCCGCCCCGGCCAGCAGCCGCCCGTCCTCGGCCAACGGCTCGGCCTCCACCCAGCGCCGCGCCGCCTCCCGCCAGGGCGCCACCGTGTCGGCCGGGGTGAGGGCCGGCAGGACGATCACGGAGGGCGTCGCCGCGGCGGCCGCCCCGGCGGCGCAGGCCTCGAGCAGCGCGGTCGGCGCGTCCGCGGCCAGGGCGGAGAGCCTGGGCAGGTCCGGCGGCCCCTCCTCACGCAGCAGACCGGTCGAGAACCAGGGAGACAGGCCGAGGGCCTGCGCGCGGGCAGCCGCACGCGGCCCCGCGATGACCATCGCATCAGCGGCGCCCTGCGCGACGGCGGCCTCCGCGCCCGCCCCGGGCAGGCCGAAGACGGGCGTGGCCGCGCGCCCGAGCAGGTCGAGCGCCAGCAGCGCCGCCGTCTCCGGCGCATCCGGGGAGGGGAGGGCGAGGCGCAGCGGGGCGCGGGCCAGGCCGGGCAGGTCGCCGCGGCCGGCCACGAGCACGGGGCGCATGACGGCCGCCACGGGCGTCCACTGCCGCGGCTCGAAGCGCGCGCGGCTCTCGCCGACCAGGTGCGCCTGCGCCGCCGCACCGGGCAGCAGCAGGAGGGAGCGGCCATCCGGCGCGGCCGCCGATGCGAAGCGGTTCGCGGCGGTGATGCCGTCCGGCCCCCCGAGCACGGCGACCCGGAGCGCCGCCGCCTGGATGAGCCCGCGGGAGAGCCCGGCGGAGGCGCGCAGCGCGAGACGTGCCGCGGCGCCCTCCTCGGGCCCCGGCGCCAGCAGCACGACGGAATCCGGCACGGCCGCCCAGGCCGGAAGGGCGGCGATGAGGGCGGCCCCGCCAAGGGCTGCACGACGGGTCAGCTGCGTAGACAGCATATCGTACTCCTCCCTTCGCCTTCTCCCAGATCCGTTAGGCCTCCGCAATCGGGCAACATCGTGGCAACAAACACCAGGGGACCCGGGGGCAGGGGCGCCTGCGCTCAGGCGCGGCGGGGCAGCGCATCCAGGCTCCGCCGGATCAGGTCCGGAATGGCATCCAGAATGGACGCAATCGTCCCGGTGTCGTCGGACCCGGCGGCGCCCTCCAGCGCGCCGGCGGCGTCGCGCAGCGCGGCCGCGAGCGTCAGCGTGCGCCCGGGGCGCACCGCGCCGGTGCCCGGGGTG
>DASQNQ010000296.1:0-3541 GCA_035644895.1 Acetobacteraceae bacterium | reverse complement strand
TTCGCCCGCGAAGGGATCGGTCACGTTCTCGAACACCTTGCGGACGTGCTCCGTCTGGAACTTCCCGTCGGGGCGGCGGCCCACCTGCGCCAGCCAGAAATCCTGCACGGGGAAGTGGTTCGACCCGAAGGCGAAGTTGCCGCGCACGGAGCGGAACTCGGCGGCCCGGATCGCGGCCCGCAGCGCGTTCTTGTCCGAGAGGTTGCCTCCCACCCTGCGCACCGCGGAGTCGAGCAGGAACGCCGCGTCGTAGGCGTGCGCGGCGTACGAGGCGGGGACGTAGTTGAACTGCGCCTCGAAGTCGCGGACGAAGCGGGCGTTCTGCTCGCCCGGCAGCGTCGGCGTCCAGGTGGTGCCGGTGTAGAGGCCGAGCGCCGCCTCCCCCTGCGCGGGCAGCACGGCCTCGTCCACGGTGAAGGCCGAGAGGAATGGGATGTTGGCCAGCCCCGCCTGCCGGTACTGCCGCACCAGGTTCACGCCTAGTCCGCCCGGCATGAAGGTGAAGATCGCATCCGGCCGCGCCGCCGCGATGCGCGCCAGCTCCGCCGAGAAGTCGAGCTGCGTGAGCGGCGTGTAGACCTCGTCCACCACCTCGCCCCGGAAGCGCGACTTGAAGCCCGCCATCGCGTCGCGCCCGGCCTGGTAGTTGGGCGTCAGCAGGAAGACGCGCCGGATCTCCCGCCGCTGGCCCTGGAACTCGATCCCGTCCTGCGCTGCCTGGCCCAGCACCGCGTGGTTCTGGTCGTTGACGTAGGAGGTCGCGAAGAAGAAGGGGTTGCAGCCCCGCCCCGCGATGGGCGACGGCCCGGCATTGGTCGAGACCAGGAAGGTCTGCGCCTCCGTCACAGGGCGGATGATCGCCTGCAGGATGTTGGAGAACACGACGCCCACGATGAAGTCGCAGCGGTCGCGCTCCACCGCCGCGCGCACCTTCGTCACGGCCGCGTCCGGGCGCAGCTCGTCGTCGATGACGATCACCTCGGCCGCGCGGCCGCCCAGGCGGTTCTCCAGGTGGCGCATCGCGACCTGGAAGCCGTCGCGCAGATGCGTGCCGAGCGAGGCCTGCGGCCCGGTCAGCACCGCGACCAGCCCGACCTTCACCGGCTGCGCTTGCGCCCGCGCCGCCCAGGGCAGGGCGAGCCCCGCCGTGCCCGCCGCCAGAAGCCCGCGCCGGCCGATCCCCGGCCCCGGATTCATCACGCGCATTGCAAGCCTCCGTCTCCCGTTGAGTTATTTTAAGCTTAAAGGGTCAGCCCGATGCAAGCCGCTTCGCAGTGGCCGCCATCGGGCTGCCCGGATCGGCCAGGGGCGCGATCACCGTGAAGTGGTCGGCGCCCGGCAGCGCCTCGAACCCGCCATCCCAGGCCGCGGCCATGTCGCGGCTCTGGCGGATGAACTCGCCGCTCTCGGCCCCGCCCACGATGCAGTGCAGCATGCCCGCCGGCCGCGGCAGGAAGCGCGGCGAGAGCGCATGCGCCTCCCCCTCGGACAAGGCCAGCGCCGCGCCGATCGAGGTCGCGCGGAGCGGCGTCAGCTCGAATACGCCGGAGATCGGCAGCGCCGCGGGTACCAGCCCGGCCGGCAGGCCGCGCGCGGGCCAGTCGGTCGCCAGCAGCATTGCGGCGAGGTGCCCACCGGCGGAGTGCCCCAGGGCCAGCATCGGCCGCCCGTGGCGCCGCCACAGGAAGCCTGCCGCCCGCCGCATCTGCTCCACGATCGTGGCGATCGTCACCGCTGGGCAGAGGTCGTACGATGGCACGGCGACCGCGACGCCGAGCCCGTTCAGGCCGCGCGCGCAGTGGCTCGCCCATTCCCGCCCGAGCGCCTGCCAGTAGCCACCGTGGATGAAGAGCGCGAGCGGCGCATCCGTGCCGGACGCCGAGGGCCAGAACAGGTCCAGCCGCTCCCGCTCCCCCTCGCCATAGGCAAGCCCCAGCTCGGCCCGCGGGCAGGCCGCGCGCCAGGCCGCCGCGTCGCGCTGCCAGGCGGCAAGGTGGGCCGGATGCTCCGGCACCCGCGCGCGGTTGTTGTATTCCGCTTCCAGGTCCATCCGGCAATTGCACGCCCGGCGGCCTGCCTTCGCAAGCCCCCACCTTCGCAAGGTTCCTGGGGCGCGGCATGATCCGCCGCATGAAGGTCTATCTTGCCGGCCCCGAGGTCTTCCTGCCCGACGCCGAGGCAGTGGCGGAGGAGAAGCGGCGCCTCTGCGCGAAGCACGGCTTCGAGGGCACCTTCCCCGCCGACACCCGCCCCGACGAGCTGGCCGATGCCGAGGCCGAGTTGTGGTACGCGATCTATCTTCGCAACGAGGCGCACATGCGTGCGGCCGACTTCGTCATCGCGAACCTGACACCCTTCCGCGGCCCCTCCGCCGATCCCGGCACGGTGTACGAGCTGGGCTTCATGCGCGCCCTCGGCCGCCCCGTCTTCGGCTACAGCAACGCGGGCGCCGACTTCACCGCGCGCAGCCTGGCCTGGCTCGGGCCGGAGGCCACGCAGCGTGCGGACGGGCGCTGGACGGACGGGGAGGGGCTGTCGCTCGAATCCTTCGGCCTGGCGGACAACCTGATGGTGGATGGCGGCGTCCGGGCCGCCGGCGGCGTCCTGGTCCGGCGCGAGGTGCCGGGCCCGGCGCGCTGGCGCGACCACGCGGCCTTCGAGGCCTGCCTCGTCGAGGCCGCGCGCCGTCTCAGGCCCGTGCGCGCGCCGTCAGGGTCGTGAAGCGGACATTGCCCAGCCCCGTGCCGATGGTCAGCACGCCCCAGCGCGGCACGCGCCGCTGCTCCGGCGCCTCGGCCAGCGCCTGGCAGACGGCATCGTTGTGGAGCCGCACTTCCGGCGCCACCTGACCGATGCGCGGCAGGCGGCGGGCGAGCGCCTCGGGGAGGTGGAAGTCGGGCGCGTGCCAGTCCCCGGGCAGGTTGTCGCCGCCGCGCAGGATGCGGCCCTCGGGCGAGATCGTGCCGGGGCAGCCGATGCCGACCACCGGCGCGACGCGCAGCCCCTGCGACGCCGCCTCCCCCGCCAGGTCCGAGAGCAGCGCCGCGAGCCGGCCCACGGCGTCCTGCCGCCCCACCTCCTCGCCCCGGTGCCGCCAGGTCTCGCTGCGCCAGAGCTGCGCCGCACCGAGGTCGGGCGCGACGGCCAGCCGCGGCAGCACCAGCCCGGCCCGGAAGGAGGTGCCGCCGAGGTCGGCCGTCAGCACCGCATCCGCCTCCTGCAGCGCCGGGCGCGGCAGGAGGTGCGCGGCGCCCACCAGCCCGGCCTCGTCCGGGTCGCGCGCGATGGGCTTGAGCGTCACCGCGACGCCGGCGGTGCGCAGCATCACGGCGGCACGGCCCACCGTGATCTCCCCGATGCGCGCGCTGCGGAAGCCGCCGCCGACCAGGATCAGCTCGGTTCCCTCCCACTCGGGCAGGGTCAGGAAGCCGTGCACGACCTGCGCCAGGTCCTCGGCGAACTCCTCGATCGTGCCCTGGACCAGCCCGGCCGCCTCCGGCTCGCCCTCGGCCATCACGGTGTCGAGCATGTCGCGCGTCAC
>DASQNQ010000295.1:0-10893 GCA_035644895.1 Acetobacteraceae bacterium | reverse complement strand
ATTCGAGGGCGAGACGGAATACGCCCGCCGCTGCTTCTCGGAGTACGGCGTCGCAACCGACCCGTCCGGCCGCTACGCCGCATTGTGGCGACCCTACCACTTCATCGGACTGGAGCTTGGCGTCTCCGTGGCCTCCGCCGCGCTGCGGCGGGAGCCGACCGGGAGCGCCGAGACCTGGGCGGCCGATGCGGTCGCCGTGGCGAAGCGACCGCTGCGCCGGGGCGAGGTGCTGGACGGGGAGGGCGGCTCCGCGGTGTGGGGCAAGTGCGTCCCGGCCGCGCGCTCCCGTGCGCTCCGCGCCGTGCCCATCGGCCTCGCGCATGGCGTGGCGCTCGCCCGCGACGTCGCCGAGGGCGAGATCGTGACGGAGGCCCACCTGGCGCCGCGCGCGGCATCGGGCCCGGTGGCCGAGGCGCTAGCGATGCGGGCACTGCTTACCCAGGCGTAAGGCGGCGGGCTGCCCCGGGGAAAAGTCGGGTTCCTTACAGACACCACCATCGCTACAACCCTTGGTGACATGCCCCAGGCCACCGCCTTCCGGCTGCTTTTCGCGGCCGTCATCCTGTTCGGCGGTGCCTGGCCCGTGACCAAGGCGGCGCTGGCCGATGCCACGCCGCTCTGGTTCGGCACGGGCCGCGCGGCGCTCGCGGCGCTTGTCGCGGCGATCGTCCTCGCGTTCCTGGGGCGGCTGCGGCTGCCGGCGGCGGAGGACCGGAGGGCGGTGGCGTTCCTCGGCCTTTTCCAGCTCGGCGGGTTCTTCGTGTTCACGCACCTCGCTGTGGCGCTGGTGCCGGCCGGGCGCACCGCCGTCCTCTCGAACGTGGTCACCTACTGGCTCATCCCGCTTTCGGTGCTGGTGCTGGGCGAGAAGGTGTCCGCCCAGCGCTGGGCGGCCGCCGGCGTCGGCATGGCGGGCGCCGCGGTGCTGATCGGGCCCTGGGCGGTGGACTGGTCGCAGTCGGATGCGGTGGCCGGGCACCTGATGCTCGTGCTGGCCGGGTTCCTGTGGACGATCGCCATCATCGCCACGCGCAAGTGGCCGCCCCGCACCCCGATGATCGAGCTGCTGCCCTGGTGCTTCGGCATCGGTGCCCTGGTGCTGGCGCCCCTCGCCCTGTTCCTGGAGCCGCAGGGCGGCGTGGGGCTCGGCGGTTGGCCGCACCTGCTCTACATCGGGCTGGTCGCCGCCCCGATCGGCACCTGGTGCGTGATCGAGGCAGGGCGGCGCTTGCCCGGGGCGGTCGCCTCCGTCGGCTTCCTGCTCGTACCGGCCTTCGGCGTGCTGGTTTCGACCCTCTGGCTTGGCGAGCCGCTCGGTTGGGATGTCATCCTCGGAGGGTTGCTGATCGTGGCATCCGTGATCCTGGCGGCGCTCGGATGAGACTTGCCGTCACGAGCATGGGCGAGGGCCCGCCCGTCGCGCTGCTCCACGGGCTGCTCGGCGCGGGGCAGAACTTCGGCGCGGTGCAGAAGGCGCTGGCCGGGGAGGGGCGCCGCGTGCTCGCGCTCGACCTCCGCAACCACGGCGGCTCGCCCCACGCGGCGACGATGACCTACCCGGAGATGGCGGCGGACGTCGCCGAGACGCTGGCGGCGGAGGGTGCCTGGCCGGTCGCGGCCGTCGGCCACTCGATGGGCGGCAAGGTTGCAATGGCGCTGGCACTGGCGCGCCCCGAGGGCGTGGAGCGGCTGCTGGTCGCCGACATCTCGCCGGTTGCCTACCCGACGCCCCTTTTCACCGCTTACATCGCTGCAATGCAGGCCATTCCCCTGCGCCCCGGCCTGGCGCGGCGGGACGCTGATGCGGCGCTGGTGCCGGCCGTGCCGAACCCGGCCCTGCGCGCCTTCCTGCTGCAAAACCTGCTGTTCCAGGCGGACCCGCCGCGCTGGCGGATCGGCCTCGAGGAGATCGCGGCCGCCCTGCCGGACATCGGCGGGTGGCCCACGTTCGCCGGACGCTATCCCGGACGCGTCCTGTCGCTGGCGGGTGACCGCTCGGACTACGTGAAGCCTGAGCACCATGCGGCGTTCCGTGCGCTGTTCCCGGCCGTCGACTTCGCCACGATGCCGGCCGGGCATTGGCTGCATGCGGAGAACCCGGCCGCCTTTCTCGCGCAGGTGCAGGCCTTCCTCGCGGCCTGACGCCTTGCCGGGCTCCCCCGCGCGCCGATCTGCCCAGGGGATGGATCAGGACAGCTTCCCCTCTACGCGCGCCGAGGCGCTGCGGCGGCTTGCCGCCTTCGCGCCCAGCATGGGCGAGGCCTATGCGGCGGGGCGCAATACGGATCGTGGGCCCGGCCGGGCCGGCGCCGTCTCCGCCCTGTCGCCGGCCGTGCGGCACCGGCTCGTCACCGAGGAGGAGTTGGTCGGCACCGCGCTGGCACGCCACGGGATGGCGGACGCGGACAAGTTCATCCAGGAGGTCTTCTGGCGCACCTACTGGAAGGGCTGGCTCGAGCTGCGGCCGGGCGTGTGGGACGCCTACCGTGCCCAGCTTGCGCGGGACCGGCAGGCGCTTGCCGCGAATGCCGGGCTGCGCCGGGCGTACGAACAGGCCTTGGCCGGGACGACCGGGATCGCCTGCTTCGACGCCTGGATGGCGGAGCTGCGGGAGAGGGGCTGGCTGCACAACCATGTGCGGATGTGGACGGCAAGCATCTGGATCTTCACGCTCCGCCTGCCCTGGACGCTCGGCGCGGACCTGTTTCTGCACCATCTGCTGGACGGCGATCCGGCCTCCAACACCCTGTCCTGGCGCTGGGTGGGCGGCATCCAGACGCCCGGCAAGCACTACGTCGCGCGGGCCGAGAACATCCGCCGGCACACGGAGGGGCGCTTCGACCCGCAGGGCGAACTGGACGAGAACCCGCAGCCCCTGCCGCCGGAGACGCTGCCGCCAGCCCAGCCCGTTCGCCCCGCCGACGCGCTGCCGACGGGCCCGGTCGCGCTGCTGCTGCACGAGGAGGACTGCCACCCCGAGGGCCTGCTGCCCGTTGGCACCCCCGTCCAGGTCATCGCCGGGGCGGCGGCGCCGCAGGCGCGCGGGCCAACCGGCTGCTCCGGGCGCGTGGAGGCGCATGTGCGCGCCTGCGTGACGGATGCAGTGGCCCGCGCCGCGGCGTTCTACGGTGCGGAAGGGGTGATCCTGGGGCCCACGGAGGTGCCCGGCTGGGCCGCCGCGCACGGCCTGGCCGTCGTGACGCCCGACATCCCGGTCGGCTGGACGGCCGAGGCATTGGCCGGGCTGCCGGTGCACCGCCTGCGCCGCGCCTGGGACGCCGCCTGCTGGCCACTCGCCGCGCGCGGCTTCTTCCAGTTCCGTGCCCACATCCCCGGGCTCCTCAGACAGCTTCGCCCAGCCGCACCAGCGTGATCTCCGGCGGAACGCCAAGGCGCACGGGCAGGAGGGAGGTGCCAAGCCCGCCCGAGACGATCAGGTGCCGCCCGCCCTCGACCACATGGCCGTAGGCGTAGCGGCTGCCGTGGATGGAGGGCACCACCGGCGACCAACCGCCCAGCCGCACCTGCCCGCCATGCGTGTGGCCGCAGAGCGTCAGGGAGACGCGCGCCGGCACCCGCGGGAAGATGTCCGGCTCGTGGCAGAGGAGGATCACCGGCTCCCCGTCCGCCACGCCGGCCACGGCGGCATCGAGATCGTCCGCGCCGGAGAAGCGTCGCCCGCCGCGGTAGGCCCAGAGGCTGCCCAGCCCCGCGAGCCAGAAGCCCGGCGCGAGACGCACCGCGCTGTTGTGGAGCACGGGCAGCCCGGCGTCCGAAAGCGTCCGCGCCGCCCAGGGCAGGCCGCCGCGCAGCCGCTGGACCTCGGTGTCCTCCCACCAGTCGTGGTTCCCCAGCACGCCGTGCACGCCCAGCGGCGCGGAGAGGCCGCGCAGCACCGCCGCCGTCTCCGCCAGCGGGATCGCCCGGCCCGAGAAGCGGCCGGAGGCGAAGTGGTCGCCGAGCAGCACGACGAGGTCGGGCCGCAGCGCGTTGGTGGCGGCGACGATCCGCTCCAGCCGGCGCAGCGGCATCTGCGGGTCGGCGGCGTGGATGTCGGTGAGGACCGCGAGCGTGGCGCGCAGCCCGCGCGGCCAGCCCGGCGGGACCAGCGCGTAGTCCTGCACCACCAGGCGCCAGGCGGGCTCGATCCAGAACCCGTAGCCGGCCGCACCCATGCCGGCGAGCGTCAGCCCGCCGATCATTCGCAGCAGGGGACGGCGCCCGATCACCGGGTTACTGAGGCGCGAAGCGGCTGGCCTTGGCGGCGTCCGCCGCGCGCCAGAGATACCAGGCGGCGACCGAACGCCAGGGTGCCCAGGCCTCCCCGATCACGCCGAGCTCCTTCGGCTTGACCTGCGCATCGGCGCCGGTCGCGACGCGCCAGCCCTCCCGCACGCCGAAATCGTCGACGGGCAGGACGTCAGGGCGGCCAAGGGTGAAGATCAGCAGCATCTCCACCGTCCAGCGCCCGACGCCGCGGATCGCCGTCAGCCTCTCGATGAGCGCCTGGTCGGACAGTCGCGCCGCCGCGCGCCGCGTCGGCACGAGGCCGCCCGCCGCCTTCTCCGCGATGTCGCGGATGGCGGCGACCTTGGCGCCGGAGAGGCCCGCGCCGCGCAGCGCCTCGACCGGCATCTCCAGCACCGCGGCGGGGGGCGGGAAGGGGTGGCCGGGGTAGAGCGCCACGAAGCGGCCGAGGATCGCCTCCGCCGCGCGGCCATGCACCTGCTGGTGGGCGATGGCGCGGACCAGCGCCTCATACGGTTCGCGCTGGACGGGGCGCAGCGTGCAGGGGCCGATCTGCCGTATGACGGCCTTCAGCACCGGGTCGCGGCGCAGGTGCCGCAGCGCCTCCGCCCCGCCCACCGCGGGGGCGGGGCGGGGCGTTCGCGGCGCCAGCGCCGGGACGGTCACCTGAACACCATCTGCGGCAGCGCGAGCGTGATCCAGGGAACGTAGGTGATGACCACCAGGCAGGCGAGGATCACCCCGATGAACACCGGCAGGTAGCGCATCATCTTGTCGATGCTGGTTCCCGCCACCTGCGCCGCGGCGAAGAGGTTCACGCCGAAGGGCGGCGTGATCATGCCCATCGCCAGGTTCACCACCATGATCGTGCCGAAGTGGACGCCGTCGATCCCGAAGCGCTCCGCCGCCTCCTGCAGGATGGGCGCGAGCACGATGATGGAGGCCGAGGTCTCCACGAACATGCCCACGATGAAGAGGAAGATGTTGACGCCCAGAAGGAACCACCCCGCGCCATCGAAGGTCTCGGTCAGCCAGGCTGCGGCCAGGTCAGGCACGCCCTGCCGGTTCAGCAGCCAGGAGAACATGGCCGCGGCCGCTATGATGAACATGATGACGGCCGAGGAGATCACCGACTTGCGGAAAATCGGATAGAGGTCCCGCCAGCCGAGTTCGCGGTGGATGAACATGCCGACGAGGATCGCGTAGACCACGGCGATGACGCTCGCCTCGGTCGGCGTCGTGATGCCGCCATAGATGCCGCCAAGCACCACCACGGGCATGAAAAGCGCCCAGCCGGCCTGCCTGAGTGCCTGAAGGAACGGCAGGCGCCCCTCGCCGTCGCGCTTGCCCCATCCGTTGATGCGGCACCATACGAGGACCGTCGCGATCAGCGCGCTGCCGATCAGGATGCCCGGCCCGAAGCCCGCGATGAACAGCTCCGGGATGCTGGTCTGGGTGCTGACGCCGTAGAGGATCATCGGGATGGATGGCGGGATCACCACGCCCAGCTCCGCCGCGGTGGCCTGCAGCGCCGCCGCGAAGGGCACGGGGTAGCCTGCCTTCACGAGCGCCGGAATCATGATCGCGCCGACGGCGAAGGTCGTCGCGACGGAGGAGCCGCTGATGGCGGCGAAGATCATGCAGGTCACGACGCAGGTTGCCGGCAGCCCGCCCTGGATTCCGCCCACGATGGACTTGGCAAAATCCACCAGCCGCCGGCTGATGCCGCCCACATCCATCAGGTTGCCGGCCAGGATGAAGAAGGGAATGGCGGCGAGCGGGAAGCGGTCCAGCGCGACAAAGAGCTGCTGCGCCGCGACGATCAGCGGGAAGTTCGTGTAGCCGGCGATGCCGACGATGGCGGCCAGCCCGATGGCGACGGCGACCGGGACGCTGGCGGCGAACAGCACCAGCATCGCCGTCAGCATGGCACCGCTCATACCGCGGCCTCCAGCTCGTCCGACCGCCGGTCGAGGAAGTGCGCGATCGCACCGACCGCCGCGAAGACCGCCCCGATCGGGATGGCGGCGTAGCCCCAGGACATCGAGACCTCGAGCCCCGCCATCTCCTGGAACTGCACGCGCTCGGCCATCATCCAGCCGAACCAGAACATGACGCCCATGAGCGAGAGGGAGCAGGCCAGCGCCGCCGCCTCGATTGAGCGCCGCACCGCGCCGCGCGTGTAGCGGTGCGCGACGTCGATGGACACCAGCGCGCCCGTGCGCAGCGCGACGGCCACGCCGAGATAGGCCATCCAGATCAGCGCCATGCGGACCAGCGCCTCCGACCAGGTGGAGGGCGTCTCGGTCGCGAAGCGCGAGACGACCTGCCAGGCGCCTGCCGCGACCGCGACGGCCATTGCGATGCAGGCGAGGACGGAGGCGGTGCCGGTCGAGGCGCGGTCGAGCGCCAGGAGGCCGCGCCGGATGCCGGCCCGCGCTCCGTCGCCGGAGCCGGCCCAGAGCGCGAAGGCCACGGCCAGCACGGTCAGCGCGCCCGTGACAAGCAGCGGCGTCGCGTTCATCGGATTCATGCGGGGCGCCCCGCCACGGCCACGGTCACGACGAAATTCCCCCCTGAACAGCGGAAAGGGGCGCAGGCCGGGCCCGCGCCCCCTTCACGGCGGCGTCAATTGCCAGATCAGCTACCCGGGCGCCAGTCCCGGATCCGGCGCAGCATGGCGGCGTCGAGCTGCTGCTCGATCTGCCCGGCTGCGGGCGCGAGCGCCTGCTGGAAGGCCGCGTTGTCCACCTGCGTGATCACGGTCATCCCGCGGCGCCGCAGCTCCTCGACGCCCGCCGCCTCGTCCGCGGACGACTTGGCGCGGTTGGCGGCAGCACCTGCGCGCGCGGCCTCCATGAAGGCGTTGCGGTCAGCGGCGTTCAGGCGGTTGATGAAGCCCTGGTTGCAGATGAGGATCGCCGGCGAATAGACGTGTCCGGTCAGCGTCAGGTGTCGCTGCACCTGGTTCAGGTTGTTGGCCAGGATGACGGCGATCGGGTTCTCCTGCCCGTCAACCGTGCCCTGCTGCAGCGCAGGCACGAGTTCGGAGAACGCCATCGGCGTCGGCATCGCGCCGAGCGCCGTGAAGGCGCGCATGTGGACCTGGTTCTCCATCGTGCGGACCTTCAGGCCGCGCACGTCGGCCGGCGCGTTCACCTCGCGGCGGGAGTTGGTCAGGTGGCGGAAGCCGTTCTCCATCCAGACCACGCCGACCAGACCGCGGGCCGGGAAGCGCGCCAGCACCTGCTGCCCGATCTCGCCGTCCAGCACGCCGCGGGCATGGGCGGTGTCGCGGAACAGGAAGGGCACGTCGAAGTTCCGCACCTCAGGCACGAAGTTGCCGACGGGGCCGGTGGAGGTCAGCGAACACTCGATGGTGCCGATCTGCGCGCTCTCGATCGCCTCGCGCTCGTTGTCGTTGCGCTGGATGTTCACGCGGAAGCGGTTGCCCGTCGCGCGCTCGAACTGCTCCTTGATGGCGGACGCGCCGGCGCCGTAGTGGCTGTTCAGCGGCAGCGGGTGCTGGATGGTGACCTGGGTCTGCGCCGCGGCGGGCAGCGCGAAGAGCGGTGCGGCGAGCGCGGCGGCCAGGGCCACGCGGCGGGTCAGGTTCATTCCTGTATACTCCTCCCGGCGGGGGCGCCCTTGCGCGCCGCCCTTGTGCGGAAGGGTATAGGGGAAGGGGTGGCCCCCCTTCAATCCCAGGGCGTTACGGCCTCACCCGTGGCGGATCGCCACCGTCTTCAGCGCACCGAAGCCGCGCAGCGCCTCGACCCCCTTCTCCCTGCCATGGCCGGAGCGCTTGACGCCGCCGAAGGGCAGTTCGATGCCGCCACCCGCGCCGTAGTTGTTCACGAAGACCTGCCCGGCCCTGATCCGGCGTGCGAGGCGCAGCCCGCGGCCGATGTCGCGCGTCCAGACGCCCGCGACCAGGCCGTAGGGGGTGCCGTTCGCAAGTGCGAGCGCCTCCGCCTCGTCCCTGAAGCGCGTCGCGACCAGCACGGGGCCGAAGATCTCCTCCTGCGCAAGCGTGTGGCCTGGGTCCACCTCCGCCAGCAGGACCGGCGGCACGTAGTAGCCACCCTCCGGCGCGTTGGTGGCGATGCGCCCGCGGCCCGCGGCGCGCAGCCCGTCCCGCTGCGCGAGGTCGAGGAACCCCTCCACGCGCCGCTTCTGCTCCAGGTTCACCAGCGGGCCGAGGTCGAGGTCGCGCTCCGCAGGCCCCGCCTCGAGCGCGGAGAATCGTTCCCCGAGCGCTGCGACGAGCCGCTCATAGGCTGGCGCCTCGACGAGCAGGCGCGAGCCGGCGGAGCAGGTCTGGCCGGCGTTCTGGATGATCGCGGCCATGACCGTTGGCAGCACCTCATCCATGTCCGCGTCGGCGAAGACGACCTGCGGGCTCTTGCCGCCGAGTTCGAGCGTGACCGGGATGGTGCGCTCGGCCGCCGCCTTCTGGATGAGCGTGCCGACCTGCGGGCTGCCGGTGAAGGAGATGTGCGCAACCAGCCTGTGCGCGGCCAGCGCCGCCCCGGCCTCCTCGCCCAGGCCCGTCACCACGTTGAAGGCACCCTCGGGCAGCCCCGCCTCCAGCGCGAGCTCCGCGATGGCGAGCGTGGAGAGGGAGGCATCCTCGGCCGGCTTCGCAACGCAGGCATTCCCCATCGCGAGCGCCGCGCCGATGCTGCGCCCGAGGATCTGCATCGGGTAGTTCCAAGGTATGATGTGGGCCGTGACGCCGTGCGGCTCCCACAAGGTCAGCGCCAGGATGCCCTCCGTTGAGGGGATCGTCTCCCCGTGCAGCTTGTCGGCCGCGCCGCCGTAGAACTCGAAGTAGCGCGCGCAGGCCGCCGCATCCGTGCGCGCCTGCCGGATCGGCTTGCCGACGTCGAGGGATTCCAGTGCAGCCAGGCGCTCTGCGTCGCGGCGGATCAGCCCGGCCAGGCGGAGAAGCACGCGCCCACGCTCGGCCGCCGTCATGCGGCCCCATGAACCATCCAGCGCCGCCTGCGCCGCGCGGCAGGCCGCGTCCACCTCCGCCGCGGTACCGCGAGCCAGCAGCCCGATCTCGCTGCCTTCCGAGGGGTTGACCACGGGCAGCCAGGCGGCCGCCTCTACGCGGCGACCGGCGATCAGGTGCGTGTGCGGCGTCATTGCCGAAAGGCGTAGCGCCGCCCGCTGCCGGCAGCAAGCCGCGCTGCGCGAGCGGATGCCCCCCCTAGGCGGCGCGCTGCGTCCTCGCCAGGGCCCGCCCTGCCGGGATGGAGAGTTCGGCGACGAGGCCTTCCGGCCGCCAGTCGAGCCGCGCCTCACCGCCGAGCTGCGTCCGTACGGTGCCGTCGATCACGCGCGTCCCGAAGCCGCGGCGCCCGGGTTGCGCCTCGACCGGCGGGCCGCCCGTCTCCTCCCAGCGGATGAGCAGCCGCTCCTCGGCGAGGCGCCACGTGACCCGCACGGACCCCTCGGCGCGCGACAGCGCCCCGTACTTGGTCGCGTTCGTGGCCAGTTCGTGCAGCGCCATGGACAGCGCCTGCGTCGCCTCGGCCGCGAGCGTGACCGGCGGGCCGCGCAGCACGGCGCGGGGCGCCTTTCCCTCTCCGATGAACGCTTCGAGCGCCGCCGCGACGAGGCCGCGCAGGTCGGCGCCGAGCCAGCTGCTCTCGGCCAGCGCGGCCTGGGCGCGGGCCAGGGCGGCGACCCGGCTCTCGATCGCGGTGCGGTAGGCCTCGACGTCGTCGGCGCGCGTCAGGCGCAGCGCGGCGCCGACCACCGCGAGGGCGTTCTTCGCGCGGTGGTCCACCTCCCGCATCAGCAGAATCTGCCTCTCCTCGGCGTCGCGGCGGGCGGTGATGTCGACGGCGCCGCCGACCAGGCGCGTCGCCGCCCCCGTGACGCCGTCGCGGAAGATGCGGCCGCGGTCGAGCACCCAGATGTAGCTGCCGTCCTGCCGGCGCACCCGGTACTCCAGGGCGTACCTGTCCGCCTTCGGGTCTGCGAGCAGGGGCCGCATCTCCGCATCCAGCCGCGGCCGGTCCTCGGGATGCGTGAGCGCCATCCAGGTCGAAGCGCGCGTGCCCGAGGGCCCGAGGCCGAGCCCGGTGATCCCGCAGGAGTGGAGGACCCGGCCCGTGGAGAGGTCGGCATCGTACACGAAGCCCTCCATGGCCTCCGTCGACGCCTCGAACCGCTCCTCGGCACGGCGGCGGTCGGTGATGTCGAGGTCCACGCCGAACAGGGTCAGGGACCCGTCATCCGGGCTGCCGAACAGCCGGGCGCGGCAGAGGAACCAGCGCTCCTCGCGCCCGCCGTCTGGCAGGCGACGGAACACCCGCAGCTCCAGCGCCATCTGCCCCTCGCGCAGCGCCTTCACAAGCGCCTGCTCCAACAGGGCGCGGTCCTCGGGGTGCACGGCTTCCATGAAGCCGTCGAAGGGCACCGGCCCGGTCTCGGTCGCCTCGAGCCCCAGCATCGCCAGCAGCTCCGGCGAGACGAGGATCTCCCCGATGTCCGGTCGCCAGGACCATGATCCCGCGCCGGCCGCCTGCTGCGCGAGGCGGAGGAAGCGTTCGTTCTCGGCCAGCGCCGCCGTGCGGTCCGCCACCCGCGCCTCCAGAGACGCGTTGGCCGCCACCAGCGCCGCCTGGT
>DASQNQ010000294.1:0-2311 GCA_035644895.1 Acetobacteraceae bacterium | reverse complement strand
ACACCTCCGGCCGCAGCTTGATGCCGACCAGCAGCCCGGCGCCGCGCACCTCCTCCGCCACGCGGGGGTGGCGCGCGCAGAGGTCCTGCAGGCCGCGCCAGAGGTGGCGCGCCACGCGGTCCACGCCCTCCAGGAAGCCGGGCGCCAGCACCACGTCGAGCACGGCGTTGCCCGCCGCGCAGGCCAGCGGGTTGCCGCCATAGGTGGTGCCGTGGGTGCCAGGCTTCAGGTGCTTCGCGACGTGCTCCTTCGCCAGCACCGCGCCGAGCGGGAAGCCGCCGCCGATGCCCTTGGCGGCCGAGATCACGTCCGGCTCGATGCCCGCCCATTGGTGCGCCCAGAGCCTGCCCGAGCGCCCCATGCCGATCTGCACCTCATCGAGCGCGAGCAGCAGGCCGAACTCGTCGCAGGCGGCGCGCAGGTCGCGCAGGAACTGCAGGTCCGCCGGGCGCACGCCGCCCTCGCCCTGGACGGGCTCGATCATGATGCCGGCCGTCTCGCGCGTGATGGCGTTGCGGACGGCGTTCATGTTGCCGAAGGGCACGTGGTCGAAGCCGTCCACGGGCGGGCCGAAGCCGGCCAGGTACTTCTCGTTGCCCGTGGCGGACAGCATCGCCAGCGTGCGGCCGTGGAAGGCGCCCTCGAAGCAGATCATGCGGTAGCGCTCGGGGTGGCCCGTCTCGGCGTGGTACTTCCGCACGGCCTTGACCATGCCCTCGTTCGCCTCGGCGCCCGAGTTGCAGAAGAACACGCTGTCCGCGAAGGACGCCGCCGCGTGGCGCTCGGCGAGCCGTTCCGCCTGCGGGACGCGGTAGAGGTTCGAGACGTGCATCACCCGCGCCGCCTGCTCGGCAACCGTGCGCACCAGGTGCGGGTGGGCGTGGCCTATGGAGGTGGTCGCGATGCCGGAGCCGAAGTCCAGGAATCGTCGCCCGTCCGCGGTCCACAGCAAAGCGCCCTCGCCCCGCTCGAAAGCGAGGTCGGCGCGGTTGTAGGTCGGCATCAGGGCGGGGATCACCGGTCCTGGCTCCTCCATGCCCCCGGCGCCCCGCGCGCCCATCGCGCGGCCGGGCCGGGGAGGCCGGGGACATTGCCGGAACATCAACGGCGCGTCAAAGCGCCGCCCAGAGCTTGGCCAGGACGGTTCAGTCCAGGTGGGACAGGTAGTGGGCCAGGGCGGCGATGTCGGCGTCGGGCAGCCCGTACATGACGGCGTTCATCTGGGTGTCCGTGCCGACCCGGCGGTTGTCGCGGTAGTCCTTCAGGGCGTGGACCAGGTACTCCTCCCGCTGTGCCGCTATGCGGGGGATCTGGTTGCGCCCCTGGTAGGCGGGCAGGTGGCAGACGCCGCAGTTCATGCGGGCCGAGAGCGCCCTGCCCCGCTCCATCGCCGCCGCATCGCGCGGCGTGCGCCCGTCCGGCGGGCCGGGGGGAAGGCCGGCATAGAAGGCGGCCAGCGCCTCGACGTCCGGGTCGGTGATGCCCTTGGCGATCTCGTTCATGGGCGGCGCCTGGCGCAGCCCCTCCCGCAGCAGGATCATCTGCAGCGTGATGAACTCGGCCGGCTGCCCCGCGAGGGAGGGCACGCCGGCCACCTGCGACCGCCCGTCCGCGCCATGGCAGGAGGCGCAGGACTGGGCGGCGATGGCCTCCCCCCGCCGCGCATCCTGGGCGAGGGCGGGGGCGAGGGCGGGTGCGGCGGCCACGAGGGCCGCCGCCATCACGATCGCGCGGATCACCGGCGGTAGGAGATGCGGTAGATCGCGCCGTTCTGCTCGTCGGCCACCAGCAGCGAACCGTCGGGCAGTTGCTGCACGTCCACCGGGCGGCCGAGGAAGCGGTTCCCCGCCTCGTCGAGCAGGCCGGTCATGAAGGGCTCGATGCCCGTCACGTTGCCCTGCGCGTCCAGCTTCGCGACCACCACGTCGTAGCCGGACATCTTCTCCCGGTTCCAGGAGCCGCGGCGGGCGATGAACATCTGGTTCCGGTACTGCTCCGGGAACATCGTGCCCGTGTAGAAGCGCATGCCGAGCGCCGCGACATGCGGGCCAAGCTGCGCCGCGGGCGCCACGAACTCGTTGCAGGCGCGGGCGGGCACGGCGGGGTCCTTCCAGGAGCCGACGCAGAACGGGAAGCCGTGGTCCTCTCCGCTGGCGCGCACGCGGTGCAGCGTGTCCTGCGGCGTGTCGTTGCCGGCCCAGTCGCGGCCGTTGTTCGTGGCCCAGAGCTCCCGCGTCACCGGGTGGTGCGCCATGCCGACCGAGTTGCGCACGCCGCGCGCCTCGATCCGCCGCCCCGACCCGTCCGGGTT
>DASQNQ010000293.1:0-9461 GCA_035644895.1 Acetobacteraceae bacterium | reverse complement strand
CAGCAGCGTGAAGGCGTCGGCGGTGGCGCCGGCGAAGCCGGCGAGCACCCGGCCCTGCGCGATGCGGCGCACCTTGCGGGCATTGCCCTTCACCACGGTCTGTCCGAGCGAGACCTGGCCGTCGCCGGCCATGGCCACCCGCCCGTCCTTCCTCACGCACAGGATGGTGGTTCCGTGCCAGCCCAAGGGGTCGTGTTGTGTGGGGGTCATCGTGACCGCCCATGTGGCGTCGCCCCACCCCCTGGGCAAGGCGTCACCCGGGGCGTAGAGAGGGGCGCCATGGACGCCCCCCGCCAGGAGGCGATTCCCGCCCCCCGCCGGGCGGAGATCGCCCGCGACACCTCCGAGACCAGCATCCGGCTCTCCGTCCTGCTGGACGGGACCGGGCAGGCGCGCGTCGCCACCGGCGTCGGCTTCTTCGACCACATGCTGACCGCGCTGGCCCGCCACGGAATGCTGGACCTGGAGGTGGCGGCTAAGGGCGACCTGCACATCGATTGCCACCACACGGTCGAGGATGTGGGCATCGTGCTCGGCCAGGCCGTGCGGCGGGCGCTGGGCGACAAGCGCGGCATCGCGCGCTACGGCCACGCCCTGGTGCCGATGGACGAGGCGCTGTCCGAGGCCGCGCTCGACATTTCCGGCCGGCCCTACCTTGCCTGGAACGTCGCCTTCCAGCGCCCGAAGATCGGCGAGTTCGACACGGAGCTGGTCGAGGAGTTCTTCCGCGCCTTCGCCTTCAACGCCGGGGTCACGCTGCACGTCACGCTCAAGGCCGGCACCAACGCCCACCATGTGGCGGAGGCCTGCTTCAAGGCGCTGGCGCGCGCGCTGCGCATGGCGGTCGAGCCCGACCCGCGCGCGGCCGGCGCCATCCCCTCCACCAAGGGAGTGCTGGAGGCATGAGGCGCTACACGGTCCACGCGGCGCGCGCCGGCTCCGTCCCGGCCACCACGGCCCCGCGCCCGCCGGTGCTGGTCGAGGAGGGCTTCGCCTGGGGCGCCCTCGCCTTCGGCCCCTTCTGGTTCGCCGCGCAGCGCTGCTGGCGGGAGGCGGGGCTGATGCTGGCGCTGACCGCCGCCGCCCTGTTCCTGCCCGGCGCCGCAGCGCCCGTGGCGCTGGCCGCGCTGCATGTGCTGGCCGGGTTCGAGGCGCGGGATGCGCGCCGCCGGCGCCTCGCGCGGCGCGGCCTGCCGGAGGTGGGGGTGGTGGTCGCCTCCTCCGCCGACTTCGCCTGGTTCCGCCTGGCGGAGGCGCGGCCGGAGCTGGTGCGCGCTCTGCCGTGAGCCCCCTGGCATCGACCCTCGTGGCATGAAGGTCGCCGTCATCGACCCCGGATCGGGCAACCTCGCCTCCGTCCGCCGTGCCTTCGAGCGCGTGGCGCGGGAGGCAGGCATCGCGCTCGACCTGCGTGTGACCGGGGATGCGGCCGACCTCGCCTGGGCCGAGCGCATCGTGCTGCCCGGCCAGGGCGCCTTCGCCGCCTGCCGCCGCGGCCTCGACGCCCTGCCCGGCATGGTGGATGCGCTGAACCTGCAGGTCATCGAGCGGCAGAAGAAATTCCTTGGCATCTGCGTCGGCATGCAGCTGATGGCCGATCGTGGCCTGGAGCACGGCGTGACCCCCGGCCTCGGCTGGATCCGCGGCGAGATCGCGCCGATGGACCCGCGCGACGCGGAGGGCGCGCCGCTGCCCTTGCCGCAGATGGGCTGGAACGCGCTGCACCTGCTGCAGCCGGCGCATCCCATGCTGGACGGCATGCCGCCCGGCGCACACGCCTACTTCGTCCACTCCTACGCGCTGCGGGGCGGCGCGGAAGCGGAGCTCCTGGCGACCACGGATTACGGCGGCCCGGTCGCGGCCGTCATCGGGCGCGGCAACCTGGCCGGCATGCAGTTCCACGTCGAGAAGAGCGGCCTGGCCGGGCTGCGGCTGCTGCTGAACTTCCTGCGCTGGCCCGACGGGAGGCCCAACGAGGGACCGGGCGGCAGGACATGACCCCGATCCCCCGCCTCGAACCCGGGCCGCACGACCTCCTGGTCGAGCTCGCCAGCGTCATCACGGAGCACGACCTCGCCGACCTCTGCGAGGCGACCAACGCCGCGATCATCGAGGGCGGCGGCTTCGGCTGGGTGCAGCAGCAGGACCGCGCGGCGCTGGCGCGCCACTTCCGCGGCGTGCTGATGGTGCCCGAGCGCACGCTGTTCCTGGCGCGGATCGACGGCATCGTGGTGGGCAGCGCGCAGCTCGTGCGCATGCCCAAGAACAACGAGGCGCAGGCCTTCGCCGCCCAGCTCACCCACGCCTACATCGCGCCCTACGCCCGCGGCTTCGGCCTGGCGCGGCGGCTGGTGCAGCGCGCGGAGGAGCACGCGGCCGCGCAGGGCGTCCGCGTGCTGAACCTCGACGTGCGGGAGACGCAGCGCGTCGCCATCACCCTGTTCGAGAGCCTCGGCTACACGCGCTGGGGCACGCACCCGGCCTATGCGCGGGTGGAGGGCCGCACCGTCGCGGGCCACCACTACTACAAGCTGATCGAGCCGGTGCGGGGTCGTTCCAACGACCGGCTGATGGGCGGCGCATGAGCGGCTTCACCCTCTACCCCGCCATCGACCTCAAGGCCGGCCAGGTGGTGCGGCTGCAACGCGGCGACATGGCGCGGGCGACCGTCTACGCGGAGGACCCGGCGGCGCAGGCGCACCTGTTCGCGGAGCAGGGCTTCGGGTGGGTCCATGTCGTGGACCTGGACGGCGCCTTCGCGGGCCGTCCCGCCAATGCGGAGGCGGTGCGCGCCATCGTGGCCGCGGTGCCGGGGCTTTCGGTGCAGCTCGGCGGCGGCATACGGGAGATGGCGACGGCGGAGGCCTGGCTGGGCGCGGGCGTCGCGCGCATCATCCTCGGCTCGGCCGCGGTGAAGGATCCTGGCTTCGCCCGCGCCGCCTGCCGCGCCTTCCCCGGCCGCGTGGCGCTCGGCATCGACGCGCGCGACGGCATGGTCGCGACCGAGGGCTGGGCGGAAACAAGCGGGATCACCGCGCTGGCGCTGGCGCAGGACTTCGCGGCCGACGGCCCGGCCGCCATCATCTACACCGACATCGCCCGCGACGGCATGCTGTCCGGCGTGAACGTGGAGGCGACCGCGGCGCTCGCCCGCGCCGTGCCGGGCATCCCCGTCATCGCCTCGGGCGGCGTCGCCTCCACGCAGGACATCGTGGCGCTGCGGGCGGCGGGGGCGGGCATCGGCGGCGCGATCCTGGGCCGCGCCCTCTATGACGGCCGGGTGGACCCGGCGGAGGCGCTGCGGCTCGCGGCGGCTTGACCGCGGGGCGCTTCGGGCGCATCCCGGACCCTCCGCGTGCTGCGCTGCGGCAACGGATCCAAGCCCCCGGCCTTTCGCGAGGTTGCCCATGCTCGCGCTGCGCGTGATCCCCTGCCTCGACGTCAAGGACGGCCGCGTGGTGAAGGGCGTCAACTTCGTCTCGCTCCGTGATGCCGGCGACCCGGTGGAGCAGGCCCGCGCCTACGACCGGGAGGGGGCGGACGAGGTCACCTTCCTCGACATCACGGCGTCGCACGAGGGGCGGGACACGATGCTCGACGTCGTCTCCCGCACGGCGGCGGAGGTCTTCATCCCGCTGACCGTCGGCGGCGGCGTGCGCAGCGTGGACGACGTGCGGCGCCTGCTGCTGGCCGGCGCCGACAAGGTCTCGGTCAACTCGGCCGCGGTGGCCGAGCCCGACCTGGTGCGGCGCGCGGCGGAGGCCTTCGGCAGCCAGGCGATCGTCGTCGCGATCGACGCGCGTGCCGTGCAGCCCGGGGGATGGGAAGTGTTCACCCATGGCGGCCGCCGCGGCACGGGCATCGACGCGGTCGCGTGGGCGCGGCAGGTCCAGGCGCTCGGCGCGGGGGAGATCCTGCTGACCTCGATGGACCGGGACGGCACGAAGTCGGGCTTCGACCTCGGCCTGCTGCGCGCCGTGCGGGCGGCGGTGCGCCTGCCCATCGTGGCCTCCGGCGGGGTGGGAGAGGCGGCGCACTTCGTGGAGGGTGCGCGGGCCGGCGCGACCGGGCTGCTCGCAGCCTCGGTCTTCCACTACGGCGAGATGCGGATCGGCGAGGCGAAGGCGGCGCTGGCGGCGGCGGGGTTGCCCGTGCGGCCGGCGGATGCGGCGGCCTGAGGGGCGGGCATGGGCAAGCAGGGCAAGGCGAAGCCGGACAGGAAGGCCGCCGGGAAGGCCTCGAAGGCGCCGAAGAAGGTGGCGAAGCGGGCGCGGCTGCCCCTGCCGCCCACCATCCCTGCGCCGGAGGTGCTGCGGCTGCCCAAGGCCGCGAGGGAGGCCGGTGCCGGCGCCCTGAAGCCGCTCGACGTGCGGGGAGAGGCGGAGGCAGCGATCCTCGACCGCTTGTGGGACACGGTGGAGAGCCGTCGCGTGGCGGGCGACGTGGCAGGCTCCCACTCCGCCCGGCTGATGGCGCGCGGCACGGCAAAGGTCGCGCAGAAGCTGGGCGAGGAGGCGGTGGAGTGCGTCATCGAGGCGACGCAGGGCCACCGCGCCGCAACGGTGCTGGAGAGCGCGGACCTTCTGTACCACCTTGTCGTCGTCTGGGTGGACGCCGGCATCCGGCCCGAGGAGGTCTGGGCCGAGCTCGCGCGGCGGCAGGGCATCTCCGGCATCGCCGAGAAGGCGGCGCGCCCGAAGGGCGTGGTGCGGGCGGCGCGGACCACCAAGCTGCCCTGAATCCTGCCCGGCATCGCCGCACGCCCGGTAGCGGCCCGCGCCGGTCGGATGCCGCCCGCCTCCCGGCGGCGAGGTACTCACCGCAACTCCCCTCCGCCGGCACTCGTTCGCGCCACTCATCTTGCGGAGGGGCCTGCATGCCGAAGAAACATCCGAACACGGTCCGTTGGGGCGGCCCTGGCGCGAGCCACGAGGACGCGTCGAAGCCGGTGCCCGAGCCGGATCCGGCCCATCCCGAGGATGCCGTGAGCACCAACCCGCGCGTCAGCATGACGTCGGGCGGCGGCGGGGAGCGCGACGAGAAGCACAGCCACGTGGACCCCATGCGGTCCTCGAAGTCGCATGCCACTGACGGCGCCAGCCCGTCCGAGACCGATCGCGCCTTCCGCGAGAACCGGTCCCGCCGGGACCAGGCCGCCGACGCCCGCGCCGCCAGCCACGACGCGGCCGAGGATGACGTGGCCGAAGGGGACGAGGACGACGCGGAGCCGGACGAGAGTGCGGCCGAGGGGGTGAGCCTTCCGGTCATCCTCAACACCGACTCCTCCGTCCGGGGTACCGAGCAGCTCGGTGCGCGCGTCGAGCGGATCGTGCGGGCGCGCCTGCGGCACCTCGCGCCGCACCTCACCCGCGTGGAGGCCCACGTCACGGACGCGAACCGCGGCGGGCACGGCCCGTCCGACCTGCGCTGCTCCCTCGAGGCCCGGCCGAAGGACGCAAAGCCGGTGGGAGCCGACCACGCCGCCGCGACGGCCGATGAGGCGGTGCGGGGTGCGGCCGGCAAGCTCGCCCGGCTTCTCCGGACCCAGTTCGGACGCCGCCGCGAGGTGAAGGGCGGGGAGACGATCAGGAACATGGGCTGACCCCGGGCGGGCCGGGACGCCGCGCGCCTCCGATCCCCATTGCGGGCGGCGCGCGGCTTGGCGACAAGGGATCCGCCAGGAGAGGGGATCCGCCATGTCCACGAACGGCCTGCCGCCCTACGACCCGTCCAACATCTTCGCCCGCATCCTGCGCGGGGAGATCCCGTGCAAGCGGGTCTACGAGGATGAGTTCGCGCTCGCCTTCCACGACATCAACCCGCAGTCGCCGGTGCATGTCCTGGTGATCCCGAAGGGGGACTACGTCTCCTTCGCCGACTTCTCGGGCAAGGCCAGCGCGCAGGAGATCGCGGGCTTCTGGCGTGCGGTCGGGCACGTGGCGCGCGAACTGGGGCTCGAGGCCGGCGGCTACCGGATCCTGTCGAACATGGGCCAGGATGGCGGGCAGGAGGTGCCGCACTTCCACGTCCACATCTTTGGCGGCCGCCGCATCGGGCGCATGGTCCCGGCCTGAACCGGGCCGCTCAGCCGGCTCCTTCCGGGCCCTGCACGGCCTCGCGCCCCGCGCGGAAGCCGCCGGCGGCGGCGCGGCGGAGGCGGCGCGTGTCGTCGTTCACGGCCGGCGGGTGGAGCGGCAGCACCCGCCCCTCCTCCTGCGCGAAATACTCGATCGTGGCCTTCAGCCCGACCTCCAGCGGCACTGCCGGGCGCCAGCCGAGCAGACGCCCGGCCTCGCCTATGTCGGGGCGGCGCCGGCGCGGGTCGTCCACGGGCAGCGGCCGCCGCACGACGCGGGAGCGTGAGCCCGTCATCGCAAGCACGCGCTCCACGAGCTCCGCCACCGTCAGCTCCACAGGGTTGCCGAGGTTCACGGCCCCCTGCGGCACCACCCCCGGCGCCGCGAGCCGCGCCAGGCCCTGCACCAGGTCGTCCACGTAGCAGAAGGAGCGCGTCTGGCTGCCGTCGCCGTAGACGGTGATGTCGTCGCCCGCCAGCGCCTGGGTGACCAGGTTCGACACCACGCGCCCGTCATCGGCGCGCATCCGCGGGCCGTAGGTGTTGAAGATGCGCGCGACGCGGACGTCGGCGCGGCCCGCGCGGCGGTAGTCGAAGCAGAGCGTCTCGGCCGCGCGCTTGCCCTCGTCATAGCAGGCGCGCGGGCCCGTCGGGTTCACGTTGCCCCAGTAGCTTTCGCGCTGCGGGTGGTGCTCCGGGTCGCCGTAGATCTCGCTGGTCGAGGCCTGCAGGAACCGCGCGCCCGTCCCTTCCGCCAGCTGCAGCAGGTGCCGCGTGCCGAGCACGCAGGTCATCATCGTGTGCTCCGGATCCGCCTGGTAGTGCGGCGGCGAGGCGGCGCAGGCCAGGTTGAACACGGCGTCGAGCTGCGGCCCGAGCCGCGCGAGGCGCGGCGGCAGCGGGTTGGTGACGCAGGCCTCCACCAGGTCGAAGCGCGGGTCGCGCTCCAGGTGCCGCAGGTTGCGGCGCCGCCCGGTCAGGAAGCTGTCGAGGCAGATGACGTGGGCGCCCTCCGCCAGCAGGAGGTCGCAGAGATGGGACCCCAGGAAGCCCGCGCCGCCCGCGACGAGCACGGTCCTGCTCTTTCCGTTCGTCACGGGCAGACCCCTTCCGTTGCAGCTTGCCTGGCTGTCCACGCGCCGCCCCGGCCCCCGGCCCGGCGGTGCATGGCGGCGCGCAGATGCGCCTCCAGCTCCGCCGCCCGGTGCGCCGCCGTGTGCGCCGAGAGGACGCGGTCGCGGGCGGCCCCGGCGATCGCGCGCCGCCGCGCCTCGGACATGGTCGTCAGGGTGCCGAGAACCTCCTCCGGCCCCGTCGCGAGCACGATGTCCCGCCCCGGCCGCAGCACGTCCTCGATCCCGTCCCAGATGTCGGAGATGACCGGCGCGCCGCAGGACGCGGCCTCGAACAGCCGCACGCTCGGGCTCCAGCCCGCGCGCACCATGTCGGCGCGCGTCACGTTCAGGGTGAAGCGGGAGGAGGCGTAGAAGGCCGGGTGGTCGGCGGGCGAGACATGCTCGAACCGCTCGACATTGGCGGGCCAGGCGATGTCGGCCGGATACTGCGGTCCGGCCACCACGAAGCGCAGATGCGGCGCGCGGCGCGCGGGTTCCAGCAGCAGCCGCTCCAGCACCGGCTGCCGGTCGGCGCTGTAGGTGCCGAGATAGGAGAGATCCCAGCGGTGAGGCAGGCTGAGCGCCGGGTAGCGCTCGGGGTCCACGCAGCAGTAGAGCCCATGCGCGGCGGGCGAGCCGTGGACGCGCATCAGCCGCTCCAGCGTCGGCCCGCCGGTGAAGGAGAAGTAGGCGTCGAAGCCGGGGATCAGCTCCGGCGCGAGGTATTCGTGGTCGCCGCGGGCGAGCTTCGCGAGCGTGACCGGCGTGTCGATGTCGTAGAAGGCGGTGGCGCCCCGCGCGGTGCGCTGGACCATGCGCCCGACCTCCACGCCCTCCGGGACGTAGGAGCCGACCATCACCGCACCGGCGGCCCCGATCTCCCCCGCCCAGGCCGAGAGATCATCGAGGTCCCGGTAGAGGGCGAGCCGGCAGAAGCCCGGCTCCGGCATGTCGCGGTTCGAGGCGTACCAGGGCACGTCGCGCTCCAGGAACAGCACCTCGTGCCCGCGCGCCGCGAAGGCCCGAAGCAGGGACCGCCAGGTGACCGCGTGGCCGTTGCCCCAGGAGGAGGTGATGGAGAGCCCGAGGACGACGAGCCTCACGCCGCGCTCCTCTCGGCCCCGGCGGCCAGCGCCTCGCGCAGCAGCGCGTCCACCTGCGCGCCGCGCCTTGCATAGGTGTGCTCGGCCAGCACGCGCTGCCGCCCCGCCTCCCCGATGGCGCGGGCGCGTTCGGGCGTGAGCGCCGCCAGGTGCTCCGCCACGTCCTGCCCGTCGCGCGCGACCAGCACCTCCTGATCCGGCTGCAGGAACTGCTCCACGCCCACCCAGGCATCGGTGATGAGGCAGGCGCCGGCGCCCGCCGCCTCGAACACCCGCGTGGCCGGCGAGTAGCCGACCTGCGCCATGCTGTCGCGCGCGATGTTCAGCACCGCGGCGGAGGAGCAGTTGAAGGCGTTGTGGTCGCGGGTGAAGACATGGCCCAGGTGCCGGACATTGCCGGGCATCCCCTTCGTCTCCCACCCGTTGCCGCCGATCAGGAAGCGGCGCTCCGGCCGCAGCGCCGCGGCGCGCAGGAAGAACTCCTCCACCCGCGCCTCCCGGTCCGGCAGGCGGTTGCCGAGGAAGGACAGGTCGGCCGCGAAGCGCGCATCCGGGGCGGCGGGGTGGTGCGTCGCGGGGTCGAGCGCGTTGTAGACGGGCACGCAGCGCCGCGCGCCGAAGCCCTCGTAGGCTTCGATGACGGGTGGCCCGCCGCCATAGGTCAGCACCATGTCGAGCAGCGTGAGCGCACGGTGCAGCGGGTGGCTGGCATCGGCGCGGAGTTCCGCCAGCGTCGCCGGCGCGTCCACGTCCCAGAACAGGCGCAGCGCACCGGGCCGCGCGTTGGCCACGACGCCCTCCAGCAGCTCCGTGTCGAAGACGCCGACGCCGCTCGCCTTCACCACGACGTCGGCGGCGCCGGCCTCCGCCAGCACGTCCCGCAGCCCGTCCGAAGTCGCGGGCCAGACCACGACGCGCGCCCAGTCCGGCGGCTCGATGTCGCGGTTCTGCTGCCGGCCGAAGGCGTCGGGCTCGTAGAAGGTGACCTGCCAGCCGCGCCGCGCCAGCTCCGACAGCATGCCGCGGTAGTAGGTGGCGGCGCCGTTCCAGTAGGAGGAGAGCAGGCTCGACCCGTAGAACGCGATCCTCATGCGGGAATCTCCGTGTGTGCGCCGAGCGCCGCGACGATCGCCATCAGCTCCGCCGCGCGGTGCGCGCAGGAATGCC
>DASQNQ010000292.1:0-3520 GCA_035644895.1 Acetobacteraceae bacterium | reverse complement strand
CGTCTCCTCGGCCGTCGAGATGGTGCCGGTGCCGAGCAGGTCGCCCGGCTGCAGGTTGCAACCGCCGCATGTGTGGTGCGCGAGGAGCTGCGCGGGCGTCCAGTAGAGCGCCGAGGCCTGCGCCTGCGAGAGCCGGTGCGGGGGCAGCCCCTGCTCCCGCAGGCCGGGCGTCAGCAGCAGCACCTCGAGTTCCAGCGCCAGGGCACCGCGCGCCTGGTCCGCCTCGTCCCACAGGTAGTCCATCGGGCGCGGGTCGCCCTCGGGGCGCGGGGGTTGGGCAATGCGGAAGGGCTCCAGCGCCTCCGGGGTCACCACCCAGGGGCTGACCGTCGAGCAGAAGTTCTTGGCGAGGAAGGGGCCGAGCGGCTGGTACTCCCAGCCCTGGATGTCGCGCGCGGACCAGTCGTTCAGCAGGCAGTAGCCCGCGATGTGCTCCGCCGCGCGCCCGATCGGCACCGCCTCGCCGAGCGGGTTGCCCGGACCGACCCAGATCCCGAGCTCCAGCTCGTAGTCCAGGTTGCGGCACGGGCCGAAGGAGGGCTGCTCCTCCGAGGCCGGCTTGCGCTGCCCGTTCGGCCGCCGCACCGGCGTGCCGGAGACGACGACGGAGGAGGCGCGGCCATGGTAGCCGATCGGCACGTGCTTGTAGTTCGGCAGCAGCGGGTTGTCCGGGCGGAACAGCCGGCCGACATTCGTCGCGTGGTGGATGCCCGCGTAGAAGTCGGTGTAGTCGCCGATCCGCGCGGGCAGGTGCAGCGTGCAGCCGGCGATTGCGTGCAGCGCGCCCTCGACGCGCGCGCACTCGGGCGAGCCCTCGGACAGCAGTTCCGACAGTCGCGCACGCAGCGCCCGCCGCGGGGCGGCGCCGAGCGCCATGAGCGCGTTGAGCGTGGCGCCCATGCAGGCCGCCGCGGCCTCCTCCGCCGCGCCGTCGAACAGCCCGGCCGCGAGCAGCGCGGACACGTCCAGCACCCGGTCGCCGATCGCCACGCCGACGCGCGGCGTCCCTCCGGACGGGGAGAAGACGCCGAAGGGCAGGTTCTGGACCGGGAAGTCCGGATGCCCGTTGGCCGAGGCGACGAGGGAGCGGCGGGCGGGATCGTGCGTCGCGTCCATCACGGGCGGCCCGGATCGAAGCGGCGCTGCAGGCCTTCCCAGCAGTCCTGGTAGCCCGCCTGCCGCTGCGGCAGCACGGCGGCGTAGGTGGTGACGCGCTGCGGCAGGAAGGTCTCGAACATGAAGGCCATCGTGTTCTCGAGCTTGTGCGGCTTCAGCTCGACGGTCGAGGCCTTCTCGAAGGCCTCGGCATCCGGGCCGTGCGGCAGCATGCAGTTGTGCAAGCTGAAGCCGCCCGGCACGAAGCCCTGCGGCTTCGCGTCGTACTGCCCGAGGATGAGGCCCATGAACTCGGACATGACGTTCATGTGATACCAGGGCGGGCGGAAGGTGTTCTCCGCGACCATCCAGCGCTCCGGGAAGATCACGAAGTCCACGTTCGCCGTGCCCGGCGTGGCGGAGGGCGCCGTCAGCACCGTGAAGATGGACGGATCCGCGTGGTCGAACAGGATGGGCCCGACCGGGGAGTAGCGGCGCAGGTCGTACTTGTAGGGCGCGTAGTTGCCGTGCCACGCCACGACGTCGAGCGGGCTGTGCGCGATCTCCGTCCGCCACAGCGTGCCGCCCCACTTCACGGTGACCTGGTGCGGCGCGTCCCGGTCCTCATAGGCCGCGACGGGCGAGAGGAAGTCGCGCTGGTTCGCGAGGCAGTTCGCGCCGATCGGCCCGCGCTCCGGCAGGGTGAAGGCGCCACCGTAGTTCTCGCAGACGTAGCCGCGCGCGCGGCCATCCGGCAGGTCGACCGCGAACTTCACGCCGCGCGGGATCACTGCGATCTCGGCGGGCTCGGCCTCGATCACGCCGAACTCGGTGCGGATGCGCAGCCGACCCTGCTCGGGCACGACCAGCATCTCGGCATCCGCGTTCCAGAAGGCCTCGTCGCGCATGTCGCGCGTCGCGGTGTAGATGTGCGCCGCCATGCCGGACTGCGCCGCCGCGTCGCCCGCCGTCGTGATGGTGCGCATGCCCTCCAGGAAGGAGAGGCGCTCGGAGGGGATCGGCAGCGGGTCCCAGCGCAGCGGCTGGATCGGCAGGTCCGGCTCCTCCGCGCAGGGCGCCGTGCGCCACAGGCCCGGGTCCACCTTCCGGAACCGCCCGATGTGCCGCACCGTCGGGCGGATGCGGTAGAGCCAGGAGCGGCTGTTGGAGGCGCGCGGCGCCGTGAAGGGTGAGCCGCTCAACTGTTCCGCGTAGAGCCCGTAGGCGCAGCGCTGCGGAGAGTTGCGGCCGACCGGCAGCGCGCCGGGCAGCGCCTCCGTCTCGAAGCCGTTGCCGAAGCCGGACATGTAGCCGGCATTGGCCAGCACCACGCTGGCAGGGGAGGCGGGTGGGGTGACGTCCATGGGGTTTCTCCCGTCTTCCGCGGGGTTATAGCGCAGGCGGCGGCCTGTTGCGCCACCCGGGTCGGCCGGGCAGTGTGCCGGGCGGGGAACGAGGCGGGGAGCCTGCATGAGCCTGAACGGAGCGGCCTACATCGTCGGAGCCTTCGAGCATCCGACCCGGAAGGCCGAGGACCGCTCCGTCGCCCAGCTGCACGCGGAGGTCGCGGCCGGCGCGCTGGCTGATGCGGGGCTGACCAAGGCGGACGTGGACGGCTACTTCTGCGCGGGCGACGCGCCGGGCATGGGGCCGCTCTCCATGGCGGACTACCTCGGGCTGAACCGGCTGCGGCACGTGGACAGCACGGACATCGGCGGGTCCTCCTACCTTGCGCATGTCGCGCATGCGGCCGCTGCCATCGCGCTCGGCCGGTGCAACGTCGCGCTGATCACGCTGGCCGGCCGGCCGCGGAGCGAGGGGCAGGCGACGGGGACGGGCGCGCGGGCGCAGAACGCGGGCGTGCCGGACGACCCGTTCGAGCTGCCCATGGGCCGCACCGTGGCTGCGAGCTATGCGCTCTGCGCCATGCGGCACATGCATGAATACGGCACGACCTCGGAGCAGCTCGCCTGGATCAAGGTCGCGGCCAGCCACCATGCGCAGCACAACCCGCATGCGATGCTGCGCAAGGTCGTCACCGTCGAGGATGTGGTGAACAGCCCGATGGTCGCGGACCCGCTGCACCGCCTCGACTGCTGCGTCATCTCGGACGGCGGCGGCGCGCTGGTGGTGACGCGGCCCGAGATCGCGCGCAGCCTGCACCGCCCGCGCGTGAAGATCCGCGGCACGGGGGAGGCGCTGAAGCACACGGCGGGCGGCACCATCGACCTCACCTGGTCCGCCGCGCGCTACTCCGGCGCGCGCGCCTTCGAGGAGGCGGGGCTGACGCCGTCGGCCATCCAGTACGCCTCCATCTACGACAGCTTCACCATCACCGTGCTGATCCAGCTGGAGGACCTCGGCTTCTGCGAGAAGGGGCAGGGCGGCCGGTTCGTGGCCGATGGCAACCTGATCGCGGGCGTGG
>DASQNQ010000291.1:0-2908 GCA_035644895.1 Acetobacteraceae bacterium | reverse complement strand
GAGCTCGGCAGCATCGAGGAGTTCGCCGATGCCCGCATCTCCTTGCGCGAGCACCTGGCGGAGCAGATCCGCCTCACCTTCTCCGACCCGCGCGAGCGGCTGATCGCAGCCCAGATGCTGGCGATGGTGGACGCGGCCGGGCGGCTGCCGGTGACCGATGCGGCGATCGCCGCCGCGATGGGCTGCGAGGAGGCGACCGTCGCCGCGGTGCGCGCGCGGATGCAGCGCCTCGATCCCGTGGGGATGTTCGCGCAGAACCTGCGCGAATGCCTGGCCGTGCAGCTCGCCGACCGCAACCGGCTGGACCCCTGCATGGAGGCGCTGCTCGACAATCTCGACATGCTGGCGCGGCGCGACCTGCGCGGCCTGATGCGGGTCTGCGGCGTGGACCCCGAGGACCTGGCCGACATGATCGGCGAGCTCAAGCGGCTCGATCCCAAGCCCGGCGCCAACTACGACGCGGCGCCGCCGCCGATGGTCGTGCCCGACGTGCTGATGCGCCGGACCGACGATGGCGGCTGGGCGGTGGAGCTCAACCCGGAAACGCTGCCGCGCGTGCTGGTCAACCGCGGCTTCCACGCCCGCGCCGTGGTCGGCAGCCGGAACCGCGACGACAAGGCCTTCCTGGCCGAACGGCTGCAGAGCGCGACCTGGCTGGTGAAGTCGCTGGAGCAGCGCGCGACCACCATCCTGAAGGTCGCCGCCGACATCGTGCGCCGCCAGGACGGCTTCTTCCGCCACGGCGTCGCGCATCTCCGCCCGCTGATCCTGCGCGACGTGGCGGAGGCGGTCGCGATGCACGAGAGCACCGTCAGCCGCGTCACCGCGAACAAGCACATCGCGACGCCGCGTGGCACCTTCGAGCTGAAGTACTTCTTCACCACCGCCATCGCCGGCACGGCGGGCGGCGAGGCCCACAGCGCCGAAAGCGTGCGCTTCCGCATCCGGGAGATGATCGCGGCCGAGCGGCCGGAGGACGTGCTCTCGGACGATGCCATCGTGGAACGGCTTCGCAAGGAAGGTGTGGACATCGCCCGCCGGACGGTGGCCAAATACCGGGAGGCGCTGCGGATCCCCTCTTCCGTCCAGCGCAAGCGGGAAAAGGCCGTCCCGGCCTGACCGGGCCGCAGCCGCCCGGTTCCCGGGGGGCCTCTCCCATGGAAGGGAAGGAACCCTGGCCCCATGCACATCACGGTCGCCGGCAAGCAGGTGGACACCGGGGAGGCGTTGCAGGCGCATGTCCGGGACGGCCTCTCGGCCATCGCCCGCAAGTACTTCGACCAGGCGCTGGAGGCGAACGTGACCTTCAGCCGCGACGCCAAGGGCCACGCTTTCGGCTGCGACATCAACCTGAAGGCCGGGCGCGACGTCTTCATGCGTGGGGAGGGCCAGGGCTCGGACGCCCGGCGCGCCTTCGAGGAGGCAGCCGACCACATCGCCAAGCGCCTGCGCCGCTACCGGCGGCGGGTGAACGACCATGCGCGCGGCCTGGCCGCGAAGCGGGACGCAGCCGAGCCCGCCCGCCAGATCGTCCTGGACCCCGAACCGGCCGAGAATGCGCCGATCGAAGCCGCCGGCGCCCCGGACCACCCGGCGATCGTGGCCGAGGGCGTGACCGGCATCGAAAGGCTGTCGGTGGGCGAGGCGGTGATGCGTCTCGACCTGAAGAACGCGCCGGCGCTCATGTTCCGCAACAGCGGGTCCGGCGCGCTGAACATGGTGTATCGCCGGCCGGACGGGCACATCGGATGGGTGGATCCGGGAGCGTCCTGACCCCCGAAACCCGGCCGGCCTGTCAGTGGACCTGCGCCGGTTCCATCTCGTGCTGGCGGATCGCCGCCGCCGCCAGCGCGACGGAGGGCGCGGCGCCGATCTGCGTGCCGTCGGCGGCGTGGATTGAGATGGCCCTGGCGCCGTTCAGCACGACCGGGCGCATGTAGGCCACCTCCTCGGCACCGAGGCGGGCGAAGTCCTGGACCGACATGTGCCGCAGGGTCGCATGGGTCAGGTGGGTGGGGGCGCTGCCCCCCTCGAAGTCATGGTCGTTCATCGTATGTCTCCCGGCCTGGCGTCCCAAGGGACCACCCGGCAGTGAACGCTTTCAGTCGCAGGGGCGTTCAGCCCCCGGACATCCGGTCCTTCTCCATCGCGCGCCCCTCGACCACCGGCTTCTGGGCGCCGTTGCCGCGGATGCCGATCTGGATGGTCCTCACCCGCGCCTCGGGCACCGGGCGGCGCAGGTCCACATGCAGCAGGCCGTTGTCGAGGAACGCGCCCTCGACCTCGATGCCCTCGGCCAGCACGAAGGCGCGCTGGAACTGGCGGGAGGCGATCCCGCGGTGCAGGAACACGCGGCCCTCCCCATCCTCCTGCTGCCGGCCGCGGACGACGAGCTGGTTGTCCTCCTGCGTGATCTGCAGGTCGTCCATCGAGAAGCCGGCCACCGCGAGGGTGATGCGCAGGCGGTGCTCGCCGATCTGCTCGATGTTGTAGGGGGGATAGCCATCGGCGCCCTTCTGGACGCGGTCGAGCATCTGCTCGAGATGGTCGAAGCCCAGGAACAGGGGCGAGCCGAAGACCGAGGACCGTGACATGAAGCCTCCTGCCGATGAGCGAGACATGCGCCCCGCGCCCCGAAGCGACGCGGACCCCGCAAGACTTGGCGCGGCGGGCGCGAGCTTGCAAGCCTCGCCCCCTGAGGGCGTTGCAACCCGCGAGGGGCGGCGCTACCTGGGGCGCGAACATGACCGAAACGCTGCTGCCCATCCTCATCATGCCCGATGCGCGGCTGCGCCAGAAGGCGCGGCCGGTGGGCGAGGCCGACGGCGACGCGGTGCGCGCGCTGGCCCCGCGCATGCTCGCGGCGATGTATGCCGCGCCCGGCATCGGCCTCGCCGCGCCGCAGGTG
>DASQNQ010000290.1:0-22704 GCA_035644895.1 Acetobacteraceae bacterium | reverse complement strand
CATTGCCGATGACCGGCACCGAGCGGCTCAGCCGCTTCCGCCGCGATGCGCGCGGGCACCAGGTCCTCCCACACCATCTCCACGATGCGCCGGCCCGTTGCCGCCGGCATGCGCGGGTGAGTCGAGTCACGGGCGGTCACGAAGGAGAAGCCGGGCAGGGTGAAGCCCATCGCCTCGATGATCGCGGTCGTCGCGCTCGCCGTGCCCATGGTCATGCAGATGCCGTGGGAGCGCGCGATGCCCTGCTCGACGCCGGTCCAGTCCTCGGGCGTGATCCGGCCGGTGCCGGCCGTGGCGGGGCTGGTCCTCCCGGCGCGTCACGGCGGCAGCTCGTGTCGCTCGTCCGCAGGGGCCGCCCGTGCCGCCAGGACGTCCAGGAAGGCCCTGACGCGCGGCAGGTTCTGCCGGCCAGGGGGCATGAGCGCGGTGACCGGCACCCGCTCCGGCAGGTGATGCGCCTCCAGGACGGGCACGAGGCGGCCCTCGCGCAGCGCCTCCTGCAGCATGAAGCTGGCGAGCCGCACGATGCCGAGCCCCGCGAGCGCCATGTCGAGCAGGATCTCCGCCGCGTCGCAGGTCATGGCGGGCGTGATGGAGCGCCCGACGACCCGGCCGTCCTCCCGGAAGCGCCACTCAGACAGGCGCGTGATCCCCTGCAGCAGCAGGCAGTCATGCCGTGCGAGGTCGCCCGGCGCCTCCGGCGCGCCGCGCCGGGCAAGGTAGTGCGGGCTGGCGCACAGGATGCGCCGCCCCTCCTCCAGCCTTCGCGCGATCAGCGGGCTGTCGCCGACGGGGCCCGTCCGGATCACGACGTCGAACTGCCCGGCCAGCGGGTCCACCCGCCGGTCGCTGACGGAAAGTTCGACGGTCACCTCCGGGTAGCGGGCGTGGAAGGACGCCAGGCGCGGGACGAGCCGGTGGCGCGCATAGGCGGTGCTCGTGTTCACGCGGAGCAGCCCGCGCGGCTTGCCGCGTGCCGCGGTGACCTCCGCCTCCGCCGCCTCGATGGCGGCCAGGATCTCGCGTCCCCTGGCCAGCAGGGTCTCGCCCTCGGGCGTCAGCGTCAGGCGCCGGGTCGTGCGCTGCAGGAGCCGCACGCCGAGCCTGTCCTCGAGCCGCGTCACGGTCCGGGACACACCCGAGGGCGTCAGCCCCGTGCCGTCCGCCGCGGCCGCGAAGCCGCCGCGCTCCACCACCCTGACGAAGGTGGCGATCTCGTCCGAGAAGGAGGCCCTATTCATGACGGTCCGTCGGCTCTGTCCGTCTCAACAAGGCGATTATGCCTGCCGGCGAAGATAATAGTAAGTGGGCACGCCGGATGCCCCGGCGCGGAGGCCAGCCATGCCCAGCGCAAGCGCGCCCGCACGCACCCACCCGCCGCGGCCTGGCCGTCATCCGCTCCGCGGAAAGGCCAGCACCGCGTGGCGGAGGCTCCGCATCCACGTCGCGGAGGCGCTCCGCCGGGCACGGGAGGACCGCGAGCTGCTCGCCCTCGACGACCGGGAGCTGCGTGACATCGGCGCCAACCGCTACGAGGTCGCGCAGGAGCTGGCGCGGCCTCGCCCATCGCTCCCGCACGTGGATGCGCCGGTCGCGCAGGTGCATCGGGCAAGGAGCGAAGCCCTGTTCCGCGCGATGACGTCTTGGGTCCGCCGGCTGCCACCGCCCCGCTGACCGGGCAGGGGCTGGCCGGACCGCGCATGGGCGAGGCACAAGGAGCACGGGCATGGCGTCAACTCTGGCTGCCACGACGGCGCAGCTGCATGTCGGCTACGAGGCGGCCGGCCCGGAGCACGGCGCGCCCCTGATCCTGGTCCATGGCTGGCCCGACGACGCGCGGACCTGGGACAGGCTGCTCCCGGCCCTGCACGGTGCCGGGTTCCGGACCTTCGTGCCCTGGCTGCGCGGCTGCGGCCCCACCCGCTTCCGCGATGCGGGCACGATGCGGTCGGGCCAACTCTCGGCGCTCGGGCGCGACCTGCTGGAGTTCGCCGACGCGCTCGGCCTCGGCCGCTTCACGGTCATCGGCCATGACTGGGGCGCCCGCGCGGCCTACATCGCGGCCTGCCTCGCGCCGGAGCGCGTCGCCCGCCTCGTCGCCGTCTCCGTCGGCTGGGGCACCAACGCGGCGGACCAGCCCATGTCGCTGCGGCAGGTCCAGAACTACTGGTACCACTGGTACATGGCGCTCCCGCGCGGGGAGGCGCTGCTGCGCCACGACCGGCGCGGCTTCACCCGCCACATCTGGGACATCTGGAACCCGGGCTGGCCCGTGGCGGAGGCGGAGTTCACGGCGACCGCCGCCGCCTTCGACAATCCGGACTGGGCCGAGGTGGTCCTGCACTCCTACCGCAGCCGCTGGGGCCTTGCCCCTGCGGACCCGACCTGCGCTGCGCTGGAAGCGCGGCTGGCGGCCGACCCGCTCATCCGCGTTCCCGCGCTGGTGCTGCATGGCGCCGCGGACCCGGCGAACGCGCCGGAGACGTCCGAGGGCAAGGAGCACCTCTTCGCGGCGGCCTACAGCCGGGTGGTGCTGCCGGGCATCGGGCACTTCCCGCAGCGCCAGGCGCCGGAAGCGGTGCTGCGGGAGGCCCTGCCCTTCCTCGCCCCGGCGGGCGGCTGAGGCTATTCGGGCCGGATGTTCGCCTCCCGGATCAGGCGGCCCCACATCTCCGTGTCCTCGACCAGGGTGCGGCGCAGCGCCGCGGCGTCGCCGGTTTCGGCGGCCACGCCCTGCTCCGCCATGCGGGCGCGGATCTGCCCGTCCTCGGTCGTCGCGCGCAGTGCGGCGCCCAGGCGCGCCAGCACGGGCTCCGGCGTCCCGGCGGGCGCGAACAGGCCCTGCCAGAACACGGCATCGAAGCCGGGGAGCACCTCGGCCACCGGCGGGACATCGGGCAGCAGCGGCAGGCGCTGGGCGGAGGACACGGCCAGCGCGCGCGTCCGGCCGTCGCGGATGGCCGGGATGGCCTCGAGCGCCGCCTGGAACATGGCCTGGATCCGCCCCGCCTGCAGGTCGATCAGCGCAGGCGCGCCGCCGCGGTAGGGCACATGCACGACCTCGATCCCCGCGCGGGTGCGGAACAGCTCGAGGCAGAGGTGGTTCACCGCGCCGGTCCCCGAGCTGCCGAAGTTCATCCGGCCCGGCCGCTCGCGGGCATGAGCGATGAACTCCGAGGTCGTGCGCGCGGGCACGTCGGGGTGCACGTGCAGCACGAAGGCGCTGCGATAGCCCATCCCGACCGGCACCAGCTCGCGCAGCGGCTCGCGCGGCGTCAGGTTGGGTTGCAGGGTCGGGTTGATGGCGAGCGACGAGGCGCCCATCAGCAGCGTGTAGCCATCGGGCCGCGCCTGCGCGACGGCCGTGGAGGCCACGGCGGTGGCGCCGCCGGGGCGGTTGTCCACCACGATGGGCTGCCCGATCTCGCGCGACATGCGCTCCGCGATGAGCCGCGTCATCACGTCGGTCAGGCCGCCGGGCGCATAGCCGGTGACGATCGTGACCGGGCGACTGGGCCAGGCCTCCTGTGCCCTTGCAATGGCCGGCGCAAGCAGCAGCAGCCCCGTCGCGGCACGACGTCCCATCAGCATGGTCGCATCTCCCTACCTGTCGCCCGTGTCGTTGCCGCGCGAACGGCCTGCCCTCGCGTCGCACATGGCGTTGCCGCCGACGCTACCAGGACGGGGCAGGCCGGCACAGCGGAAAACCCGGCGCCGGGATCGCGGGCCTCAGCGCCGGCCCCTTACTTCGTCGTGGCATCCGACCGGTTGTGCGGCGCCCCCTGCAGGTGGCGGGAGACGGTCGCGCGCTCCCCCAGCAGTCCGCGCGGGCGCAGCAGCAGCACGGCGGCGATCAGCACGCCGATCAGCACCACCTGCAGCGCCGCGCCGCGCGCCTGCTCGGAGGCGGGCAGGATCTCGCGGATCAGGCCGCCCGAGACGCTCCAGATCGCCCAGACGATCACGGCGCCGAGGATGGCGCCCAGGTTGTTGCCGGAACCGCCCACGATCAGCATCGCCCAGACCTGGAAGGTGAGCACCGGCAGGAAGTCCTCCGGCGCGATGTAGCCGACGAAATGGGCGTAGAGCGCGCCGCCCAGGCCCATCAGCATGGATCCGATGACGAAGGCCTGCAGCCGGAAGGCACGCGCATGCTTGCCGAGCGAGGCGGCGGCGGCCTCGTCCTCCCGGATCGCGCGGAGCACGCGGCCCCAGGGGGAGGCCACCAGCCGCTCCAGCGCCATGTACGCGGTCGCCAGCACGAGCAGGACGATGCCGAGATAGGCCAGGTTCCAGGCGAAGCCCGTGCCGAGCAGCCCGACGAGCGGCTTCGGAATGGACTGGATGCCGAAGGGGCCGCCCGTCAGTGCCTGCGCGTTCAGCGCGACCAGCTGGATCACCACCGCGATGCCGAAGGTGGTGATCGCGAGGTAGTCCTCCCGCAGCCGCAGCGCCGCCGCGCCCACGACGAGGGCGGCAAGGCCCGAGAACGCCATGGCGGCGAGCCAGCCGAGAGCGATCGGCAGGCCGAGGCCGCCGAGGCGCCCCGGCTCCGGCGGGCCGGTCAGCAGGGCGGAGGCATAGGCGCCGACGGCGACGAAGCCCGCGACGCCCACATTGAACAGGCCCGTGAAGCCCCATTGCAGGTTCAGCCCGAGGCTCATCACCGCGAAGATGCCGGCGAAGACGAGGAAGAAGGCGAGGTAGGAGAGCGCGGCCTCCATCTCATGCACGCTCCCCGAACAGGCCGGTCGGGCGCAGCAGCAGGATGGCGATCAGCACGAGGAAGGCGGTCGCGGCGCGGTACTCGGCGCCGAGGAGCGGCACGGAGAAGCTCTCCGCCAGGCCGACGATGTAGCCGCCCAGCACCGCGCCCCAGACGGAGCCGATGCCCCCCAGGATGGCCGCGGCAAACAGCGGCAGCAGCAGGTCGAAGCCGAGCATCGGGCGGATCTGGCCGACCAGCCCCGCCATGACGCCCGCCATGGCGGCGAGCCCCGCGCCGATGATCCAGGTGGCCCGAACCACGGCCTCCACGTCGATCCCCGCCACGCGGGCGAGCGCGGGGTTCATGGCGGTGGCGCGCATGGCACGCCCGAGCGTGGTCCGCGCCAGAAACAGGTGCAGCGCCACGACGAGGACGAGGGAGAGGCCGATCACCAGCATCTGGTCCGGCGTGATGCGCAGGCCGCCCAGCACGTCCCGCGGCACCAGCCGCACCGCGATCTGGATCTCCCGCGTGTAGTACTCGGGCAGCGTCCCGTAGGTGAACTGCAGCAGGTTGCGCAGCGCGAGCGCCGCGCCGAAGGAGGCGATGACGAGCGTGATCGCGTTGCCGTGCCGCCGCAGCCGGCGGAACAGCGCCCAGTCCACGCCGAGGGCGATCAGCGCCGTCCCTGCCGCGGCCACGAGCATGGCCAGGATGAGAGGCCAGCCGAAGGAGAAGGGCCCGACCGGCCGCATCTCCGGCAGGCCGAGCGCAGCCAGGGCGAGGGCCAGCGCCGAGACGGCCAGGTAGGCGCCCCAGGTCATGAACTCGCCCTGCCCGAAATTGGCGAAGCGCAGGATGGAGTAGGTCATCGTCAGCCCCACCGCGCCGAGCGCGATGACGGAGCCGACCACCAGGCCATCGGCGACGAGTTGCAGCATGTCAGTGAGCCTCCGCCGCGGCGCCGAGATAGAGTCCGCCGAGGCGCGGATCCGTGGCGAGAGCGGCGGCCGGACCCTCCAGCCTCTCCCGCCCCTCCACCAGCACCACGGCGCGGTCCGCGAGCGCGAGGGCGGCCTTCACGTTCTGCTCGACGAGCAGGATGGTGACACCGGACTCGCGCACGCGCCGCAGTTGCTCGAACACCACGCCGACCAGCAGCGGCGAGAGGCCGGCGGAGGGCTCGTCCAGGACGAGCAGGCGCGGCGTGGCGACCAGGGCGCGGGCCACGGCCAGCATCTGCCGCTGCCCGCCCGAGAGCCGGCCGGCCGACAGGCGACGCTGACGGGCGAGGTCCGGGAAGAGCGCGTACATCTGCCCGAGCTTCGCCCGGCGGTCGGCGCGGACGATGGCGGCTGCCAGCTCCAGGTTCTCCGCGACCGTCAGATTGGCGAAGATGTTCTCGGTCTGCGGCACGAAGCCCAGGCCCTCATGCACCATCCGGTGCGGGGACACGCGGGTGATGTCCCGCCCGTCCAGAAGCACCTGGCCGGCGGAGACGGGCACCAGCCCGGCGCAGGCCTTCACCAGCGTGGACTTGCCCGCGCCGTTCGGGCCGAGGAGCGCGACGATCTCGCCCGGCATGACCGCGAGCGAGGCGCGGCGCAGGATCGGCAGGCCGGGCTCGTAGCCGGCTTCCAGATCCCGCACCTCCAGCGCCGGGGTCATGCCGCGGTGCCGAGATAGGCGTCCACCACACGCGGGTCGCGGCGCACCGCCTCCGGCTCGCCTTCCAGCAGCAGGCGGCCCTGCGCCAGCACCATGACCGGCCGGCAGAGCGTCATCACCAGGTCCATGTTGTGCTCGATGATCAGGAAGGTGACGCCCTGCGCGTTCAGCGTCGCGATCCTGTCCATGATGGTTTCGAGCAGCGCGGGTGCGACCCCGGCGCCCGGCTCGTCCAGCAGCACCAGCCTCGGTTCCGCCACCATCACCCGCGCGAGTTCCAGCAGCTTGCGCTGCCCGCCGGAGAGGACGCGCGCCGGCTGGCCTTCCAGCCGCGAGAGGCCGACGAAGTCGAGCCAGTGCCGCGCCGCCTCGCGCACCGCCCGCTCCTGCGCCGCAACGGCGCCGGGGCGCAGCCAGTTGGCCCAGAAGCGCTCCCCCTGCTGCGCGCGGGGGGCGAGCATCACGTTCTCCAGCACCGTCATGGCCGGAAAGGGGCGCGGGATCTGGAAGGTGCGGCCAAGGCCGCGTGCGAAGACCTCGTCGGGCCGGAGCCCGTCGATCCGGGCGTCCTCCAGCGTCAGCGTGCCCTCGGTCGGGCGCATCGTGCCGGCGACGAGGTTGAACAGCGTGGTCTTGCCCGCGCCGTTGGGTCCGATCAGCCCCGTGATGCGGCCGCGCTGCAGGGTGAAGGACACGCCGTCCACCGCGCGGTGGCCGCCGAACGCCTTCACGATCCCCCGCGCCTCGAGCATCCCGCCGCTTCGTCCCCCACCCCGGCAATGGGGCGCGCGGTCCCGCCCGCGTCAAGCCCCCCGTTGCGGTGCCGTGCTCCCTGGGCGACAACACGCCATGGATGATGCCTTCGATCTCTGGGACCTGCGGGTCGAGAAGGTGGCGCAGCCGGGTGCGAAGCTCTGGTGCGGCGCGAAGCCGGGGGACGCGTTCGAGCTGCAGGGGGAGATGCTGCACCTGCCGCCCGGCCAGGGCTTCTCCCTCTACTCCCTCGCGGCCCTGCTGCCCCTGCTGCCCGCCAAGCAGAGGCCGACGCACCCGCATGACTGGATGAGCACGGATGCCGAGGTCGCCTGCCCCGACCCGAACTGCCCCGGCCGCTTCCGCATCACCCGCACACGGCTGCGCCGCTTCCGCCATGCGGAGACCACCGCCGTGCCGCTGAAGGATCCCTCCGCGTGACGGTCGAGACGGCGGAGCTCGCGCCCGGCTACCGCATCTCACGCCTCATCCGGGGCGGCTGGCAGCTCGCCGGCGGGCATGGCCCGGTGGAGCGGGCCCGCGCCGTCGCGGACATGCGCGCCTTCCTCGATGCGGGCGTGACCACCTTCGACGGCGCCGACATCTACACCGGCGTCGAGGAGATGTACGGCGAGTTCCGCGCCGGCCTGCCGGCGGAGGACAGGGCCCGCCTGAGGCTCCACACCAAGTTCGTGCCGGACTGGGACGCGCTGCCGACGCTGGACGCCGCCTATGTGGAGCGCATCATCGACCGCTCCCTCATGCGGCTGCGGCAGGAACGGCTGGACCTCGTCCAGTTCCACTGGTGGGACTATGCGCAGCCTCGCTTCGTCGAGACGGCGCTGCACCTGCGGGAGCTGCAGCGCCGCGGCAAGATCGGGCTGATCGGCGGGACGAACTTCGACACGCCGGCCACGGCCGCGATGATCGAGGCGGGCGTGCCCGTCGCCTCCATGCAGGTGCAGTATTCGCTGCTGGACCGGCGGCCGGAGAGCGGACTGGCCGCGCTCTGCGCCCGCACCGGGATGAAGCTGCTGTGCTACGGGACCGTCGCGGGTGGATTCCTGAGCGCGCGGTGGCTCGGCCAGCCGCGGCCCACGGAGCCGCCAGCGAACCGCTCCCTCGTCAAGTATCTCCTGATCATCGAGGATTTCGGCGGCTGGGAGCTGTTCCAGGCGCTGCTGCGCGCACTCGACGGCATCGCACGGAAGCATGGCGCCTCCATCACGGCGGTCGCGACGCGCTGGGTGCTGGACAGGCCGCATGTGGCGGGCGCGATCGTCGGCGCACGCTATGCCGACCACCTGGCGGACAACCTCTCGGCCTTCCGCTTCGGGCTGGACCACGCCGACCGGGCCGCGATCCAGGCGGTGCTGGACCAGGCGCAGGGACCGCTGGGCGACACCTACACGCTGGAGCGCGACCGGGACGGCCGGCACGGGCGCATCATGAACTACAACCTGAACCGTGACTGACCCCGCCGCCGCCGCCATCGCGGAGGTCGTGGACCTCCACCGCGTGTTCGAGTCCTGGCTCGGCGCAGGGCATGGCGACTTCGGCCGGTTCGAAGCCGCCTTCGCCCCCGGCTTCCACATGGTTCACCCGAGCGGCCGCCTCTACGATCGCGACGGCACGCTCGCCATGCTGCGCACCGGCCGCGCCGTCCGTGGCGGGGCCTTCCGGATCGCCGTGGAGGAGGCCGAAGCGCTGCACGCGGCCGGCGGCCTGGTGCTGGTCGGCTATGTGGAGCGGCAATGGCTTCCCGCCGAAACGGCCCGGCGCGCGACGGCCCTGCTTCGCGTGGAGGCCGCACGCGTGACATGGCTGCATGTGCAGGAGACCTGGATCACCCCGCCGCCGGCGTGAACGCCCCCATGGACATCCGTCCACCTTCTGCCGAGACTGCGCCCAACGATGCGAGAAGGAGAGACGTCGCCGTGCGCCTTGCCGCCCTGACCCGCCGTGCGGCGCTTGCCGCCACCGCCGCCCTTGCCGCGCTCGCCGCCCAGCCGGCCGTGGCGCAGGCGCCATCCTGCACGCACACGGTCGGCATGGTGGTGTCGCTCACCGGCTCCGCCGGGCGCTTCGGACAGGCTGCGGCCAAGTCGGCCGAACTCGCCTTCAACGAGATGAACAATGCGGCGGGGCCGCAGGGCATCGCGGGGTGCCGCCTCGGCATCGACCTGCGCGATGCGCAGAGCCAGGGCAGCGTCGCCGTGGACCAGGCGCGGCAGCTCGTGGACCTGCGGCGCGTGCCGGCGATCATCGGAGGCATCATCTCCTCCGTCTCGATCCCGATCGTGACGTCGGTGACAGGGCCGGCCGGGGTGGTGCAGATCTCGCCCGCCTCCTCCTCGCCCACCCTGACCCGCATGGCGACGGAGGGGCAGACGCGCGGCTGGTTCTTCCGCACCATCACCTCCGACGCGCTGCAGGGCACGGCGGCGGCGCGCTACGCCATGGACCAGGGGCTGCGGCGGCTGGCCATCATCCACGTCAACAACGACTTCGGCGTGAACATGGTGAACGAGTTCCGGCGCGCCTACGAGGCGCTGGGCGGGCAGATCACCTCCGTCACGCCCTACAACCAGGGCCAGGCCGGCTACGGGCCGGAGGTGACGCGCGCGCTGCGCGGGGACCCGCCGGCGCTCTACCTCGTCTCCTACCCCGGCGACGGCACCACCATCGCCCGCACCTGGATCCAGCAGGGCGGCGCGCAGACCTTCCTGCTGAACGACGGCATGAACAGTGCCGACTTTATCCGCGACGTCGGCCCGCGCTTCCTGAACAACGCCTTCGGCACCTCCTCCGGCACGGTCTCCACGCCCTCCACCGAGTTCTTCGGGCAGGCCTACCCGGCCATGTCGGGCGGCTTCGGCGCCGGCGCGCCGGCGGCGGACCGGGCCTTCGACGCGGCCGCCATCCTCGGCCTCGCCATCGCCCGCGCCGGTCGCTTCGAGGCGCAGGCGATCCGCGACGCGATCCGCGAGGTGACGGGTCCGGGGGGTGAGGTGGTGCATGCCGGCCCTGACGGCTTCCGCCGCGCTCTCGAACTGATCCGCGCCGGGCAGCGCATCCGCTACGTGGGCGTCATCGGCCCGGTGGAGTTCGACCAGAACGGCGACATCACCGGCCCCTTCCGCAAGTGGCGCATCCAGAACGGCGAGATCACCACCATCGGCCAGATGACGACCGAGGAGGTGCAGGAGGTCCAGCGCCGCCTGCCGCGCTGATGCGCGTCCCACGCGTGATGCTGGCGCCGGGGCTCGAGGCGCCGCGCCTCGTCACCGGCCTCTGGCAGGTGGCGGACCAGGAGAGGGACGGCCGCAGCCTGGACCACGCCGCGGCCGCCCGCGCGCTGGCCGGCTACGCGGCCGATGGCTTCGACGCCTTCGACATGGCCGACCACTACGGCGGCGCCGAGCTGATCTATTCCAGGTTCCGCGGGGCCGGTGGCCGTGCCGCCGTCTTCACCAAATGGGTGCCCACCCCCGGCCCCATGACCCGCGAAGTGGTGCGGGAGGGCGTCGGCCGCTCCATCGAGCGGCTGGGCTGCGTGCCGGACCTCATGCAGTTCCACTGGTGGAGCTTCCACCACCCCGCCTGGATCGACGCGCTGCGCGAGATGGCGGCGATGCGGGAAGAGGGCGCGCTGCGCCACATCGGCGTCACGAACTTCGACACGGACCACCTGCACGTCGCCATCCGCCACGGCGTGCCGGTCGCGACCAACCAGGTGTCCTTCTCCCTGCTCGACCGCCGCGCGGCGGAGGAGATGTCCGCCCTCTGCCTGGCGAACGGCGTGCGCCTGCTGGCCTACGGCACCCTAGGTGGCGGCTTCCTGTCCGAGCGCTGGATCGGGCGCGACGAACCGGCGGAGGCCGACATCGCCGACTGGTCCAAGATGAAGTATCGCCGCTTCATCATGGCCGCCGGCGGCTGGGCGCCCTTCCAGGGCCTGCTGCGGGAGGTGGGAGCCATCGCGCGCAGGCACGGCGTCTCCGTCTCCAACGTCGCCACGCGCTGGGTGCTGGATCACCCGGCCGTGGGCGCCGTGATCGTCGGCGCGAGGCTGACGGAGACGGAGCACCGCGCCGACAATGCGCGCGTCTTCTCCCTGACGCTGGACGAGGAGGACCGGGAGAGGCTGCGCCACGCGCTCCCGGCGCGCATCCCCGGCGACTGCGGCGACGAGTACCGCCGCCCGCCCTTCCTGACCGCCTCGGGCGACCTGAGTCACCACCTGGGCGCCCTGCCCCGGCCCTACGCCGCGACAGAGTTCCGCCCCGGGCGGCTGCGCGTGGACAGCGGCAGCGTCTGGGAAGCCGCGTGCGGCTACAGCCGCGCCGTGCGCATCGGCAGCCGCATCCTGGTGAGCGGCACGACGGCGACGCACACGGACGGTGCCGTCGTGGCGCCGGGCGACGCCAGGGCGCAGGCCGTCTACATCCTGGACAAGATCGCCGCCGCGATGGACGCGCTGGGGGGGACGATGGAGGATGTGGTGCAGACCCGGATCTGGCTGCGCGACGCGAACGACTGGGAGGCCGTGGGCCGCGTGCACGGCCGCGTCTTCGCCGCGGCGCGCCCGGCGAACACGCTGGTGGAAGTCGCGCGGCTCGTCGGCTCCTATCTGGTGGAGATCGAGGCGGAGGCGGTCGTCGGTTAGATCCCGCCGGCCGCCCTCATTGCAGGAAGTCCGGCTCCAGCAGCCGCGGCAGCAGCAACGCCATCTCGGGCCAGAGGATCAGCGAGACCAGCACACTGAGCATCGGCAGCAGCATGATGCAGACGTCCTTCAGAACGTCCACCAGCCGAAGGTTCGCGATGGAGCAGCAGATCAGGAGACAGAGGCCATAGGGTGGCGTCACCAGCCCGAACGCAAGGCTCACGATGCTGATCATCGCGAAATGCACGGGGTGAAGGCCGGCCGCGGCAGCGACGGGCTGCAGGATGGTTCCGACGATGATGATGGCCGGGATGGCGTCCAGGAAGCAGCCCACCACGAGGAAAACGGCTGCGATGAAAAAGCCAGCCGCCACCGGTCCCATCTCCCATGCGGAGACACCGGCCAACACCGCCTGTGGGATCTGGTAGAAGGCCATCAACCAGCCGAAGGCGCTGGCGGTGCCGACGCAGAACAGCGTGATGGCGGCGAAGCGCCCGGTTTCGCTGAACGCCGTGTAGAGCCGCCGCATGTCGAGCTTGCGGTAGACCAGCACCGACAGCACCAGCGCGTAGAGCACGGCCACGCAGGCGGCCTCCGTCGGGGTGAACCAGCCGAACACCTTGCCGCCGATGATGATGAACGGGGTCATGAGCGCGGGAACCGAGATGAAGAGGGCGTGCGCAAGTTCCCCCCAGCTTGCCCTTTCGTAGGTCGGGTAGCCCCGCGATTTCGCATAGGCGTGGACGGTCCCCATCTGAACCAGCGCGAGAGCCAGACCCGGGATGACACCGGCGAGGAACAGGGCGCCGATCGAGGTCGTCAGCACGCCGCCCCAGACGATCATCAGGATCGAGGGCGGGATCACCACGGCCAGCACCGAGGACACCGCAGTGATGGCGACTGAGAAGCTCGGCGCGTACCCCTCCTTGATCTGCGCCTCGATGAAGAGCTTGCCCTGACTCGCGGCATCGGCCGTGGAGCTGCCGGAGATGCCGGCGAAGAACACCGACAGGACGACGTTGATCTGCGCGAGGCTGCCCGGCAGGTGCCCGACCATGGTGCGCGAGAGCCTCACCAGCCGGTCGGTGATCCCGCCCGCCGTCATCAGGTTGGCCGCCAGCAGGAAGAACGGCACCGCCAGCAGGATGAAGGAGTTGAAGGAGTTGAACGTCTCCTGCACCAGGATCATCGGCCAAAGGCGGTCCTCGATGATCAGCGCGGGCAGGCAGGCGATGCCAAGGCTGACCGCGACCGGCACGCGCAGGGCGAGCAGCGCGAAGAAGACGCCGAACATGATCCACGCGGCTTCGCCGGTGGCCAGGGTGGAGGCGCCCATCAGCGGGCCGCCTTCTCGCCACGCAGCAGGACCTGGAGGTCGTCCCAGACCCTCTCGCCCGCGAAGAGGATCCAGGTCACGCCGGCGATCGGCCAGGCCATGTGGATCGTCCAGAGCGGCAACTCGGCCAGCTCGCTGATCCGGAACCAGGCATTGTCCGTGAACTCCCACCCATAGACCATGAAGACGTAGCCGAGCACCAGCACGAAGACCGCCGCAAGGATGTCCATCGCCGCCTTCGTCCGGCCATGCAGGTTCTGGAACAGGTCCACGTTGAAGTGGGTGCCCTCGCGCACCCCGATCATGCTGCCGATCATGACCATCCAGACCAGCAGGAAGCGCGCCAGCTCCTCGGTCCAGATGTAGCGCGGCAGGAAGTCGGTGAAGCGCGCGAGGATCTGCAATGTGACCGGCAGGATGATGGAGGCGACGGAGATGACCAGGAGGATGTCGAGCAGCCTTGCATAGGCCGAGCTGATGCGGCGAAGCACGCCGCGCGCGCCGGTGGGCGCCATGCGGGTCGGGTTCCTTCGGTGCGGGAGGAGAGGGCGCCGGGGCGGCGCGGAAGCCGCCCCGGCGAAGTGGTGCTACGCGCTCAGTGCCGCGATGCGGCTGTGGATGTTCTCCGCGTCGATCTCGCGGGCATAGGCGGCCATCACGGGCTGTACGGCGGCGTTCATCTGCGCGCGCTCGGTGAAGGGGATCTTGCGCAGCCGGCCGGCCTGTTCCAGGGCTGCGATCTTCTGGCCGTCCTCGCTGCTCTCGGCCTGGCGGCCGAACGCCCCGGCCTCGCGGCCCGCGCGGCGGATCGCCTCCTGCAGCTCGCGCGGCAGGCGCTGGAGCGTCTGCACCGAGAAGCAGAGCGGGCGGATGGTGATGGCGTGCTCTGTCATCAGCAGGTTCGGCCCGACTTCGTAGAACCGCATCTGCTCCACGCCCGCGGCCTCGTTCTCCCCGGCCTCGATCACGTTGTTCTGGATGGCGTTGTAGATCTCGTTGTAGGCGATGACCTGCGGCGCCATGCCGATCGCCTGGAAGGTGCGGCTCCAGATCGGGGCACCCTGCACGCGCACGCGCAGGCCACGCAGTTCCGCCATGTTGCGGGCCGGGCGGTTGGAGAAGATGTTGCGTACGCCGCCCCCGGCATAGCCGATCAGCGCCACGCGGGCGCGGCGCTCCACCTCGTCGGCAACCGGCTTCAGGATGTCCTGGTCGAGCACCTGGTTCCAGTGCGCGAGGTCGCGGAACAGGAAGGGGGCGTCGATGTACGGGGCGGCGCGGCTGAAGGTGGACATGTGCGCCGGGCTGACGATGGCGAAGTCCACCGCCCGCCCGGCCGACATGTACTCGAAGAACTGCTTCTCGAGCCCGAGCGAGCTGTTGTTGTGCATCACGAAGTTCACCGGGCGGCCGTAGTACTGCACGACCAGGTCCTGGAACCGCTTCATGGTGCGGTTGAAGACGTGCTCGTCGTTGAACTGGCTGGCGCCGTTCAGCGTGACCGGCGCCTGGGCGCGCACGACACGCGGCGCCGCGAGAAGGCCGGCGGCGCCGATGGCGCCGAGCAGGGCACGACGTTCCATGGACTGTCTCCTCTCTGGTCGCCGGCTGTGGTCCCGGCTTGCGGCGGCGAGGCTAGACCGATCTCACGCCGCTTGGGAACCACCTAGTTACGTGAGCAGCCCTATCGCAGCGCCGCGAGGCGGGGGCTCCCGGGTTTCGGCGGCTTCGCCGCGATGTCGGCCGCGAGGCCCATCGGTGCCTCGCGGAACAGGCGCGGGTCCATCGGGCGAAGGTCCGGGGCGATGGCGGGGCGGAAGCCCATGCGGGCGGTGAGGTCGTCCGGGCGGAGATCCGGCGCGATCTCCACCAGCTCGGGCCCCGCCTCGCCCAGCCGGAACACCGCCGCCTCCGTCACGTAGAGCACCGGCTGGCCGCGGCTCCGCGCATAGGGGCCGGAGAAGGTCACCTGCTCCACCTGCGCCACGGCCTTCGGCTGCCCGCCGGCCGTCAGCGTTCCCCCGAAGATCACGCGCTGCGCGTTCTGGCTGATGTTGATGAAGCCGCCAGGCCCGATCAGCCTGCCTCCGAAGCGTGAGACGTTCACGTTCCCCGCCGCGTCGAACTCGGCGAAGGAGAGGAAGGCGAGGTCCAGCCCGCCGCCGTCGTAGAAGTCGAACTGGTAGGGCTGGTCGAGCTGCGCATCCGGGTTCATCGCCGCGCCCGCCTCGCCGCCGCTGGCCGGCGCACCGCCGATGTTGCCCTGCTCGTTGGTCAGGCAGACGGCATCGAGGCACCCCTCCTCGGCCGCGACATTCGCCAGCCCCGTGAAGATCCCGGATCCGAGGTTGCACACGGCGCGCGGAAACAGCTCCAGCGCGCCGCGCCGCGCCACCACCTTGCGCGCATCGAGCGGCAGGACGGGGATGTCGTCCAGCGGCACGCGCATCTCGCCCGAATAGGCGGGCGAATAGGGGGTGAGGAAGGTCTGCTCCTGGTCCGGCACCACCACCACCAGGTCCACCAGGATGCCGGGGATCTTCACCATCTTCGGGTGCAGGCTGCCGCGCCGCGCCATGCGCTTGACCTGCACCACGACGAGCCCGCCGCAGCGCTTCGTGGCCTGCGCCTCCGACAGCATCTCGAGCGTCACCGCCTCCTGCTCCATGGAGACGTTGCCGTCCTCGTCCGCCGTGGTGCCGCGCAGGAAGGCGACGTCGACGTGGTAGGGCTTGTAGAACAGCCACTCCTCGCCGCGGAAGCTGACGAGCTCCACAAGGCCCTCGGTGGCCGAGGCGCTCTGCCGCCCGCCCTGCATCCGCGGGTCCACGAAGGTGTGAAGGCCGGTCTTCGTCAGCAGCCCGGCGCGGCCTGCCGCCATCTCCCGCATCAGCTGGCTGAGAGCGCCCTGCGGCAGGGACCAGGCCTCGATCTCGTCGCGCAGCGCCATCTGCCCGATGGGCGGGGAATTCACGTAGCTGCCCGCGACGTTGCGCTTGAGCAGGCCCCGCTGCGCCAGGTGGCCGAGGCCGCGCTGCCCGCCATCCCCCACCCCCACCGGGTGCAGCGCCGTGATGCCGCGCGGCACGCCGCCCTCGCGGAAGCGCCGGCCGAGCGCCGCCAGCAGCGCCTCCGGCACGGCATGGCCGCCGCCGGAGCCGCCGATCAGCAGCGTGTCGCCGTCCCGCACCAGCGATGCGGCCTCGTCTGGCGTCGCCCGGCGCATCCGGCCCGTTCCCTCATCCGTTCTTCGCGCTACCGTATCCGGCCTGGGCCGGGGAGGGAAACGGGATGGACGGGCGGGTCACGCTCGACCGCGCGGAGGGTGTGGCGGTGCTGACGCTGGACCGCCCCGCCAAGCACAACGCGATCACCAATGCGATGGCCGAGGAGCTGGGCGCCCATGCCCGCGCCATCGATGCCGATGACGCCATCCGCGCCGTGATGCTGCGGGGCGCCGGCAGCCGCGCCTTCTGCGCGGGCATGGACCTCAAGGCGATCGAGGCCTTCGCCACGCCCTGGGACTTCCGCCATCGTCCGGACTACCCGGGCGCGGTGCGCTCCATCCGCAAGCCCGTGGTCGCCGCGGTGAAGGGCTGGGCGCTTGGCGGCGGCTTCGAGCTCGCGCTGGCCGCGGACATCCGGATCGCCGGCCGCAGCGCCCGCATCGGCTTCCCGGAGGTGACGCGCGGCTGGGTCGGCGGGGGCGGGGCGAGCCAGCTGCTGCCGCGCCTGGTCGGCCTCGGCCAGGCCATGCGCCTTCTCCTCACGGGGGAGCAGGTCGGGGCGGAGGAGGCGCTGCGGCTCCGCCTCGTCGAGCAGGTGGTGGAGGATGCGGCGCTGGAGCAGGAGGCGATGGCGCTCTGCCGGCGCCTCGCCGCGCTGCCGCCGGTCGCCGTGCAGGCGGTGAAGGCCGCCCTGCGGCACTCATTGGAGGCACCGCTCTCGGCGGGCCTGGCCTACGAGAACGAGATGAACGTGCTGTGCCTCGCGGCGCTGCGGGAGGGTGGGGGTTGACGGGCATCGGCATCATCGGGCTCGGCATGGCGGCCACGCCCCACCTGCGCGCGATCCGCGACCTTGAGGCGGCGGGCCGCGTGCGGCTGGTCGGCGGCTGGTCGCCGAGCCCCGCCCGCCGCGCCGCCTTCGCCGAGGCGTGGCAGGCGCCCGTCTTCGCGAGCCAGGATGCGCTGCTCGCCGCGCCAGGGCTCGACCTCGTGCTGGTGCTCACCCCGCCCGGCGCGCACCTGGCGGTGGCGGAGGCCGCGGCGCGGGCCGGCAAGCACCTGCTGGTCGAGAAGCCCCTCGAGGTCACCCACGCCCGCGCCGAGGCGCTGGCCGCGCTGGCCGGGCGGCATGGCGTCACGCTCGGCGTCGTCTTCCAGCACCGCTTCCGGCCGGCCGCGCTGCGCCTGCGGCAGGCGGTCGCGGCGGGTGAGCTGGGCGGGTTGCTCTCCTGCTCGGCCAGCATCCGCTGGTGGCGCGACGCGGCCTACTTCGCGCAGCCGGGGCGGGGCACCAGGGCGCGTGACGGGGGCGGCGTGCTGCTGACCCAGGCGATCCACACCCTCGACCTGCTGCTGCACCTGGCCGGGCCGGTCACGCGCGTGGCGGCCTTCGCGCGCACCTCGCCCCTGCGTGCCATCGACACCGAGGACATCGCCGCCGCCGCACTGCGCTTCGCGAGCGGCGCGATCGGCGCCGTGGACGCCACCACGGTCGCCGAGCCCGGCTTCCCCGAACGCATCGAGCTGGCCGGCACCGGCGGCAGCGCCATGCTGGTGGCCGAGCGACTGGAGCTGCACGTCAAGGGGCGCCCGCCGGAGGTGCTGGACCGGGGCCTCTCCGGCGGCGGCGGGGCCGATCCCATGGCCTTCGACCACGGCCCGCACCGCGCGATGTGGATGGAGATGCTGGACGCCATGGCCGAGGGGCGCGCGCCGTCCAATGCCGGCATCACCGGCCTGCCCGTGCTGCGATTGATCGAGGCGATGCTGGAGAGCGCCGGGTCAGGCGCCTTCGTCGACCTGTAGCGTGTGGACCAGCAGGTCGTTCTCGCCCTTCTGCACGACCTCGCCCCGCTGGTTCAGCAGCTCGAAGCCGAGCGTCAGGATGCCGCGCGCCGGATTGCGGGTCGGACGTTTCGACAGCACGGTGACTCGCGCCTGGATGCGGTCGCCCGCCAGGATCGGCCCGGTGAAGGACCAGCGCCAGCCGAGCGAGACGATGGCCGCGAAGCGCACCCCCGCGCGGTTCTTGAGCCCGTCGCAGAGCGCGAGCCCGAGCAGCCCGTGCGCCACGCGGCCGGGGTAGCCGAGGCCGCGCGCATAGTCGTCGTCCATGTGGATGTCGAAGAAATCGCCCGTCAGCCCGGCGAAGCCGAGGATGTGGCCCTCGGTCACCGTGATCCCGCCCGTCTCGTACGTCAGGCCGGGCTCCACCTGTTCGTAGCGCAGCAGCGCCGGGTCGATGCGCATCACAGTCGGTGCAGGTGCAGCCCGCCATCCACATGGAAGGCGTCGCCGGTCGAGAAGGGGATCGCGCCCGTGAGCAGCCCGGCGATGGCCTTCGCCACGTCCTCCGGCTCGCCCCAGCGGCGGATGGGCGAGAGCCCCTCCGCGATCCGCTGCGCATAGCGCGCCGCGACGGGTGCGGTCATGTCGGTGCGGATCACGCCCGGGCGGATCTCGAAGACGGGGATGCCGTCCTCCGCGAGCCGCACGGCGAAGCAGCGCGCCACCATGCCGATGGCCGCCTTGCTCGCCGCGTATTCGGTGCGGTCCGCGCTGACCAGCGCGGCATTGGCCGAGGAGATGAAGACGATGCCCCGCCCGCCGCGCCGCGGCGCGCCCTCCGCCACCATGCGCCGGGCCGCATGCTGCGCGACGAAGAAGGCCGCGCGCGCGTTGACGTCGAAGCAGCGGTCCCAGGATTCGGCCGTCACCTCCAGCAGGTCGCCGCGCCGCATGGCGCCGACGCCGGCGTTGTTCACCACCGCCTCCACCCCGCCGCATGCGGCCCAGGCCCAGTCGAGCAGGCCCGCAACCGCCCCGAGATCCGCGAGATCGCAAAGCCGGAACCGGAAGCTGCCGCCCGCCTCGCGCACGGCCGCCCCGGTCTCCGCGGCACCCTCCTCGGCCACGTCGCAGCCGAGAAGGTCATAGCCCGCCTTCGCCAGTGCCGCGCATGTCGCACGCCCGATGCCCCGCCGCGCGCCCGTCACCAGCGCCACCGGCCTCGTCCCAGGATCGTCCATGCCGTGGTCACCCGATGGATGCGATGGAGGTCTTGGTAGGTCTGCGAACGCCCCGCGTCAAACCTGGGCGGGCTGCTCGCCGGCGTGCCTGCCGAAGGTGCCGAAGCCTGCGTCGCCGCGCTGCACGCGGCGGGCCACGCGGCGGCGGCCGTGACCGGCGAGGCGCTGCCGCGCTCCGCGGGGTCCGAGCGCATCGAGGTGGTGCCGGCCGCCACGGCCGCCGCGGCGGCCGAGGGGCGTCAGGATCGGCACCCTCGCCGGCCCGGGCCACCTGCCGCGGCGCCTCGACGCGACGCGTCCGAGGCGTACACTTCGCGGAGAGGCTGCTGGAGGAAGCGCATCATGGACCCAACCCGGACGAAGGCTGCCTCCGACCTCCTGCTCCGCCATTGGTGGGCGGGCACGGTCATGCCAGCCCTTCCGGAACCGCTGCGCCCTGCCACGCGCGCGGAGGGATACGCGATTCAGGCGCAGATCGAGCGATCGAGCGCCGGGCCGCTCCGGGGATGGAAGATCGCCGCGACCAGCGCGGCGGGGCAGCGGCACATCGGCGTCGACGGGCCGCTTGCGGGGCGGCTGCTGGCGGAGATGGTGCATGCGGACGGCGCGACGCTGCCCTTCGGCGCGAACCGCATGCGCGTGGCTGAAGCGGAGTTCGCCTTCCGCATGGGCCGGGACCTGCCGCCCCGCGCCGGGGCCTACACGGTGGAGGAGGTTCTCGACGCCGTCGCCGCCCTTCACACCGCGATCGAGGTTCCGGACTCACGATTCGAGGACTTCGCCGCGGCGGGTGCGCCGCAGCTCATCGCCGACAACGCCTGCGCGCACCAGTTCGTGCTGGGCCCGGAGGTGCCGATGGTCTGGCGCGACATGGACCTCGCGGCGCACCGGGTCATCGGCCGCGTTGCCGGGCGGCTCGAGCGCGAGGGGCGGGGCGCGAACGTGCTCGGCGATCCCCGCATCGCACTCGCCTGGCTCGCGAACGAGTTGTCGTGCCACGGCGTGACCCTCGCCGCCGGGCAGGTGGTGACGACCGGCACCTGCGTCGTGCCGCTGGAGGTCGGCCCGGGCGACGAGGTTTCGGCGGAGTACGGCGTGCTCGGCCGGGTCGGGCTGCGCTTCGCCGCCGCCTGAGGCGGCGACGCCCGCCGGACCGGTGCGGTGGCCGGTCGGCCCGTTCAAGCTGATCGGAGCGTGTTCTCGGCCGCCCAGCACGCGACGCGCGCCCCGGGCTCGCCGGCCAGCACGGGTTCCGCCTGCGTGCAGCGCGGCATGCGGGCGGGGCAGCGTGGGGCGAAGCGGCAGCCCTGGGGGATCTCGGCCGCGTTCGGCACGTCACCGGCGAGCGGGGCCGCGGGCAACGCGCCGGGGCGCGGCGGCAGCACGGAGGCGACGAGGGCACGCGTGTAGGGGTGCCGGGGGGCGGAGAAGATCCGTTGCGCCGGCCCTTCCTCCACGATCCGGCCCAGGTACATCACTGCAACGCGGTCGCAGACCTGCCGGACGACCGCGAGGTTGTGGCTGATGAACAGGTAGGTCAGCCCGAAGCGGCTTCGGAGATCCTGCAGGAATGCCAGGACCTGCGCCTGCGCCGAGACGTCGAGCGCGCTGGTCGGCTCGTCCAGCACGACCAGCTTCGGTTCCAGCGCCAGGGCGCGCGCGATGCAGACGCGCTGCTTCTGCCCGCCCGAGAGCTCATGCGGGAAGCGCCAGAGGAAGGTTTCGGGCAGCCCCACCTGGTGCAGCAGCCGGGCCACCCTGCCCTGCAGCGCGGCGCCGGAGGCCCCCTCCTGCACCACCAGGGGCTCCGCGACCGAGGCGAAGACGGTCCGGCGGGGATTCAGCGCGGCATGCGGGTTCTGGAAGATCATCTGCATGTCGCGCCTGCTGCCTCCTCCGCCCGGTTCACCCGCAGGATGGAGGCCAGGCAGGGAAAGGACAGCACCAGCGCCGGCAGCACGGCGTGGGAGAGCGCCGCGGAGAAGGTTGCCCACTGGCCGGCCGCCACGCTGTCCACGAGCAGCATGCCGGTCAGCAGCGGCGGCGGCGGCGTGGCCACGTCCAGCCGGCCGGAGGTGGGCAGCCATTCGAGATGCACGGAGAACAGCAGTTGCAGCAGCATGCCGAACCAGAAGGCCGGCAGGGCGACCCGCGAGACGGCGAGGAAGCGCGTCGCATGGTCCGGCGCGCGGTTCCTCAGCACGGCCGAGAGCATCCCCGCCGGCACGCCGACCAGCACGCCGAGCGTCATCGACAGCAGCACGAGCTCGAGCGTCGCCGGGAAGTAGCGCGCCAGGTCCTGGGCCACCGGGCGCGTCGTCACGATGGAGCGGCCGAGGTCACCCTGCAGCAGGCCCGCGACGTAGCGGACGAACTGCTCCGGGATCGGTCGGTCCAGCCCGTATTCGCGGCGGATCGTCTCCACCATGTCGCGCGTGGCATCCGGCCCCGCCGCCAGGGCCGCGGGATCGGAGGGCGCGACGTTCGAGACGGTGAAGGTGATGCAGACGAGGCCGAACAGCATCAGCCCCGTCAGCGCCACCCGCTTCAGGACGAAGAGGAGCACGTCAGGCCGCGTCGATCCACATCGGGTGCAGGTCCACCTCGCCCGTCAGGCGCAGCGGGCAGTACTGGAAGCCGCGGACGTAGTCGCGCATCAGCCAGCGGCGGTTCGCCAGCATGCCGAAGATCTCGGGCTGCAGGTCCACGACGCGCCGCTGGATGTCCGCATAGATCGTGTTGCGCCGCGCGGCGTCGGTCTCGACCCGGGCGGCATCCACCCACTGGGCCACCTGCCCGTCCGTCAGGTGGTGCATCCCCCAGAACTGGCCATGGGCGCGGGTGTGGTACTTGCCCGCGACCACGTCCGGGTCCGTGGAGACCGGGGTCACGTAGACCGAGGCCATGTCCGGCGCCGTCTCCGCGCGGCTGCCGCGCGCCACCATGGTCGGCCAGGGCTGCGCCACGATGTTGACGCGGATGTTGAGCGCCTGGAGCGAGTTCAGCAGCGCGAGCCCGATGCGGCGCGGATCCTCGAGCCCCTGCACATGGACGTACTCCAGTTCGAAGCCGCCGTTCGGGAAGCGGCTCTGCGCCAGGAACTGCCGCGCGCGGTCCAGGTTGCGGCGCGGCATGCCCTCGACCGCCACGTGGCCCGGGATCTGCTCCGGGAAGGGGCTGGTCATCAGGCTGGCCGCGCCGTTGTGGATCTGCATCAGGGCGTCGTAGTCGAAGGCGTGGGCGATGGCCCTGCGGACGTTGATGTCCGCGGTCGGGCCCCGCGTCGTGTTCATGGTGATGGCGAGGGTGGTCAT
>DASQNQ010000289.1:0-17412 GCA_035644895.1 Acetobacteraceae bacterium | reverse complement strand
CGCTCGGCATGAACGACGTCTACCTGAACGTGGCCGGGGGGCTTCGCATCGCCGAGCCGGCGGCGGACCTGGCCGTCGCGGCCGCGCTCGCCTCCGCCGCCACGGACCGGCCGACCGACCCGGGCGTGGTCTACTTCGGGGAGGTCGGCCTCTCGGGCGAGGTGCGGCAGGTCGCGCAGGCCGAGGCGCGGCTGCGGGAGGCGCAGAAGCTCGGCTTCACCGGCGCCACCCTGCCGCGGCGCGTGGCCCGCGGCGGCCGGACGCCCGCGGCGCCGGAGGGGATGCGGCTGGCCGAGATCGGGCACCTCGCCGACCTCGTGGCCCTGTTCGCGGAGAAGTCGGTCAAGCGGAAGGCGCCCGCGGCCTGAGCGGGGCCCGGCCCCGCGCCCCGCGCGGCACATCGTTGCGCGGGCGGGCCATGACACTCCGCCTGCCCGCCGCTATAGACGCCCCCGATGACCTGGGTGGACGCCGTCGTGCTGGCGATCCTCGTCGTATCGGCGGGGGTTGCCTTCTTCCGTGGGCTGGTGCGTGAGGTGCTGAGCGTCGGGGCCTGGGTGGGCGCCGTCGTGCTCGCCTTCGCGCTCGAGCCTGCGACCGTCGGCATTGCCGCGCGCTACGTGGACGTGCCCTGGGCCGCGGCGGCGCTGTCCATCGCCGTGGTGTTCGTGATCGCGCTGATCGCCCTCAAGCTGGTCACGCATTGGGTGGCGGGGCGGGTCCAGCGCTCCATGCTGGGCGGCGTGGACCGGGCGCTCGGCCTCGTCTTCGGCTTGGCCAGGGGTGCGGCGATCGTCGTGCTTGCCTATATTGTGGGTGGGCTGGTGGTGCCCGCGGCGGAGCAGTGGCCGGATGCGGTGCGGCAGGCCCGCTCCCTGCCGCTGACTGCCGATGGCGCCCGCTGGGCCGTGGACCACATGCCGCCCGAGTTCCGCCCGCGCCTGCCGGAAGGCATGGGCAGCCAGGACCCGAGCCTCGACCAATTGCTGCGGCCCCCGGCCCGCAGCCGCTGAGGACACCGATGCACGCCACCGACAACCCCCCTTGGGACGACGACAAGCCGCATGAGGAGTGCGGCGTGTTCGGCGTGTGGGGCGCGGCCGATGCCTCGGCCCTCGTCGCGCTGGGCCTGCACGCGCTGCAGCACCGGGGGCAGGAGGCGGCGGGCATCGTCACGCTCGACCGCCGCGCGCCGGACCGGCCGGGCCAGTTCCACGCCCACAAGGGCCGCGGGCTGGTGGGGGACAACTTCTCCGATGCGCGCGTCATCGCCGCCCTGCCAGGCCGCGCCGCGCTGGGCCACAACCGCTACGCCACCACGGGCGAGACGGCGCTGCGCAACGTCCAGCCCCTCTACGCCGACTTCGAGTTCGGCGGGCTTGCCGTCGCGCACAACGGCAACCTGACCAACGCGCACCAGCTCAAGCGCGCGCTGGTGCGCCGCGGCTGCCTGTTCCAGTCCACGACGGACAGCGAGGTCTTCGTCCACCTCATCGCCATCTCGCTCTACTCCACCGTGACGGACCGGCTGATCGACGCGCTGAAGCAGGTGCAGGGCGCCTACAGCCTGGTCGCGCTGCACGAGGGCGCGCTGATCGGCGCGCGCGACCCGCTCGGGGTGCGGCCGCTGGTGATCGGGCGGCTCGGGGGCGCGCATGTGCTGGCGTCCGAGACCTGCGCCCTCGACATCGTGGGCGCCGAGTTCCTGCGCGACGTGGAACCGGGCGAGATCGTCATCATCGACGACGCCGGGCTGCGCTCCGTCAAGCCCTTCGGCAGCGCCGGCTCCCGCTTCTGCATCTTCGAGTACATCTACTTCGCCCGCCCCGACAGCATCGTCGAGGGAACCCCCGTCTACGAGACGCGCAAGCGCATCGGAGCGGAGCTGGCGCGCGAGAGCGCGGTGCCGGCCGACGTGGTCGTGCCCGTGCCGGACTCCGGCGTGCCGGCCGCGATGGGCTACGCCGATGAGGCGGGGCTGCCCTTCGAGCTCGGCATCATCCGCAACCACTATGTCGGCCGCACCTTCATCGAGCCGACGGACCAGATCCGCCACCTGGGCGTGAAGCTGAAGCACAGCGCCAACCGCTCCATCATCGCGGGGCGGCGCGTGGTTCTGGTGGACGACAGCATCGTGCGCGGCACCACCAGCCAGAAGATCGTGGAGATGGTGCGCCTGGCCGGCGCCGCGGAGGTGCACATGCGCATCTCCTCCCCGCCGACCACCCATTCCTGCTTCTACGGCATCGACACGCCCGAGCGCGCGAAGCTGCTCGCCGCGCAGCACGACGTGGCGGAGATGGCGCGGATCATCGGCGCGGACAGCCTCGCCTTCATCTCGCTCGACGGGCTCTACCGCGCGCTCGGCAAGCCGGGGCGGGACCGGGCCAATCCCGGCTTCTGCGACGCCTGCTTCACCGGCGACTACGCCATCCCGCTGACGGATGCGCAGAGCAACGCGGAGCGGCCGAACACCCTGCTGCAGGCGGCCGGCCAGTGACCGCGCCTTTGGACGGTCGCGTCGCCCTCCTCACCGGTGCCTCGCGCGGGATTGGCGCGGCGCTGGCCGTCGAGCTCGCGCGGCTCGGCGCGCATCCCGTGCTGGTGGCGCGCACCCAGGGCGGGCTGGAGGAGACGGACGACCTGATCCGCGCCGCCACGGGCCGCTCCGCCACGCTCCTCGTGCTGGACCTCGTGAAGGAGGCCGAGAAGATCGACGCGCTCGGCCCCTCGATCGTCGAGCGCTTCGGGCGGCTCGACATCCTGGTCCACAATGCGGGCGTGCTGAACAAGCTGACCCCGGTCGCCCACATCGAGCCGCGGGACTGGGCCGAGACGGTGGCGGTGAACCTCTCCGCGGCCTGGCGGCTGATCCGCACCTGCGACCCGCCGCTGCGCGCGTCCGACGCCGGACGGGCGGTGTTCCTGACCACCGGGCGCGTGCTGCGGCCGCTCGCCTACTGGGGCATGTACGGTGCGACCAAGGCGGGCATGGAGCACCTGGTCCAGACCTGGGCGCAGGAGGTGGCGCGGACGCCGGTGCGGGTGAACCTCGCCGATCCGGGCGTGGTCGCGACCAAGATGCGGGCGCTGGCCATGCCCGGCGAGGACCAGGCGTCGCTCGCGCGGCCCGAGGACGTGGCGCCGGGCCTCGCCGCGCTCTGCCTCCCCGCCGAGGCGCGGCACGGGGAGCGCGTGCAGGTCGGCGCCTGAGCGTCAGCCCCGGCAGCGCCCTGCATTCACATCGACCAGGATGGCGATGCCCAGGCTGCCTCCTTCGACATCCTCGACATCCAACCTTCACGAAGTTGGCCGGTCCCTCGGCGACGTCGTCCAGCCGCACCCGCCGCAGGGCGATGTCGATGCGGGAGGGGTCAGGTGCCGCGCCGGCCAGCACGGCGCCGGGCACGATGTGCCCGTTCTCCGGGTCGCTGCGGTCGACCCGAAAGCGGAAGACGGCGTCGCCCCGGTCCGCCCCCACCACCGGGTGGATGCGCGCCCAGGTGTCGAGACCGTTCAGCGCCAGGCTCCGCCCGGCAAGCTCGGCCAGGCGCGGGTTGGGCTCCGCCGCATGGACCTGGCCCCGCGGCCCGACGAGGTCGGCCATCAGCACGCCGTCGCAGCCGAGGTTCGCCCCGGCCTCGCAGGCCGTCTGCCCCGGCCGCACCCCACGCGCGATGTGGGCGGTGACCGGGTAGTCCCGGAAGCCGTCCGGGACCAGGTGCGGCGCCAGCTCCTCGTCACCTGTGTCGACCAGCAGGTCGTAGCGGCCGAGGATGCGGCGGAGCATCGTGTCCGCCCCGGCCGGGGCGGCCCTGCACCGGGCGCGGATCGCGGCCTGCGGCCCCGGGCGTCCGGCCCCGCCGGCCAGGGCCTCGGCGCGGCAGCGCGGGAAGAGGCGGCCGCGCGTCCGCCCGGCGGCGGGCGACGCGGCCCGGGAACGTGACCATCGGACCGCAGGGATCCCGCAGCGGCGGCGCCATGCGCGCCTCCCGCAGCGCGCCGGCGCTCGGACGTGCGGGTCCGTCAACAGGGCACGGGCGCCGGGATCACCACGCGGTCAGCAACAGGGTCGAGGCGGTCCCGTCGGCGTGCGGGCGCGCCAGCACGCCGTCGGGCAGGACGGCCCGGCGGCGGAAGCGCGGCTCCGCCTCGGTGCGCAGCCACGCGGCGTCCCGGTCATCGGCGGGCGGGAGCAGCAGCATGAAGCCGGGGTTCCCCTCGATGAGGCCCTGCATGCCGGCCCAGACCGGACCCCAGCCGCCGCCTGCCGGCAGGCGCAAGAAGTCCGCCCTGGCAGGCAGCGAAGCGCATCGGCGGGAAAAGCCGGCCCTGCGACGCCATCCGCCGGGCGAAAGCTTGACGCATCGAGCGTGCATTAAGAACTTGGCCAGGACTCCCAGTCATCCCGTTCCGGAACACGACGGGCTCATCGTCCCCGAAAAGCCCGGGCCACCGGACGCAACCAGAATGAAAGACCCCGTGCACCCCCCGATGGCGACCCAGGCGCACGCCGAACAGGGTGGTGTGCGGCAGCGCCGCCAGGGCAGGGCACGCCGGCGGTTCCGCCTGCCGCTCGGCCTCGGGCTGGCCGCCATGACGCTGGCGGGCGCCATCACTGGCGCGGCGGCCCTCGTCGCCTGGGACGGGCGGGAGCGGCGCATCGCGGAGGAATCGCAGGAACTCCAGAACCTGGCGATGGTGCTGGCCGATCACACGGAGCGCGCCTTCCAGAGCGTGGAGATCGTGCAGGCCTCCCTCATCGACCGCATGCGATCGGATGGGGTGCGGGACGCGGATGGCCTGCGTGCCTGGGCCGCGACCCCCTTCGTCCACCACCTGCTGCGCGACCGCATCGCCGGGCTGCCCCAGGCCGACGCCGTGCTGGTCATCGACCGCGATGGCCGGCTGCTGGCCTACAGCCGTGCCTGGCCGGCGCCGCCGAACGAACTCGGCGACCGTGCCTACTTCAAGGCGGTGCAGACGGGCGCCGAGCGCTACGTGGGACCTCCGGTCCAGAACCGTGGCACCGGCACCTGGACCATCCACCTCGCGCAGCGCGTCTCCGGCCCGGAGGGCGAGTTCCTCGGCGCCGTCGTCGGCGTGGTGGAGCTCGACTGGTTCGAGCGCTTCTATGCCGGCCTGCATCTCGACAACGGCAGCCACATCTCGCTGTACCGCGAGGATGCCGTGCTGCTGGCGCGGCACCCGCGCTCCACCGCCACGATCGGACGACAGCTTCCCGACACCTCGAACTTCGAGGCGCTGGGCAGGCAGGGCGGCGCCGTGATGCGCTTCACGAGCCAGATCGATGGCCGGCAGCGCCTGACCGGCGCGCGCCTGCTGGCGGCCTATCCGCTGCGGGTCCATGTCGGCACGACCGCCGACGATGTGCTGGCGGAGTGGCGGGAGCAGACGCGCTGGCTGGCCGGCGGCACGGCGCTGCTGGTGCTGATGATCGCCGGCGCGGCCGTCGTGGCGTTCCGCCTGATGCGCGCGCGCGCGGCGGCCGAGGCCGCGCGGGACGGCGCCGCCGAGCAGTCGCGCCGGGCCGCCGAGGCCGCCCGCGAGGCGATGGAGGCGCGCCTCAGCCTCGCCGAGGCGCGGCTCGGCCATGAGCGGGACATGGCCGCCCAGCACGCCGAGTTCCGCATCGCCGTCGAGGGCATGAGCCAGGGCCTCTGGAAGTTCGGGGCGGATGGCAGGCTGGCCATCTCCAACTACCGCTGCGCGGAGCTGCTCGGCCTGCCGCACGAGGTGCTGCGCCAGGGCGCGACCTTCGCGGAGCTCGCCGAGGCCTCGGCGCGCGTGGGCGGCGGCGCGGCGGCCGTGGTGGCGCGGCTCGCCTTCCTGATGAAGCGCGGCGAGCCTGACAGCTTCGTCTGCGACCTCGGCGAGGGGCGCGCGGCAGGCGTCGGCTTCCAGCCCCTGATGGATGGCGGCTGGATCGCCACCTTCGAGGACGTGACGGAGCGCCGCGCGGCGCAGCGTCGGGTGGAGCACATGGCGCGCCACGACGCGCTGACCGGGCTGCCGAACCGCACCATGTTCCATGAGCGGCTGACGGCCGCGCTCTCCGACACGGCAAGGTCCGGCGAGCCGATCGCGGTGCTCTACCTCGACCTCGACAACTTCAAGGCGGTGAACGACACGCTGGGCCACCCGGTGGGCGATGCGCTTCTCCAGGCCGCGACGGCGCGGATCGGCAACCTGCTGCGGGAGGGCGACATGGCGGCCCGCCTCGGCGGGGATGAGTTCGCCATCGTGCTCTCGCCCGGCTCGCCCCAGCCCGCCGCGGCCTCCGCGCTGGCGGAGCGGCTGATCGCGGCGCTGTCCGAGCACTTCACGGTGGACGGGCACCAGGTGATCGTCGGCACCTCGGTCGGCGTGGCGGTGGCGCCCCAGGACGGGCGCGACGCGGACACGCTGCTGAAGAACGCGGATCTCGCGCTGTACCGGGCGAAGCATGACGGCCGCGGCCGCTGCCGCTTCTTCGAGCCGGGGATGGATGCGCGCGTGCAGGCGCGCCGGCTGCTGGAGATGGACCTGCGCCGCGCGCTCTCCACCACGGAGTTCGAGGTCCACTACCAGCCGATCGTCGAGGTGGCGAGCCGCCGCATCACCGGCTTCGAGGCCCTGGTGCGCTGGCGCCACCCGGAGCGCGGCCTGGTCTCGCCTGCCGAGTTCATCCCGCTGGCGGAGGAGATCGGCCTGATCGTGCAGCTCGGCGAGATCGTGCTGCGCCGCGCCTGCCGGGAGGCCGCGGCATGGCCCGCGCCGGTGCGGGTGGCGGTGAACCTCTCGCCGGCCCAGTTCCGGTCGCCGCGCCTGGTGGACATGGTGCGGGAGGCGCTGTCGGACAGCACGCTCGACCCTCGGCGCCTGGAACTCGAGATCACGGAGGGGGTGCTGCTGACGAAGACCGAGGCGACGCTCGGGACACTGCACCAGCTCCGCGATTTCGGCGTGCGGATCGCGATGGACGACTTCGGGACGGGCTACTCCTCGCTCAGCTACCTGCGGTCCTTCCCCTTCGACAAGGTGAAGATCGACCGTGCCTTCGTGCGGGATCTGGAGACGCGGCGTGACGACGCCGCCATCGTGCAGGCGGTGACCAGGATGTGCGCGCAGCTCGGCATGACGACGACCGCCGAGGGCGTGGAGACCGAGCAGCAGTTCCGGCAGCTCCGCGACCTCGCCTGCGTGGAGGCCCAGGGCTTCCTGTTCAGCCGGCCGCAGCCCGCGGCCGAGGTGCCGGCGCTGCTCGCACGGTACGGTTCAGCCTGCGCGGCGCCGGGGCCGAAGCTGGCGGCGGAGTAGGGCGCGCCATCGCGCGCCAACCAAGACTTGGCGGCCGCGCCATCGCGCGCCAACCGTGACCTGGAGGCCGCGCCATCGCGCGCCAACCGTGACTTGGAGGTCGCGCTATCGCGCGCCCTCGGGCTTCAGGCTGCGCTCGAGGCTCATGGAGTAGCGGCTCATGCCGAAGCAGAGCACGAAATAGACGGCGGCGGCGAAGAGGTAGGCCTCCGTCGGGAAGCCGAGCCAGTTCGGGTCGCCGAGCGCCGCGCGCATCGTGGTGAAGAAGTCGAAGACGCCGATCACCACCACCAGCGTCGTGTCCTTGAACAGGCCGATGAAGGTGTTGACCTGCGCGGGGATCGTCAGCGTCAGCGCCTGCGGCAGGATCACCAGCCGCATCTTGCGCCAGTAGGACAGGCCGAGCGCGTCGGCGGCCTCGTACTGCCCGCGCGGCATGGCCTGCAGCCCGCCGCGCACCACCTCCGCCATGTAGGCGGCCGTGAACAAGGTGTAGGCCACCAGCACGCGCGCGAGGCGGTCGAGGGTCACGCCCTCCGGCAGGAAGAGCGGCAGCATGATCGCCGCCATGAACAGCAGGGAGATCAGCGGCACGCCGCGCACGCATTCGATGACCGCCGTGCAGAACAGGCGCACCAGCGGCAGCTCGCTCCGCCGCCCGAGCGCGAGCAGGATGGCGAGCGGATAGCCGAGCGCCAGGCCGTAGACCGCGATCACCCCCGTGATGGTCAGCCCGCCCCAGAGGCGCGTGGAAACCGGCGTCAGCCCGAACACGCCGCCCGCCATCAGCACCAGCATCGCCGGCGCCGCGACGGCCCAGGCGAGCAGCAGCCAGCGCCCCCAGAAGCGCCGCTGGGTGGAGGCGAGCACCATGGCGACCAGGATCGACAGCATGGTGGCCGGGCGCCAGCGCTCCTCGAACGGGTAGAGCCCGAAGACGGAGAACCAGAACTTCTCGCGGATGAAGGCCCAGCAGGCGCCGCCCGCCGCGCGGCAGGCCTGGGCGTTGCCGTCCCAGGTCGCGCGGGTCACCGCCCAGTCCCAGAAGGGCGGAACGGCGACATACAGCACGAACAGGCAGGCGAGCGTGATCGCGGTGTTCAGCGGCCCGGCGAAGCAGGCCCGGACGAAGCCGAACGCGCGCTGCGGCAAGGTCAGGCCCGGCGGGGCGGAGAGGGTCGCGCTCATGCCTCAGCGCTCCTTCAGCGCGACGCGTGCGTTGTACCAGTTCATCAGCCCCGAGGTGGCGAGGCTGATGGCCAGGTAGACGGCCATGAAGATCGTGATGACCTCGATCGCCTGGCCTGTCTGGTTGATCGAGGTGTTGGCGACCGAGACGAGATCCGGGTAGCCGATGACGACAGCCAGCGAGGAGTTCTTCGTCAGGTTCAGGTACTGGCTGGTCAGCGGCGGGATGATGACGCGCAGCGCCTGCGGCAGGATCACCAGCCGCATCACCTTGCCGGGCGCGAGGCCCAGTGCCCGGGCCGCCTCCCACTGCCCCTTGTGGACGCTCTGGATGCCGGCGCGCACGATCTCCGCCACGAAGGCGGAAGTGTAGACGACGAGGCCGACCAGCAGCGCGAAGAACTCCGGCGAGAGCGTCAGCCCGCCCTGGAAGTTGAATCCCGCGAGCTCCGGCCACTCCACCGTCGGGCGGAAGCCGGCCAGCAGGGCAAGCGCCGGCAGGCCGAGCAGCAGCGCAAGGCCGGGCAGGACGGTCGGACGGCGCTCCCCCGTCGCCGTCTGCCGCGCGCGCTCGCGCCGCAGCAGCACCCACCACCCGGCGGCGCCGGCCGCCGCGGCGGAGAGGAAGACGTAGAGCGTGGGTTCGGCCACCAGCGCCGGCACCTTCAGCCCGCGCTGCGAGAGGAACACGCCCGGCAGCGGCTCAAGCGCCTGGCGCACATGCGGCATCTGCAGGATGACCGCGTGCCAGAACACGAGCTGCAGCACGAGCGGCGTGTTGCGGATGACCTCGATGTACCCGCCGGTCAGCGCGCGCAGCAGCGGGTTGGAGGAGAGCCGCGCGAGCCCGAGCGCGATGCCGAGCACGGTGCAGAGCGCGATGCCGATCACGGCCACGCGCAGCGTGTTGAGCAGGCCCACCAGCAGGGCGCGCTGGTAGGTGTCGGCCGGCGTGTAGGGGATGACGCTCTCGCCGATCGGGATGCCGGCAGCGCGGTCGAGGAAGCCGAAGCCGAACTGCAGCCCCCGCGCGGCCATGTTCGCCTGCGCGTTGGACCAGAGCCACCAGCCGAGGCCCAGCACCGCGGCCAGCAGCCCGGCCTGGATCAGCAGGCCGCGCATCGTGGTGCCGCCGGGGAGCGGCAGCAGGCTGCCGCGCGCGGGCGGCATCAGGGCGCTGGTGCTGGTGCTCATGCGGCTTGCCCCGGCAGAGGTTGGGGGGGCGGGCCCGAGGGCCCGCCCTCGTTGTCAGGCGCTCAGCGCGCCGGGGGCGCGTAGAGCAGGCCGCCGCGCGTCCAGATGTTGTTCTGGCCGCGCTCGAGGCCGAGCGGCGTGTCGGTGCCGAGGTGCCGCTCGAAGATCTCGCCGTAGTTGCCGAAGGTGGCGAGGATGGTGCGCATGTAGTCGGGGCGCGCGGCGCCCAGGCTCTCGCCCATGTTGCCCTCGACGCCGAGCAGGCGGCGGATGCGCGGATCGGTCGCGGTCTGGGCCATCTGCGCGACGTTCGCGCGGGTGATGCCGAACTCCTCGGCGTCGATCAGGCCGAAGACGGTCCAGGCGACGATGTTGGTCAGCTCCTCGTCGCCCTGGCGCACGACGGGGGAGAGCGGCTCCTTGCTGATGCGCTCGGGCAGGATGACGTGGTCGCGCGGCGCCGTCAGCAGGGAACGCTGCGCGGCGAGCACCGCGAAGTCGTTGGTGAAGACGTCGCAGCGGCCGCTGTCATAGGCGCGGCGCAGCTCGTCGAGGTCGGCGATGACCACCGGGGTGAAGCGCATGTTGTTCTGGCGGAAGTAATCGGCCAGGTTCATCTCGGTGGTCGTGCCGGGCTGCACGCAGACCGTGGCGCCGGCCAGGTTGCGCGCGGAGTTCACGCCAAGCCGGCGCGGCACCATCATCGCCTGCCCGTCGTAGAAGGTGATCGCAGGGAAGTTGAAGCGGTTGACGTTGGAATCGCGAGTCAGTGTCCAGGTCGAGTTGTTGGACAGGATGTCAACCTCGCCCGCCGCCAGCGCCGGGAAGCGGCTCTGCGTCGTGACGGGCACGAATTCGACCTTGGACGGGTCGTTGAAGATGGTGATCGCGACGGCGCGGCAGATCTCGACGTTGAAGCCCTGCCACACGCCCTGCGCGTTCGGCACGCCGAAGCCGGGGTTGGACGGGCCCTGCACGCCGCAGCGGAGCGTCCCGCGTTGCTTGATGGCGTCGAGGTCGCGCCCGGCCAGCGCCTCCGTCGGGCCGAACGCAAGGAAGGCGGCCGCGGCGGCGGCCAGCATGGACCATTTCATCGGGTAACCCCTCATCTCCCAGCGCCCGCCGTTCACGGCGGTGCGACCGCAACGACATGGCGGGTTTGTTCAAATCTTTCAAGCCCGTCATCCCGGCGCAATATTTGTGCAAGCCTGCCCAATGCGGCGGCAGATCCTGCCCGGCGCGGCTCACGGAGAAGGGAGCGCCGGTGCGCGCCATCCGTATGCCATGCTCGTCCCGACCGGCGAGGACAGCCGGAGGGAGGAGGACCAGGCATGAGTGACACCGCAACTGGCGGCGCGTCCCGACGCACCCTGCTGCGCCTGACCGGCGCCGCCCTGGCCGCGGCACCCGCCGGTGCCCTGGCGCAGCGCCGCTTCGGCGAGGACGCGCCCCCCCAGCGCTACCCCGACCCGGACATCATGACGCTCGACCCGCGGCGCTTCGGCGCGGCGCTCGGCAACAGCGCGATCCGGCGCATCCATACGGGCATGATGTGGGCCGAGGGACCGGCCTGGCACGCCACGGGACGCTTCCTCATCTGGTCGGACATCCCGAACGACGAGGCGCTGCGCCTGACCGAGGAGGACATGAAGGTCTCCCGCCGCTTCCGAAGCCCGTCAGGCTACTCGAACGGCAACACCTTCGACCGGGAGGGGCGACACATCGCCTTCCGCCACTTCCACCGCGACGTCGTGCGCTACGAGCCGGACGGGCGCACGACCGTGCTCGCGGCGCGGGGGCCGGACGGGCCCTTCAACGCGCCGAACGACGGCGTGGTGCACCCGGCCGACGGGTCGCTCTGGTTCACCGACCCGGGCTACGGCGCGCTGATGGATTATGAAGGCCAGCGCGTGCCCGAGGCCGCGAACAGCCCGCGCCCCTTCATCAAGGAGGCCGTGTACCGCATCGACGCGCAGAGCGGGCAGGTCACGAAGGTGGCGGACGAGCCCTTCAAGCCGAACGGGCTCTGCTTCTCGCCCGACTACCGCACCTGCTACGTGGCGGACACCGGCAACTCCCACTACCCGGAGGCGAAGCGCATCATCTGGGCCTTCGACGTGGACGGCCCGCGCCTGCGCAACCCACGCACCTTCGCCAGCATGGAGCTGGAAGGCCGCACCGGCATGGCGGACGGCATCCGCACGGATGAGCGCGGGAACCTCTGGGCCTCCGCCGGCTGGGTGGGGGAGGGGTATGACGGCGTCCACATCTTCGCGCCGAACGGGGAGCGCATCGGGCTGATCCGCCTGCCCGAGATCTGCTCCAACGTCTGCTTCGGCGGCGCGCGGCGGAACGTGCTGTTCATGACCGCGAGCCAGTCGCTCTACGCCGTCCCGGTCGAGACGCGCGGCGCGCACTTCTGCTGAGGCGCATGCAAGGCGGCGGCCCCTACGCCTCCTCGGCGTAGGGGTTGTCGGTGCCGCGCAGGTTCACGCGGATCGGCACGCCGGGGATGTCGAAGGCCTCCCGGAACGAGTTCACCATGTAGCGCCGGTAGTCCTCCGGCAGCATCTCGGCGCGCGTGCCGAACACGGCGATGGTCGGCGGGCGCGCCTTCGGCATGGTGGCGTAGCGCAGCTTGATGCGCTTGCCCTCCACCAGCGGCGGCGGGTGGCGCTCCCGCATCGCCTCGAACCAGCGGTTCAGCTCGCCGGTCGGCACGCGGCGGTTCCACAGCGCATGCACCTCCCGCACCGCGGGCATCAGCTTGTCCACGCCGCGCCCCGTCGCGGCCGAGAGCGGCACCACTGCAATCCCACGCAGCTGCGCGAGGCTCGCCGTCAGCACGTCCTGCAGGCGCCGCCGCGCCGCCTCGCGGTCCTCGACCGCGTCCCACTTGTTGAAGGCGATCAGGATGGCCCGGCCCTCGCGCTCCACCAGGCGCGCGATTCGCAGATCCTGCTCGTCCATGCCGAGCGCGGCGTCGAGCACGAGCACCACCACCTCGGCCATCTTCAGCGCCTCGATCGTGGCGGAGACGGAGATCTTCTCGAGCTTCTGCTCGACGCGCGCGCGCCGTCGCATGCCGGCCGTGTCCACCAGCTTCACGCGGCCGCCGGTGTTGTCGGTCCACTCCACCTCCACGGCGTCGCGCGTCAGGCCCGGCTCCGGCCCGGTGATCATGCGCTCCTCGCCGATCAGGGCGTTCAGCAGGGTGGACTTGCCGGCGTTCGGCCGCCCGACGATGGCCAGCCGCAGCGGCCGCTCTCCCGTCGCCTCGCGCTCCTCCCCCTCGGCGGGCAGGCGGTCGGCGATCTCCTGGATCAGGTCGGAGATGCCCTCCCCGTGCTCGGCGGAGACGGCGACCGGGTCGCCGAGGCCGAGCTCATAGGCCTCCATCGCCGCCTGGGCGCCGAGCCGCCCCTCCGCCTTGTTGGCCACCAGCAGCACCGGCAGGCCGGCCCGGCGCAGCCAGGCGGCGAAGGCGCGGTCGGGCGGCGTCAGGCCGGTGCGGACATCCACCACGAACAGCACGACGTCGGCCTGGGCCAGCGCCGCCTCGCTGCTCGCGCGCATGCGGCCGGGGATGGTGTCGGGCGGCGCCTCCTCGAGGCCCGCCGTGTCGATCAGCCGCACGTCGCGGCCGGCGAAGCGCGTCTCCGCCTCCTTCCGGTCGCGGGTCACGCCGGGCGTGTCGTCCACGATGGCGAGGCGCCGCCCGACGAGGCGGTTGAACAGGGTGGACTTGCCGACATTCGGCCGGCCCAGGATCGCGACGGTGGGGAGCATGGTGGGCGCTATATAGGCCGCCCCGGCCGCCGCCCCCACCCCGGATCGCCGCCGCGGGCGGGGAGGGCGCGAAGAAAGATCAGCCCCGCAGCGCCATCAGCGTCCCATCGTCGCCGAGCAGCAGCAGCGTGCCACCCGCGACCGCCGCCGGCAGGGTGGAGCCGGAGGACAGCGAAACCCGCCCCGCGATGCCGCCGTCCGCCGGGTCGAGCACGAGCAGCTCCGCATTCGAGGCGGGCACCAGGACCCGCCCGCCGGCGACGAGCGGCGGGCCGAAGCGCACCTCGCGGCGCCGGCGGCGGCCGCCCTCCGGCGTCGGGTTCAGCTCGCGCACCCAGCGGATGCGCCCGTCGTCCCGCCCGATGGCCAGCGCGTCGCCCGCGCCGGTCACGGCGAACAACCAGTCTCCCACCGCGGCGAAGCCGTTGCCGCCGCCGAAGCCGCGCTCCCACAGCCGCCGGCCGCTGCGGACGTCCACCGCGATGGAGGTGCCGCCCACGCCGACCGCGAAGGCCCGGCCGCGGCTGACCACCGGCAGGCCGGTGATGCCCACGATGTCGGCGAGGCTCGCCGCGCCCGCCGCCGCCACCGTCTCGCTCCAGAGCACCCGGCCATCGGCCGCGCGCAGCGCCGTCAGCTCGCCGGAGGCGAAGGCGGCCACGACCGTCTCGCCCTCCACCGCCGGGGCGGGCAGGCCGAGCGGCAGGGTGACCAGCGGCTGGCCCCGATGCGTCCAGAGCCGCCGCCCGTCCTCGACCGAGAGGGCGATCAGGTGGTTCTCGAGGGTGGGCACGAAGATCCGCCCGCCCGCCACCGTCGGCGCCCCGCGGCTCGGGGAGGGGAGGCGGGTGCGCCAGCGGATCGCGCCATCGGCGGGCGAGAGGGCCAGCACCTCCGCGAGGCCCGTGGAGACGTAGAGCACGCCGCCCACGAGGGCCGCGCCGCCGCCGCTCGCGCCCGCGGTCTCGTCGTCGCGCGTCGTCTCGGTGGTCCAGCGGCGCGCGCCGGTGTCGAGCGCGAAGGCGGAGACGGTGCCGTAGGCGTCGACCGTGTAGACGGTGCCCCCTGCCGCGACCGGCCCGGCCGTGATCCGGGCCCGCGAGCCGGAGCCGGAGCCGGCCGAGGCGCGCCAGGCCTGGGCCAGCCCTTCCGGCAGGGCCACATGGCCGGGGTCATGGGCGGCGTTGCCCCCCGCCTGCGGCCATTCCGCGACGGGCTCGGCGGGCGGGAGGGAGACGGGGCGGGCCGCCTCGTCCGCGCGGACCGGCGGCTCGGGCGTGAGGACGGAGCGGCGCTCCCCGGGCAGCGGCACCTTGCGCTCGCCCAGGATGGGGTCGAGGACGGAGCAGCCGGGCAGCAGGGCGGCGCCGCCCAGGATGGCGGCGCGGCGGGTCAGCTTCGCGCGCATCAGCCGCCCGTCCCGGAGGCGAGGCGCCCCGCCCGTTCGCGCATGGCCGGTGGCGTCGCGGCATCGGCGGCCAGCGCCTGGAAGGCGCGCCGCGCCTCCTCGGCATTGCCGCGGCGGAGCGCAAGCACCGCCTCCGCCTCCCGCGCCGAGGCACGCCAGGGATTTCCCTCGGCCAGCAGGGGCCGGAGCCGGGCCGCCAGTGCCGCCGGGTCGCCCGCCTCGATGTTGTGGGTGACCGACAGCAGCGTCGCGAGGTCGCGGTAGAGCGGGTCCGCGCCGGCATTGGCGGCGAGTTCGTCCCAGAGCGCGGTCGCGCCGGGCAGGTCGCCCGTCTCGGCGCGCAGCGCCGCAGCCCGCAGCCGGGCCAGCGCCGGGTAGCCTTCGGGCGCGGAGCGGGCGAGCTCGGCGAAGCCTGTGGCCGCGGCACGCAGGTCGGCGCCCTCCCGCTCGGCGGTGCGGTGCAGGGAGAGGTAGGTCGTGGCGGCGGCCTCCGCCTGGCGGGCCTGGTTCCAGCGCCAGGCCTGCAGGCCAGCCGTCCCGGCCAGGACCAGCAGGACGGCGCCGACCGCCAGGCCGCCATAGCGCCGCGCAAGCCGCGCGTTGCGCTCGGCGCGCAGGTCCTCCGCGACCTCGTCGAAGATGTCGGGCACGCACTCTCCCCTGGGGTATGCTCGGGCGGCGGACCATACAGGCGCGTTCGCATGCCGTTAAGCCCGTGGGGGGAGTGTGCCTGCATGCGCCTTCGCGACCTCCCTCTCCTGCCGCTGCTCGCCCTCCTGCCCGCAACGCTCGCCGGCTGCGGGGCGGAGAGCGTCGCCGGCCCGGTCCTGGCGGTGGGCGCGGCCTCCGTCGCCGTCGCGGGCAAGACGCCGGTGGACATGGCGGCCACCTGGTTCACGGGGCGGGAGTGCTCGATCGTCCGGCTCGACCGGCGGGAGAGCTACTGCGCGCCGCCACCGCCGCCGCCGGGCGCGGTGCCCTTCTGCACGCGGAGCCTCGGCTCGGTGGATTGCTGGCTTGTCGCGCCCCCGTCCGGCGAGCGGGTGGGCGCCGCTACCATTCCCTCCCGGCAGGTCGCGGGGCCGGCGGGCGTGGTCGTCGTGCCGGCGGCCGCGGCGCCCGCCGCCCCGCCCGACCTGCCGCAGCCGACCGGGGCGCTGGCCCAGTAGCGCGCCGGGGCGGCACGGCCGGGGGAACCGGCGCGGGGGCCGCGCTTTCCGCCCCGCATGGCACGCGCATCCGCGCCCGGCATCAACTGGCGCGCCGCCGCGCTGCTCGGGCTGATCTCCTCCACCTGGTCCACCCTCGCCAGCCACTTCGCCGCCGCCCGCATCGGGCGCGATGCGGTGGTGGACTGGATGGTGGTCGCCGCCATCCCGCTGCGCGACGGCGTGCTGCAGCCGGACCCCGGCCTCGGCACGATCCTGGCCGGCATCGCCTTCCACCAGTGGGCCGACTTCTCCTGGGCGGTCGTGTTCTTCGCGCTTCTCGGCCGCTGGACCGCGCAGCTCCGGCCGCTCACCATCGCGGTCGTCGCGGGGCCCTGGGCGCTGTTCACCTCCGCCATCGAGTGGTTCGCCCTCGTGCCGCTCGCGCCCTTCTTCCAGCCGGTCTTCACGCTGAACCAGCCCTACTGGATCGGGCTGCTCGTCCACGCGACCTCGGCCGCGCTCTACCCGCTGTTCCCGTGGCTGCGGGACCGGGTGGCGGGCGTCGTGCCCTCGCCGCACCGGCGCGGCGCGGCGGCGGTGGCGGGCGGGGCGGGGCTCACCCTCGCGGGGCTCGGCCTGCTGGCGGCGCTTGGCGCGGCCGGCCATGAATGGCCGCCGCATCCCGGGCGCAACCAGGCCTACGACCAGTCCTGGATGCGCCGGATGGACGCGCATCACGAACAGGGCGTGCGCCTTGGCCTGATGGCGGTGGAGCGGGCGCAGGATCCGCGCCTGCGCTCCGTCGCCGGCCTGATCGTCGCGAGCCAGCGCAGCGAGCGCGAGGTGCTGGCCCATTGGTGGCGGAGCTGGTTCGGCGGCGGGATGCCGCCTCCCGAGCACGGCGACCACGCCGCCATGCCCGGCATGCTGCCGGAGGAGGCCTTCGCGGAGCTGGCCCAGGCGCCGGCCGAGGCCTTCGACGGCCGCTTCGTCGCGCTGATGACGCACCACCACCAGGGCGCGATCGCCATGGCGGACGAGGCGATCCGCGAGGCCGGCGCGCTCCGCATCCGCCTCATGTCGCACGCCATCCGCCACGGCCAGCGCGGCGAGGTGGAGCTGATGCACGGCACGCGCGGGTGGGACGCCGTGCGGCAGGCCACCGTGAACATGCTGCGCCCGGCAGGCTGGGTGCGCGCCGACGGCGCGCTGGGCCGGCCGGAGATCCTGACGGGCGCGGAGGCCCCGCACCGGTGAGGACGAGGCGCCGCGTCAGGCGCCGCCGACGAACTCGCCCGCGCGCATCAGCGGCTCCACGCCGCCCGACTGCGTCACCGCGTCCACGTCCACCTCGCCCGAGCC
>DASQNQ010000288.1:0-8590 GCA_035644895.1 Acetobacteraceae bacterium | reverse complement strand
CCAGCAGCGAACCGTCGGGCAGTTGCTGCACGTCCACCGGGCGGCCGAGGAAGCGGTTCCCCGCCTCGTCGAGCAGGCCGGTCATGAAGGGCTCGATGCCCGTCACGTTGCCCTGCGCGTCGAGCTTTGCGACCACCACGTCGTAGCCGGACATCTTCTCCCGGTTCCAGGAGCCGCGGCGGGCGATGAACATCTGGTTCCGGTACTGCTCAGGGAACATCGTGCCCGTATAGAAGCGCATGCCGAGCGCCGCGACATGGGGCCCGAGCTGCGCCGCCGGCTGGACGAACTCGTTGCAGGCGCGGGCGGGCACGGCGGGGTCGTTCCACGATCCGACGCAGAACGGGAAGCCGTGGTCTTCGCCGGGCTGGCGGACGCGGTGGAGCGTGTCCTGCGGCGTATCGCTGCCGGCCCAGTCGCGGCCGTTGTTCGTGGCCCAGAGCTCCCGCGTCACCGGGTGGTGCGCCATGCCGACCGAGTTGCGCACGCCGCGCGCCTCGATCCGCCGCCCCGACCCGTCCGGGTTGAAGGAGAGCAGCAGCGCGTAGCGGTCGCGGTCGAACTCGCAGACGTTGCAGGGCACGCCGACGTTCATGTAGAGCCGCCCATCCGGCCCGAAGGTGGTGAACTTCCAGCCGTGGTGCTCGTCGGGCGGGAGGTTGAAGGCCTGCGTCAGGTCGGTGGGCTGGCCGGGGCTCTCGAGCCGCCCCTCGATCCCGTCGTAGCGCAGCACCTGGTTGATGGCGGTGACGTAGAGGTTGCCGTCGCGGAAGGCGACGCCGTTCGGCTGACGCAGCCCCTGCGCGATGACGCGCCCGGTGCGCTGCCCGCCCTGGTCGGTCACGGCATAGACGCGGCCGATGGTCCGCGTGCCGACGAAGACCGTGCCGCGGTCGCCAACCGCCATCATGCGCGCGCCCGGCATGCCATGCGCCCACAGCTCCACCTGGAAGCCGTCCGGCACACGGATCGCGGAGAGGGGCACCTGGTCCGGCGGCGTCACGGTCAGCCGCGGCGCGTGGGGCGCGAGCGGCGAGCTGGCCATGGTCTCGGGGCGACCCTGCGCCCAGGCGGGGGGTGCAGGGGTCTGCTGGGCCAAGGCCGGCAGCGCGGCGAGACCGGCCACGAGGCCGGCCGCCGCGAAGATCACGCGACGCATTCCGTTTCTCTCCCTGCCGCGCGCTGGTTGCTGGGCTGCGCGCGGACAGTGGAGATTGCGCCGCGGAACGGCACCACGGCAAGGTGCCGCGGGCGGTTCAGCTCTCGCGGCGCTGGCCGCCGAGCATCCCGGCCTCGGCCGCCACGGGGCCGGAGCTGGCGCGGCTGGCCGTCGCCGCCGGGCCATCGGTCTCGATGCGGGACTGGACCTCCTCGGACGACATCTTCAGCATCACGACGCCGCCGCGGACATGGTTGACCGTCTCGACAGGCAGGAAGCGGTGGACGCCACCGCCGCTCTCCCGCGTCATCTTGATGCGGCCGTCCTCGATGCCGTCCACGATGCCGATGGGGTATCCATCGGCACTGACGACCTGCATCTTTTCCTCGATCTTGTGGGCGTCCGGGTGGTGCATGGGGTGCCGCTCCGTTCAGGCCGCGCGAAGCGCGCGGACGATGGGACCTACAACGGCGGCATCGGGCGACGGGTTCATCGGCGAGGGAAGGCCACGGCCCTCCTCCATCTCCCGGTCGCTGATCATCGCCTCCCGCGCCCGGTAGGCGGGCAGGGAGAGGCGGAGGCAGTCGCCATCCCGGGAGCGGATACAGGCGGCCGAGAGCCATCGCGGCGCCGGGCCGCCGAGGACGCGGATCATTCCGCCCTCCAGCCTGTCCGCCTGGCCGACCAGCCTTCCGTCCGAGCCGATGATCTTCATCGCCGCCGTGTTCCTCCGCTTCACCATGCCGTGCGGCAACGGATGGCCGGGCGGCGGGATGCCTGCGGGCGCGGAACGAGGGGCCCGAAAAGCAGAAAACCCGCCTTCCGGCGGGTTCCTGTCCAAGTCGCAGGCGTTGCCGCCGCCGCTTAGTAGTGGCGCTCGACGAGCATCTTCTTGATCTCGCCGATGGCCTGCGCCGGGTTCAGCCCCTTCGGGCAGGTCCGGGCGCAGTTCATGATGGTGTGGCAACGGTAGAGCTTGAACGGATCCTCGAGGTCGTCCAGGCGCTGGCCCGTCGCCTCGTCGCGGCTGTCCGCGATCCAGCGATAGGCCTGCAGCAGCACCGCCGGGCCCAGGTAGCGGTCGCCGTTCCACCAGTAGGACGGGCAGGCGGTGGTGCAGCAGAAGCACAGGATGCACTCCCACAGCCCGTCCAGCTTCGCCCGCTCCTCGCGGCTCTGCAGGCGCTCCGCGTCCGGCGGGGGCGGCGTGTCGGACTTCAGCCAGGGCTCGACCGAGCGGAGCTGCGCGTAGATCTGGGAGAGGTCCGGCACCAGGTCCTTCACCACCGGCATGTGCGGCAGCGGGTGGATGCGGACGTCGCCCTTCACGTCCTCGACCGGCTTCAGGCAGGCAAGCGTGTTCAGCCCGTCGATGTTCATCGAGCAGGAGCCGCAGATCCCCTCCCGGCAGGAGCGCCGGAAGGTGAGCGTGCTGTCCACCTCGTTCTTGATCTTGATCAGCGCGTCCAGGACCATCGGGCCGCACTGGTCCATGTCCACCTCGAAGGTGTCGAGGCGCGGGTTCTCGCCCGAGTCCGGGTCCCAGCGGTAGATCTTGAACGCGCGGACGTTCTTCGCGCCGGCCGGGGCCTTGTAGGTCTTGCCCTGGCCGATGGTGCTGTTCTTCGGAAGCGTAAACGTTGCCATTTCAGCGTGCCTTGAAAAGGAGGCGGCGCGGGCCGTTGCCCGCGCCGAGGCCGCGAAGGCGGCCCGCGGCCCATGCCGCGCTCTTGTTCAGTAAACCCGCGCCTTCGGCGGGAAGACCTGGACCTCGTTCGTCAGGGTCCGCATCTTCACGCCGCGGTAGTCGAGGCGGACGTTGCCGTCCGCGTCGCACCAGCTCAGGGTGTGCTTCATCCAGTTCTCGTCGTCGCGGTCCGGGTAGCTCTCCTGGGCGTGGGCGCCGCGGCTCTCCTTCCGGGCCTCCGCGCTGACGATCGTCGTCATCGCGTTGCCGAGCAGGTTGTCGAGCTCCACGGCCTCCACCAGGTCGCTGTTCCAGATCAGGCTGCGGTCGTTGACGCGCAGGTCGGACATCCCGCCCCAGATCTTCCGCATCTTGTCCACGCCCTCCGCCAGGCTCTCGGAGGAGCGGAAGACGGCCGCGTGGCTCTGCATCGCGCGCTGCATCTGGTCGCGCAGCACGGCGGTCGGGGTGCCGCCCTTGGCGTTGCGGATGCGGTCGAAGCGGTCGAGCGCGTTCTCGCCCGCACCCGGGGGCAGCGGCGCCTGCGAGGCGCCGGGCTTGATGGTCTCGGACGCCCGGTGGGCCGCGGCGCGGCCGAACACCACGAGGTCGAGCAGCGAGTTGGTGCCCAGCCGGTTCGCACCATGCACCGAGACGCAGGCCGCCTCGCCCACCGCCATCAGGCCACGCACCGTCGCGTCCTCATCGCCCTTGGTGGGGCGCAGGACCTCCGTGTGGATGTTCGTCGGGATGCCGCCCATGTTGTAGTGGACGGTCGGCAGGATCGGGATCGGCTCCTTCGTCACGTCCACGCCGGCGAAGATCTTCGCCGTCTCGGAAATGCCCGGCAGGCGCTCATGCAGCAGCTCGGCGCCCAGGTGCTCGAGGTGCAGCATGATGTGGTCGCGGTGCTGGCCGCAGCCGCGCCCCTCCCGGATCTCGAGCGACATGGCGCGGGAGACGACGTCGCGGGACGCCAGGTCCTTCGCCGTCGGCGCGTAGCGCTCCATGAAGCGCTCGCCCTCGGAGTTCGTCAGGTACCCGCCCTCGCCCCGCGCACCCTCGGTGATGAGGCAGCCCGCGCCGTAGATGCCGGTCGAGTGGAACTGCACGAACTCCTGGTCCTGCAGCGGCAGGCCGGCGCGCAGCACCATGGCGTTGCCGTCGCCCGTGCAGGTGTGGGCCGAGGTGCAGGAGAGGTAGGCACGCCCGTAGCCGCCGGTGGCCATCACCACCGTCTGGGCGCGGAAGCGGTGGATCGACCCGTCCTCCAGGCACCAGGCCATCACGCCGCGGCAGTTGCCCTCGTCGTCCATGATGAGGTCGAGCGCCAGGTACTCCACGAAGAACTCGCAGCCATGCTTCAGCGACTGCTGGTACAGCGTGTGCAGGATGGCGTGGCCCGTGCGGTCGGCCGCGGCGCAGGCGCGCATCGCCGGCGTCTTGCCATAGTTCTGCATGTGGCCGCCGAAGGGGCGCTGGTAGATCTTGCCATCCTCGGTCCGGCTGAAGGGCACGCCGTAGTGCTCCAGCTCGATCACCGCGGGGATCGCCTCGCGGCACATGTACTCGATCGCGTCCTGGTCGCCGAGCCAGTCCGACCCCTTCACGGTGTCGTACATGTGCCAGCGCCAGTCATCCTCGCCCATGTTGCCGAGCGCGGCGCCGACGCCGCCCTGCGCGGCCACGGTGTGGGAGCGGGTCGGGAAGACCTTGGTGATGCAGGCGGTCTTGAGCCCCGCGGCGCCCATGCCGAAGGTCGCGCGCAGCCCGGCGCCGCCCGCGCCCACCACCACCACGTCATAGGTATGGTCGACGACCCGGTAGGCGCCCCGGGAGGGCTTGGAGATCGCGTTCATCCGCCTCAGCGTCCATCCGAAAAGGCGCGGCCTGGCACCATAGCCGGCCGCGGGAAGTTGGCCCCGCGTCGCCGCGCCCACCCCATCTGGGGTGCGAAGGGCGGCACGGAAGATCTTGAAATCACACCGCGATCCGCAGGACCGCCAGCGCCGAAGCCAGCGCCAGCAGCCAGCAGACCGCGCGCACGCCCAGCACCAGCGCGAACTTCACCGTGTCGGAGTTGGTGTAGTCCTCGATGATGACCTGCAGGCCGAGCATGGTGTGGTAGAAGGTGAGCCCGATCAGCGCCAGCAGCAGAACCGCGTTGAAGGGCGTGCCGATCCAGACCAGCGCCTCGGCGTAGGTCATTCCCGCCGATGAGGCGAGGGAGAAGACGAACCAGATCGTCAGCGGCAGCAGCGCGATCGAGGTGACGCGCTGCGCGAACCAGTGGTGGTGGCCGGACTTGGCCGAGCCGCGCCCCCGTACGCGCCCGAGCGGCGACTGCATCGAGGGCTGCGAAGGCGGCTGGCCGGAGACGGAGTGGGACATCGGGTCAGCGCCTCACCAGGAGATCAGCAGGATGAGCCAGGTCAGCACCGTCAGCACCGCCGTGCCGATCAGGACCGCGCGGCCGGTCTTGTAGGTGGTCGGGATGTCGTAGCCCCAGCCCATGTCCCAGGCGAGGTGCCGGATGCCGGCGAGCGTGTGGAACCAGGCGGCGCCGATCACGCCCATCAGCACAATGACGCCGATGAAGGAGCCGAGGAACCACTGCACCGTGTCGAAGGCGGAGGGGCCGGCGGCCGCGGCCAGCAGCCACCAGACCATCAGCACCACCCCCACGGTCCAGGCGACCCCGGTGATGCGCGCGGAGATGGACAGCGCGCTGGTCATCTGCAGCATGTCGTAGACCTGCAGGTGCGGCGAGAGCGGGCGGCGGACGGTCGAGCCGTCCGTGCGGCGCCCGATCATGGTCGCCTCCCGCGAATCCTTCATGATGGACATGTGAACCGGGCTCCTCGCGGCCGCAGCGCCGCCTCGCCGTGCAACAACCTTCGCGCACTTTCTATGGTGCGCTGCGCCAGAGCGTCAACGCGGGCCCGGCAGGATCGTGCGCGCGAAATCGCGAACACCGAGTGAACATAGGAATGCTATCCTATGGTCATGACCCACGATTCGCAGCCCAGCGCCGCCAGGCGCCGCGCCCGCCGCCGCATCCTGCGCAGCCGCGCGAAGGCGGTGCTGGAGGCGCTGCACAAGCTGATCGTGGCCGCGGCCGCGCTCGCCTCCCTCCTCCGCGCCTTCCTGTTCTGAGGGCGTGGCCTACCCCTGCCCGAGCTTCAGCCCTGCGACGCCGGCCAGGATGAGCACGAGGCAGAAGATCCGCGTGGCGGTGGCGGGATCCCCCTCCACCACCATGCCCCAGACCACCGTGCCGACCGCCCCGATGCCCACCCAGACGGCATAGACGGTGCCCATCGGCAGCATCTGCAGCGCGCGCGACATGCAGTAGAAGGACACCGCCATGGCGGCGACGGTCGCCACGCTCACCGCCGGTCGCGTGAAGCCCTCGGTGTACTTCAGCAGCACGGCCCAGACGACCTCGAACAGGCCGGCGACCGTCAGCCAGAGCCACTCCGGGCGCATGCCCGCGACGGACGGCCTCAGGCCGCCTGCCGCTCCAGCAGCTTCTGCCGCACCAGCTCCTCGGCGATCTGGATGGCGTTCAGCGCCGCGCCCTTGCGGAGGTTGTCCGCGACGCACCAGAAGGCGAGGCCGTTCGCGACGGTTGGATCCTTGCGCAGGCGGGAGACGTAGACCGCGTCCTCCCCCGCGCACTCGATCTGCGTGACGTAGCCGCCATCCTCCTGCCGGTCGAGCACGATGATCCCCGGCGCGTCGCGCAGCGCGGCCCGGGCCTCGGCCACGGTGATCGGGCGCTCGAACTCGACGTGCACGGCCTCCGCATGGCCGATGAAGACGGGCACGCGCACGCAGGTGGCGAAGACGTCGATGTCGGGATCGAGGATCTTCTTCGTCTCCGCCATCATCTTCCACTCCTCCTTCGTGGCGCCGTCGTCCATGAAGCGGTCGATGTGGGGGATGCAGTTGAAGGCGATCTGCTTGGTGAACTGCTCGGCGGGCGGGGTCTCGTTGACGTAGACGCCACGGGTCTGGGCCCAGAGCTCGTCCATCGCCTCCTTCCCGGCGCCGGAGACGGACTGGTAGGTGGAGACCACCACGCGCTTCACCTTCGCAAGCTCGTGCAGCGGCTTGAGCGCCACCACCATCTGGATGGTGGAGCAGTTCGGGTTCGCGATGATCCCGCGCTTGCGGACGCGCTCCAGGTGGTGCGGGTTCACCTCCGGCACCACCAGCGGGACGTCCGGCTCCATCCGGAAGTGGCTCGTGTTGTCGATCACGACGCAGCCCGCGCCCGCCGCGCGCGGCGCATGCACGGCGGAGACGGAGGCGCCCGGGGAGAACAGGCCGATGTCGACGCCCTTGAAGTCGAAGGTCTCGAGGTTGCGCACCTTCAGCACGGATTTCTCGCCGAAGGAGACCTCCTGCCCCGCCGAGCGGCCGGAGGCCAGCGCGATCACCTCGCCCACCGGGAAGTTCCGCTCGGCGAGGGTCTTCAGCATCTCCCGCCCCACCGCACCGGTGGCGCCGACGACCGCGACCCTGTAGCCCATGGACCTCTCCTGCGAAGCGCGGGGCCACGCACAGGGCGGGCCGCCGGGGACCGCTGCCCTTAGGGCAGGCGGGGCGCCACGTCCAGCGCGGCGTTGCGCGCCCTGCCCCGCTCAGCCGTAATAGCCGGCCTGGTAGGCACCTCCGAAGCCGAAATCGTCCCAGTAGGCTCCGTTCCAGGCATAGTCGTGCTCGTAGCCCAGGCCGTAGATGGAACTCGGCGCCCCATAGTAGGGGTAGTCGAACGTCTGCAGCGCACCCTGGTAGGCGTCCACGTAGTAGGTGATGTAGGTTTCGCCCTCGTCGATCCCGTAGTAGGCGCCCAGGTCGAAGCCATAGGCGTAGGCGTCGCCGATCACGTAGTAGCCGTAGGGCATGTCCAGGATCTGCCCGGGCAGGAACGTCCCGGTGTCCGCGTAGATGACGCCGCCATACCGGTCGCCGCTGTCGGCCACGAAGGCCCAGTTGTAGACGGAATCCCCGATCAGGTCGCTCATGCTGTCCTCATCCGCGCGGGTGCCATGGACCGGCCCCGACGATCGGAGGCGCATGTGGTTGCCCGGGGCGGCGGAGAGGTGACCGCCAAGGGGTATTTGCATGGCGCCCAGCGCGGGCGCGAGCGGCCTTACGCCGCCCGTACCGCCGCCAGGAACGCCGCTGCCTTCTCACGCAGCGCGCCCGCCTGGCCGGAGAGTTGGCCCGCCGCCTCGCCGAGGCCGCCGACCGAGCCCTCGGTCGCCGCCGCCGCCTCCCGCACCCCTTCGATGCGCCGCGCGACCGTCTCCGTGCCCTCGGCCACCTGCGCCGCGCTGCGCGCGATCTCGCGCGTCGCGGCGCCCTGCTCCTCGACGGCCGCGGCGATGGTCGTCGCGATCTCGCTCGTGCGCTCGACGGTCGTGCCGATGCCGCGGATGGCGGCGACGGCCTGCGCCGTCGCCTCGCGCATCTGGCCGATCTGGGCCGAGATCTCCTCCGTCGCCCGCGCCGTCTGGCCGGCGAGCTGCTTCACCTCCTGCGCCACCACGGCGAAGCCCTTGCCGGCCTCGCCGGCCCGCGCCGCCTCGATGGTGGCGTTCAGCGCCAGCAGGTTGGTCTGCCCCGCGATGTCGGAGATCAGGCGCACCACGTCGCCGATGCGCCCGGCGGCCTCGGTCAAGCCGGCCACCGTCGCATCCGTCGCCCGCGCCTCCCGGACGGCGCGGCCCGCG
>DASQNQ010000287.1:0-2413 GCA_035644895.1 Acetobacteraceae bacterium | reverse complement strand
CGTCGAACTCCATCATCCGATCCTGGTCCATGATCCAGCCATTCAGGCGCTGGCCCGACTTCAGGCCCTCCACGACCACGACGCCGACGCTGTCGCCCTCGTCATGGACGACGAAGTGGATCGTCATCTGTCCTCCCCCGGATCTCTTCCGTGTTTCCTGCCGCAAGCCTAGGCGCGACCTCCCCCGCCTTCCAGCCCCCCACTTCAAGTCGCCTGCCGGTCGTGGCATGGAGGGCGCCTGCAATTTCGGGGGGAGAGGCCGGTCATGGCCGGGGTGTTCTGGTACGACGGCACGTGGTTCACCGAGGAGCCGAAGATCACCGGCCCGATGGACCACGCCTTCTGGCTCGGCTCCTCCGTCTTCGACGGCGGCCGGTCCTTCGGCGGCGTGGCGCCCGACCTCGACCGCCACAGCCACCGCTGCGTCGAGAGCGCGCGGAAGATGCTCATGCGCCCGAAGATGACCGGCGAGGAGATCGAGGCGCTGTGCCGCGAGGCCATCCGCCGCATGGGCGCGGAGGCGGTGCTCTACGTCCGGCCGATGTTCTTCAACCGCCGCGGCCTCGGCGCCGCCCGGCCGGACCCGGACAGCACGGACTTCGTGCTGGCCGTCTACGACAGCCCGCTGCCGCCCTATGCCGGCTTCTCCGCCTGCCTCGCGCCGTACCGCCGCCCCGCGCCCGACCAGGCGCCGACGGACGCCAAGGCGTCCTGCCTCTACCCCAACGGCGCCCGCGCCGCGGCCTGGGCGGCGGAGCGCGGCTTCGACAACGCCATCATCTGCGACGCGGTCGGCAACGTGGCCGAGTTCGCCTCCGCCAACATGATGTTCGCCAAGGGTGGCCGCGTGATCACGCCGGTGCCGAACGGCACCTTCCTCAACGGCATCACGCGCCAGCGCGTCATTGGCCTGCTGCGCGAGGCCGGCGTGACGGTGGAGGAGCGCGCCGTGCGGCCGGAGGAGCTGCTGGAGGCGGACGAGATCTTCTCCACCGGCAACTACGGCAAGGTCCTGCCCTGCTCGAACTACGAGGGCCGGGCGATGCAGCCCGGGCCGCTCGCCCAGAAGGCGCGCGACCTCTACTTCGCCTGGGCGGAGCGCCACTGGCGGATCATCCCGAAGGCGGCGTGATTGTCATGCCCTCAGGCGCCGGGCGCTCAGCCCGCCTCGGCGGGCGGGCTGCGTTGTTTTCATGCCCTCAGACGCCGGGCGCCGGCATCCGCCGGCTTGGCTTCGCCGCACTGGCGGCGGCGCCCGTTCGGGCGCTCAGCCCGCCTCCGCGGGCGGGCTGCCTGTTGGGCTTGATCACGCCGGCAGGCGGTCCGCGATCCAGGCGGCTCGGGTGATGCGGTAGAGCAGGTGCGTGCGCAGCGCGTGCCCCTCCGGCAGGCGCGGATGCGCGAAGGTGCCGTCGCGCGCCATGCCGAGCCGCTCCATCAGCCGCCAGGAGGGCTCGTTGCCGGGCGGCGTGAAGGCCACGACCTCCGGCAGTTCGAGCCGCCCGAAGCCGAAGGCGAGCGCGATGCGCGCCGCCTCCTCCGCAAGGCCCTGCCGCTGGAGGGCGGGCGCGATGCGCCAGCCGATCTCGACGGCCGGGGTGAAGCGCGCCTCGAAGGAGACGTGCTGCAGGCCGACCACGCCGGCGACTGGCGCGATGCCGGGCAGCTCCACGATCCAGAAGCCCCAGCCATGCGGCGCGAAGTGGCCGGCGATGCGCGTGGACCAGGCATCGCTCTCCTCCCGCCCCATCGGGTTCGGGAACCATCGCATCGCCTCCGGGTCGGCGTTGATGGCCGCCACCGGCCCCAGGTCCTCGGGCAGCCGCCAGGGCCGGAGGGTCACGCGGGGGCCGTGCAGGGTCACCGTCTCGGGCATGGCAACGCCCATACCACAACCTGCGCCCGGCTTGGCCCCGGCGCCCGCGGCCAGTAGGTTGCCTCCCCGGAGGACGCGCCGAATGACCACCCCCGATGCCCTCGCGGCGATGGTGCCGGACGGCGCCCTGCTCGCCCTGCCGCCCGACAACTCCCTGCCCTCGGTCGTGCTCGCCCGCGCGCTGGTGCGGCGCGGGGCGCGCGGGCTGCGGCTGCTCGGCGTGCCCGTTTCCGGCTTCGCCCCGCGCTTCACCGCCGCGCTGCGGGCGGGGGCGATCCGGGTGCGCGACGCCACCTGCCCGGCGATCCACACCATGCTCCAGGCCGCCGAGAAGGGCGTGCCCTTCATGCCGCTGCGCGGCCTGATCGGCTCCGACATCCTGGCGCACCGGCCGGACTGGCGCGTGATGCCCAACCCGTTCGGCGACGGCGCCTCGGACCCCATCGTGCTGCTCCCGGCCCTGCAGCCCGACGTCGCCGCCATCCACGGCGTGATGGCGGACGAGGAGGGCAACGTCTGGGTCGGCCGGCGGCGGGA
>DASQNQ010000286.1:0-2364 GCA_035644895.1 Acetobacteraceae bacterium | reverse complement strand
TGCGGCACGCGCCCCACGCTGCACCGCGCGAGGCGGTCCGGGCGCGACCGGTTGGCGAGGGCGGCCGAGTGAGGGGCGCGGATGGCTCGGACACCGGCCGGGCGATCCGGGTCTGTCGGGGGGCGGGGCGAAGCTGCTGTCCAGCCTGTGGGCGGACGAACGGAAGCGGCGCGGCCTCGGGCCGCGCCTGCGAGGAGAGGCGTGGTTCAGGCACGCTCACGATTTGCCGTTCGGCTCAACCCCACCCTGGACGCTCGCCTTGCTGCCGGCGCGGCGCTGATCGGGAAGACGGTGACTGCATCGCGGCAGCCCTGCCGGGGTCGCGAGAGCGACGCAGCGGACGTACTGGATATCGCTTACCTGCCCGACGTCGACGTCTTGCGCTGCGATGGCGGGAAGCGCACCGGTCGCACGGGCAGCCCTGTCGGCGTTCGGGCTATCGGCGCAGGTAGCGCCGACGCTGGACACCCTGCTGCGGCTCGTGGAGGGCGGCACGGTCCTTTCGCCAGCGATCGCCATGCGTGCCGAGGACGTTCCCAAACCGTGGCAGTTGACTAAAGCGCGCGGCCGCACAGGATCGGAGGGGGGCCCACGCCGGACCTGGAGGCGCGTGTCCTTTCAAGACATCCGCGAGCCCGTTGGCGGTAATCAGCCCGCCCGTCCCACGGACGTCCACGCCTCCGTTCGCGGGCACCCAGGAACACGCGGCGCGGCCTTCCCGGAAGCAGGAGGCGTGTGCGCCCCCACCCTGGACCCGGCCTGATCGGTGTCCCGGCAAGGGTGCAGCGACGGCGGGTCCACGGCAGGGTCCGCATCCACGCGACGAGTCCGCCACCGGTCCGCAGCGCTGGCCACGAGCTTTGCGTCGTGCTCGGGGAAACCCGTGAGTACCTGGCGGGAAATGGTGGGCGCACTAGGGCTCGAACCTAGGACCCGCTGATTAAGAGTCAGCTGCTCTACCAACTGAGCTATGCGCCCGCCTGGGTCGCGGCATCTAGGGGGAAGCGCGGCGCTTGTCCAGCCCCTGCGCGCAGGGCTGGGCCAAGGCGGCCGCAACCCTGGGCCTCAGGGCCCCTCCCGGGGCGCCGCGAGCTCGGCATCCCGGTGGACATGGACCGACATCAGCAGCCCGAAGCCCAGCATCGTCGTCAGCATCGCCGACCCGCCATGGCTGATCAGCGGCAGCGGCACGCCGCCGACCGGGATGGTGCCGGTCACCATGGCCACGTTGACGAAGACGTACAGGAAGTAATTGGTGGCCAGACCGACCGCCACCAGCCGCCCGAACTGGTGCTGGCTGCGCAGCGCGACCAGGAAGCCGAAGGCGATCACCGCCGCGAGCAGCCCGAGCACCGTCAGCGCGCCGACCAGGCCGAATTCCTCGGCCAGCATGGTGAAGATGAAGTCGGTCTGCTTCTCCGGCAGGAAGTTCAGGTGGCCCTGCGTCCCCTGCAGGAAACCCTTCCCCCACATGCCCCCCGACCCCAGCGCGATCTTCGACTGGATGATGTTGTAGCCGGCGCCGAGCGGGTCGCTCTCGGGGTCGAGGAAGGTGGTGATCCGGGCCCGCTGGTAGTCGTGCAGGTGCTCGTAGGCGACCGGCGCCGCGAAGCCGACCGCGCCCAGGACCAGGGCGAACTTCCACAGCCGTACGCCGGCGGCGAAGAACACCGCCCCGCCGATCATCACCGTGATCAGCGCGTTGCCGAGGTTCGGCTGCTTGAAGATCAGCGCCGCCGGGATGGCGATGGCGACCAGCGGCGGGATCAGGAACAGCGGGTTGCCGATGCGCTCCCAGCTCGCCTTGTGGAACCAGGCGGCGAGCGTCACGACCAGCAGGATCTTCATCAGCTCGGAAGGCTGGATCTGCACCGGCCCCACATCGATCCAGCGCTGTGCCCCCTTGCCGATCTGGCCGTGCATCGCGACCAGCACCAGCAGGCCGATGCCGATCACGTAGCCCACCCAGGCGAAGCGCAGCACCAGGCGGATGTCCACCAGCGCCACGGAGAGCATCAGCACCAGGCCAAAGCCGAAGCGGATGGCGTGCCGCGCCGCATAGGGCTCGGCCGCGCCGCCGCCCGCCGAATACAGCGCGACGTAGCCGACGACCGCCACCGCGCACAGCAGGAGCACGTAGATCCAGGGGATCTGCCACAGCTTCTCCAGCACGCCCGTGCCGCGTTCGCGCAACAACAAGCGGCGCTCGAACCTCATGGGCGCGCCTCCGGCATGGCCGTCACGTCCGCGGCCCCTCGGCGATGCGGGGCCCGAGGCCGCCCGGCCCGGGGCGAAGCCGCTGGAAGGCCTCGACCATCACGTCGCGCGCCAGCGGCGCCGCGGCGCCCGAACCGCTGCTGCCGT
>DASQNQ010000285.1:0-3488 GCA_035644895.1 Acetobacteraceae bacterium | reverse complement strand
CGGCGCTCCTTCGCCAAGTCCATGGGCTATTCCCAGGCGATGCTCGACCGGCCCGTGGTGGGCATTGCCGATACGGCCTCGGACTACAACAACTGCCACCGCACGGCGCCCGAGCTGGTGGAGGCCGTGAAGCGTGGCGTGCTGGCGGCCGGGGGCCTGCCGCTGGCGTTTCCGACCGTCTCGCTCTGCGAGCCCTCGCTCTCGCCCTGCTCGATGCACTACCGGAACCTGATGGCGCTGGACACGGAGGCGATGCTCTCCGCGCAGCCCATGGACGCGGCCGTGCTGGTGGGCGGCTGCGACAAGACGGTGCCCGCGCAGCTCATGGCGGCGATCTCCTCCGGCACCCCCTCTGTCATGCTGGTGGTCGGGCCTATGCTGGCGCAGAGCTTCGAGGGCGAGCGCCTCTCGGCCTGCACCGACTGCCGCCGCTACTGGGCGCGCTACCGGGCGGGCGAGGTGGACGCCGGGCGGATCTCGGTGCTGGAGGGCAAGCTCGCCACCACCGCCGGCACCTGCGGCGTGATGGGCACGGCCTCCACCATGGCCTGCCTCGCCGCCGTGCTCGGCTTCATGCCCCTCGACGCCGCCTCGGCGCCGGCCGTCCATGCCGACCGGCTGCGCATCGCGGAGGAGGCGGGCGCCCAGGCGGTGCGGCTGATCACACGGCCCGTCGCGCCCGTCTCGCTGATGACGCCGGAGAGCCTGGACAACGCATGCCGCGTGCTGCTCTCGCTCGGCGGCTCGACCAACGTCGTCGTCCACCTGGCCGCCATCGCGGGGCGCGCCGGGCTGCGGCTGGACCTCCGGCGCCTCGACGCGCTGAGCGAGGAGACGCCGGTGCTGGTGGACCTGAAGCCCACCGGCGAGGGCTACATGGAGGACTTCCACGCCGCCGGCGGCATGCGCGCCCTGCTGTGGGAGCTGCGCGACCTGCTGCACCTCGACACCCCCGACCTCGACGGCGTGCCCCTGCGGGAGCGGATCGGCGACGGAGGGCACTATGTGGACCGCCGCATCATCCGTGCGCGGTCGGAGCCCGTCAGCCCGGTCGGCGGCCTCGTCGCCCTGTTCGGATCGCTCGCGCCCGAGGGCGCGATCCTGAAGCGCAGCGCCGCGACGCCCGCGCTCTTCGAGACCGAGGCGCGCTGCCTCGTCTTCGACGGGCTGGAGGACCTGGCGCGGCGCGTGGACGACCCGGAGCTCGACGTCACGCCGCAGGACATCATGGTCCTCAAGGGCGCCGGACCGCGCTCGCCCGCCGGGATGCCGGAAGCGGGCTACCTGCCCATCCCGAAGAAGCTCGCGCGGGCGGGGGTGAAGGACATGGTGCGGATCAGCGACTGCCGCATGTCCGGCACCGCCTTCGGCACCATCGTGCTGCACGTGGCGCCGGAGGCCGCCGTGGGCGGCCCGCTGGCGCTGGCCGAGACGGGCGACCGGATCCGCCTGTCCGTGAGGGACCGGCGGCTCGACCTGCTGGTGGCGGAGGACGAGCTGGCACACCGCCGCGCCGCCTGGACCCCCCTGCCCGCCCCCGCCCGCGGCTGGGACCGCCTGGTGCATGAGCAGGTGACCGGGGCGCCGGAGGGGGCCGATCTGCGCTTCCTGCAGGGGTGATGGCCGCCGCGGGTTCGGTTGACCGGACCCGGCCCCGGGCGCATGGATCGGGGCAAAGAGGAGCAGACGCGACATGCCGATCGTCAACCGCATCGCCGAATTCCACCCCGAGATGACCGCCTGGCGCCGGGACTTCCACGAGCATCCGGAGATCGGGTTCGAGGAGGTGCGCACCGCCGGGATCGTGGCCGGGAAGCTGCGCGAGTTCGGCTGCGACGAGGTGGTCACCGGCATCGCGAAGACCGGCGTGGTCGGCGTCATCCGCGGCCGGCGCGACAACGGCCGCGCCATCGGCTTCCGCGCCGACATGGACGCGCTCCCGATCCTGGAGCAGACGGGCAAGCCCTACGCCTCGAAGACGCCGGGCACCATGCATGCTTGCGGCCATGACGGGCACACGGCGATGCTGCTCGGCGCCGCGAAGTACCTGGCCGAGACGCGCAACTTCGACGGCACGGTCTACGTGATCTTCCAGCCGGCCGAGGAGAACCTGGCCGGCGCGGAGGTGATGGTGAAGGAGGGGCTGTTCGACCGCTTCCCGGTCGAGCGCGTCTTCGGCATGCACAACTGGCCCGGCGCGCCGGAGGGCACCTTCCTCGTCGGCGCCGGCCCGGTCATGGCGGCCGTCGCGAACCTCGAGGTTGTCATCAAGGGCCACGGCGCGCACGGCGCCATGCCGCACAACGGCAACGACCCGATCGTGATCGCCGCGCAGATCGTCACCGCGCTGCAGAGCGTCGTCGCCCGCAACGTCGAGCCGGTGGAGGCCGGCGTCATCACCATCGGCCACATCGAGGGCGGCCACACCTTCAACGTCATCCCCGAGACGGTGCGCATGCGCGGCACCGCCCGCTGGTTCAAGCCGGAGGTGGGCGACCTGCTGGAGTCCAAGTTCAGGTCGCTCTGCACCGGCATCGCCGCCGCCTTCGGCGCGGAGGCCACGGCCACCTTCTCCCGCGCCTACCCCGCGACGGTGAACGAGGCCGAGAGCACCGAGATCGGCCGCCGCGCGGCGCTCGCCGTGCAGGGGGAGGCGCGCGTGCTCGACCTGCCGAAGCCCACCATGGGCGGCGAGGACTTCGCCTTCATGCTGCAGAAGGTGCCGGGCGCCTACCTGTTCCTCGGCGGCGGCCGGGGCGCGGAGGAGGCGATGGTCCACACGCCGCTCTACGACTTCAACGACGAGATCCTGCCGGTCGGCGCAAGCTGGTTCGCGACGCTCGCCGAGCAGCTCCTGCCGCGCCAGGGCTGAACCATGACGAACCGCCGCATCCTGCTCGCCCGCCGCCCCACTGGCATGCCGGTGGCGGAGGACTTCGCCTTCGACGAGGCGCCGCTGCCCGAGCCCGCGGAGGGCGAGGTGCGCGTGCGGCACCGATTCCTCTCGCTCGACCCCTACCAGCGCGGGCGGATGGACGATGCGAAGAGCTACGCGAAGCCCGTGCCGCTCGGCGGGGTGATGGAGTGCCAGGCGGTCGGCCAGGTCGAGGCCAGCCGCGACGGGCGCTTCCGGGAGGGCGACTGGGTGCTGGGCGGCTTCGGCTGGCAGACCCACTCCGTCCGCCCGGGCGCCGCGCTGATCGCGATCGACCCGGCCGAGGCGCCGCCCTCCACCGCGCTCGGCGTGCTCGGCATGCCGGGCCTGACGGCCTGGGTGGGGCTCGAGGACATCGGCCAGCCCAAGGCGGGTGAGACGGTGGTGGTCTCCGCGGCCTCGGGCGCGGTGGGCCAGGTGGTCGGGCAGCTCGCGCGCATCCGCGGCGCGCGCGCCGTGGGTGTCGCGGGCGGTGCCGCGAAGTGCGCCTTCGTGACCGGCGAGCTCGGCTTCGAGGCGTGCCTCGACCATCGGGGCAGCGATCTCGGCGCGG
>DASQNQ010000284.1:0-1548 GCA_035644895.1 Acetobacteraceae bacterium | reverse complement strand
GATGAAGGCGAGGAAGCCGAGCGCGTAGACCAGCGCGCCCACCGCGACCACCAGGGTAAAGCCGGTCCGCATCGCGATCGCCACCGCCGCGATGGAGGCGAGCACGCTGGTGATGCCGTTGATTCCCCAGGCCCAGGGAATGAAGGCCGGGTGCCGGTCCTCCAGATAGCGCAAGCAGGTGGCGAAGGGGATGCCCATCACGATGCCAGCCGGCGCCAGGGTGACGAGGCACACCAGCACGCGGCCCGTCAGACTCCACCCCGCCGTCGCGTCCAGCACGGGAGGGGCCAGCACCAGCCAAAGCCCCGTCAGCACCGCAGCCCCGATCATGCCAAGCCCGACTTTCGCGGTCAGCCCCATCCGGAGCAGCCCCGCAACATAGGCGCCGATGCCTGCGAAGAGCAGCATTCCCGCCAGCACCACCGCGACCGAATACATCGGGTGACCGAGATAGAGCGCAAGCCGCTGCATCAGCCCGACCTCCACCAGCATGAAGCCGAGGCCGAGTGAAGCGAAGACGCCGGCCAGCGGCGCCCCGTTCTCCACCTTCAGGCCTTGGTGGCTGAACACCAGCAGAGGCCCCAGCATCGCCGCCGCGCCGAGCACCGCGCTGAGCCCGAGCAGAAGATAGAGCACGGAATGCACCGCGCTGCTGCGCAATGCGGTCAGCTCGTCGCCTGCGCCGGTGCCACCCTTCAACCAAGCCTCGTCCACGCCCTCGAGGCCGCCGGGGCGGTGGTACTCGAAGAAGAAGGGACGGTCGTCGCGCACCGGTGTAATGTTGAAGACGTAGGTCGCCTCCATCGCGCGGCGGTCACCCGCCGGGTCGAGCAGCGCAGCGAAGGCCTCGCGTGCCGTGTCGAAGCGGTCCTCACGCGGGGCGAGCAGGTCGGCAAGCGCCTCCCGCTCCTCCCCGGTCAGCACGGGCGGAACGTGGATCAGCGACCAGCCGTGCAGGTCCGCCTGGCGCGCCAACGTTTCGACATCTGCGGCGGTGAAGGGGTCGCCCTTCTTGATGAAGGTGGCCGCCCAGCCGCCCCACGCGACGACCATGATCGAGCGCTCCGGGTTCGCCTCGCCCCGCTCGACCGCGGCCTCGAGGTAGAGGTTCGCAAGGCGAAGGGATTCGCGCGGCGTCTCGAAGAACCAACGGTAGAAGGCGAGGATGCCGCCCGGCTTCAGCGCGCCGAGATAGTCGTGCATCGCCTCGACCGTGTAGAGATAGTTCTCCGACAGGACGTAAGCGCCGGAGCTCAGCGCGGCGAAGGTGTCGACACCGCTCATCATGATGACGTCGTAGGGCCCGCGGCCGCCGGTGCGCACGAAGTGCCGGCCCTCCGCCGCGACGACCTCGATGTCATCCCAGTCCGGCCAAGCAGCGTAGCTCCGGAAGGGGCCGGTGACGAGGTCCACCGTCGCCGGGTTCAGCTCGGCGCCGGTAATGCGGCGGCTGCCATAGGCGCGCGCCGTCACCACGTCCTTCCCGCCGCCCACGCCGACAACCAGCGTGTGCTCAGGCTCCGGCCGGAGCAGGTAGGCGGCGGCCAC
>DASQNQ010000283.1:0-20568 GCA_035644895.1 Acetobacteraceae bacterium | reverse complement strand
GCAGGCTGCGCCGCGCCTCCGCCCGGGTCAACCGGACGCAGGCGAGAGGCTCTCCCGGATGAAGCCGACCAGCGGCTCCACCAGCTGCGTGCGGCCGGCCGCGTCGCCGAAGACCGCCATCTCCACCTGGCCGAGCGGGGGGAGGCTGTCCACCTCCCGCAGCCCGGGCGGGAAGCCGTGGCGGCCGAGCACGGTCAGCGCGAAGCCCGCCTGCGCCGCGGCGGCCAGGCCGAGCAGGCTGTCGCATGTGAAGACCGTCTCGAATGCCATGCCGGCGCGGGCCAGCGCCCGCAGCGCGCGCTCGCGGAACATGCAGCCCTCGGGCAGCACCGCGAGCGGCAGGGGGCGGTCGCCGGGCGGCGCCCAGCCGGGCGCGGCGGCCCAGACCACGGTTTCCGTCCAGATCGGCGCGCCCGCCGTCTCCCCGTCCCGCCGCTTGCCGAGCACGAGGTCGAGCCCGCCGGCCGCCTGCTTGGCGCGCAGCTCGTGGGACCGGCCCACCTCCACCTCCAGCCGCACCTCGGGGAAGGTGGCGGTCAGGCGCGCCAGGATGGGCGCCAGGTTGCGCGGCACGAAGTGGTCCGCGACGCCGAGGCGCACCCGGCCCGCGACGGCGGGGGCCACCAGCCGCCGCACCGCCTCGTCGTTCAGCGCCAGCATCCGGCGTGCATAGGCGAGCAGCGTCTCCCCCTCCCGCGTCAGGGCGACGGAGCGGGAGGTGCGGCGGAACACCGGGCGGCGGACCAGGTCCTCCAGCCGCTTGACCTTGAGGGAGACGGCCGACTGCGTGAGGCCGAGCGCCTGGCCCGCCGCCGTGAACCCGCCGGCCTCGGCCACCATCACGAAGCAGCGCAGCAGGTCGAGGTCGAGGTCGGGGACGCGCATGCATGAAGGCTACGCGCGGCATGCACGCGCATCAATGAGCGGCGCGCATGAGAAACCCCCGGCGCCGCGGGGCGCCGGGGGCTGGTCAGGCCAGATGGGCGAGGAAGCTCAGAGCTCCTCCTCGTAGCCCCCATCCTCGAAGCCGCCGGCGTCCCCGGCATAGCCCGCATCGGCGCCGGTGTCCGAGCCGTAGGCGCCGGGATCGGCCCCGCCATCGAAGCCCGTCGGCACGGCGTCCTGCGCGAAGTCGCCGGCCGCCGTCGTCGCCGCCTCGGCCGCGCCGCCCGAGAAGGCGCCCATCAGCGCATTGCCCAGCATCATGCCGCCCGCGACGCCGACGGCCGTCATCATGGCCGTGCCCAGGAAGCCGCTGCCGCCGCGGCCCTGCTGCATCATGGCCGGGTTGTAGCCCGGCGGGTACTGCGGCTGCGGCCGAGGCGGCATCGGGGCCGGGCGGGCAGCGCCGCCACCGCCGAACATGCCGCCGAACATGCCGCGCGGCTGCTGCGCGGCCTGGCCCTGGCGGCGGGCGTTCTCCACCTCCCACTCCAGCTGCTGGATGCGGTTCTGCATCTCGACCAGCGCGGCCTCCTGCACGAAGGCGGTCTGGGTCAGGCGGTAGCGCGCCTCCGGGTGGCGGGCGAACAGGTCGCCGATCAGCCGGTCGGCCTCCGGGTCCACCGGCGGCAAGGGCTGCTGGGCCGGCTGGGCGGAGCCGCCGCCAAGGGCGCCCCAGGGGGAGGCCGGGCGGGCCGCCATCCGGTTGGCGCCGCCGACGCGCTCCACGAACTCCGTGATGATCCGGCGTTCCTCTTCGGTCATCCTCAAACCCCGTGCTGCTGCTGAGGCCGGCAAACCTTACCGGCTTGTCATGCGACTTGGCCCAGGCAGCGCCGGATTTCAAGCTGTCGCGTGGTGACGCAACGCAACCGTCAGAGGGGGAAGCCGAGACCGCGCAGCTCCGCGGCAAGGGCGGCCGCGTCCCGGAAGTGGTGGGCGTGCATGCCCACCTCCCGCGCCGCGCGCACGTTCTTCTCGCTGTCGTCGATGAACACGCACTGCCCGGCCGCGAGGCCGTTGCGGTCGAGCAGCCGGCGGTAGATGGCCGGGTCCGGCTTCACCAGCCGCTCCTCGCCCGAGACCACCACGTCGCGGAAGCGCGTCAGGAAGGGAAACCGCGCCCGGGCGAGCACGAGCTTGTCCACGGAGAAGTTCGTGATGGCGTAGAGCGGAACGCCGGCCGCGCGCAGCGCCTCCAGGATCTCCGGCGTGCCGGGGACCTCGCCCGGCACCATCTCCTCCCAGCGCTCGTCATAGGCGCGGATCAGCGCCGCGTGCTGCGGGAAGCGCGGCGTGAGTTCGGCCACCGCCTCGGCCCATGTCCGGCCGCGGTCCTGCTCGAGGTTCCAGGCGTCGGTGCAGACCTCCGCCAGGAAGCGCTCCATATCCGCCTCGTCCGGGATCAGCTTGCGGTAGAGGTTCCGCGGATCCCACCGGATCAGCACGTTGCCGATGTCCCAGACGACGGTGTCCGGCCTCATGCGCCGATCCTCCCCGGCAGGCCGAGGCGCCGCCACTCGATCACCGGGCAGCGGTCCATCACGACGAGCACCCCCGCGGCGCGGGCCCGCGCCGCCGCCGCCTCGTCCACCACGCCGAGCTGGAGCCAGACGGAGCGGGCGCCGAGCCGCACCGCCTCGTCCATCACGGCGCCCGCCTCCTCGCTGCGGCGGAACACGTCCACCATGTCGAGCGGCGCGGCCTCCTCCAGGCGTGCGAGGGCCGCGCGGCCATGCACGGGGCGGCCCGCCAGCGTGGGGTTCACCGGCACGGCGTCGTAGCCGCGGGCGAGCAGGAAGGCGAAGACGCCGTGGCTCGGCCGCGAGGGCCGGTCCGAGGCGCCGACCACCGCGATGCGGCGGGTCGAGAGCAGCAGGTCGCGGATCGCGCTGTCATCCATGCCGTCTCCCATACCGCGTCCGTCAGCCCGGCCGGAAGAAGCCGATGCATGCCGAGAGCGTCAGCACCGACAGCGCGGTCGAGACCACCACCGCGGCGCCCGACCGGTCCGCGCCCGTGGCATAGCGCTGCGCCAGGATGAAGGCGTTCGCGCCGGTGGGCAGCGCCGCCGTGGTCACCGCCACCGCCGTCTCCAGCGGCCCGAGGCCGAGCGCGATGCAGGCCGCCCAGGTGATCGCCGGCATGAGGGCAAGCTTGGCCGCCGTGGTTGCCGCCGTCTCCCGCCAGCCCGCGCGGGCATCGAGGCCGACGAGGCTCGCGCCGAGGCAGACGAGGGCCACGGGCGGGCCGGCGGCGCCGACGAATTCCAGCGTGCGGCGCACCACGGCCGGCACCGGCAGGGACAGCGCGCTCCAGACGAGAGCCAGCGCCACCGCGACCAGCACCGGGTTGCGCGCCATGCCGAGCACCGTCGCGCGCAGCATCCGTGCCACCGGCGCGTGCGCGTTCAGCCCGACTTCCGCGATCACGGTGGCCAGGCCGAGCAGCACGAGCGAGTGCAGCGCGAGGATCGCGAGCAGCACGGAAAGCCCGGCCTGGCCAAAGGCCGCCAGGATCAGCGGCACGCCCATCATGACCGAGTTGCCGAAGGCGCAGTTGAGCGCGAACAGCCCCGATTCGCCGAGGGGCAGCCGCAGCCCGCCCCGCGCGAAGGCCATGCCCGCCGCGTAGACCGCCAGCGCGCCGGCCAGGAAGGCAACCGCCGCCCCCGCGCCGCCGGCGTTCTGCGCCGATGTGCCGCCCGCGAACAGCAGCGCGGGCGCCGCGATGGCGAAGGTGAACTTGTCGAGGCCGCGGAAGCCCTCCTGCGCGATCACCCCGCGCCGCTTCATCACGAAGCCGAGGGCGATCAGCGCGAAGACCGGCGCCACGACCTCCAGCACCACGCCCATGGGGGCGCTAGCGCCCGAGCAGCGAGGCGACGAACTCCGGCAGCCAGGGCTGGCGGGCGCGGGCGGTGCGCGCGGCATGCAGGATGGCGCGCACCTCGGCCACCGCGGCGTCGAAGTCGCGGTTCACCAGGACGTGGTCGAAATCCTCCCAGTGCGTCATCTCGTCGCGCGCGATGGCCAGCCGCCGCGCGATCTCCTCCTCGCTCTCCTGCGCGCGGCCGCGCAGGCGCCGCTCCAGCTCCTCCATCGAGGGCGGCAGGAGGAACACGCCCACCACGTCGCCCGGCAGCTTCGCCCGGAGCTGACGGTGGCCCTGCCACTCGATGTCGAACAGCACGTCCTGCCCCGCGGCCAGCGCGGCCTCGACCGGCGCGCGCGGCGTGCCGTACTGCCGGCCGAGGAAGCCCGCATGCTCCAGCAGCTCGCCGCCCCCGACCATCGCCGCGAACTGCTCGGGCGTGCGGAAGAAGTAGTGGACGCCCTCGATCTCGGCCGGGCGCGGCGCGCGCGTGGTGACGCTGACCGAGAGCTTGAGGTCCGGCTCCGAACCGAGGAGCGCGCGCGAGATGCTCGTCTTGCCGCCGCCCGGGGCGGAGGCGAGCACCAAACACAAGCCCCGCCGCGTGGCGCTCATCGCGTCCCTCGGCCCGATGCAGCCGCCGAACGGCGCCCGACGCGCGTGCGGCGAGCCGTCAGCGCATCGCGCTGACGGGCGGATGCGCGCGCCGGCGCCTGAGGCGGAAACAACATCATTCCACGTTGGCCGCCTGCTCGCGCAGGCTCTCGATCGCGGCCTTGAGGTCGAGGCCGGTGCGCGTGAGCGCGACCGACGCGCTCTTGGAGCAGAGCGTGTTCGCCTCCCGCACGAATTCCTGCGTCAGGAATTCGAGCTTCCGCCCCACCGCCTCGCCCGAACGCAGCAGGGCGCGCGCCTGGGCGATGTGGGCGTCCAGCCGGTCCAGCTCCTCCCGCACGTCGCTGCGCTGGGCCAGCAGCGCCACCTCCTGCGCCAGCCGCTCCTCCGGCACGCGGGCGCGGGCGTCGCCCTCGCCGAGCAGGCCGGCCAGGTTCTCGAGCAGCCGCGCCCTCTGCGCTGCCGGCTGGTCGGCCGCCTCGCGCGCCGCGGTCTCGCGCAGCGCCGCGATCTCGTCGAGCAGGCCGTCCAGGATGCGCAGCAGTTGCGCGCCCTCGGCCGCGCGGGCTTGCGCCAGGCCGCGCAGCGCCGCCTCGAAGCCGGCGACCATCGCGGCGCGGCGCGCCTCCTCGGCCGTCTCGTCGGGCTCGGCCGCCTCGGCGCGCAGCACGCCGGGCATGGCGAGGATCGCCTCGGCGCGCGGGGCCGGCCCGCCGGGGATGCGGGCGGCGAGGTCGAGGGCGAGGCGCAGCGCCTGCTCCAGCGCCGCCGGGTCCGGCGTCAGGCGCGGCGCGCGCTCCTCCCGCTTCACGGTGAGGTTGGCGGAGACGTTGCCGCGCTTCAGGTGCCGCCCCGCCGCCTCGCGCAGCGCGGGCTCCAGGGCGTCCAGCCCGTTCGGCAGCCGCAGCCGCAGGTCGAGTCCGCGCCCGTTGACGGAGCGGAGTTCCCAGACGAAAGGGGTGCCGTCCGGCAGGGTGCCGCCCTCTCGGGCGAAGCCGGTCATGGAGGCGAGGCGCGTCATGCGGCGCCTTGTCCATCCTTGGGGGGCAAAGGGCAAGTGATGTCACCTTGGCGGGACGTTCTGGTCACTGGCGCCTCCTCCGGCCTCGGGCGCGCCCTGGCCGAGGCCTGCGCGGGCCTGGGCGTCACGCTGCACCTGTCCGGCCGGGACGCGGCGCGGCTGGAGGTGGTGGCCGATGCGTGCCGGGCGCGCGGCGCGGCGGTGGAGGCGCGCGTGCTCGACGTGCGCGATGCGCCCGCCATGGCGGATTGGGTGGAGGGCGTGCCGAGGCTCGACCTCGTCATCGCCAATGCCGGCGTCTCGGCCGGCACGGGGGGCGGGCAGGAGCCACCCGAACAGGCACGGCGCATCTTCGAGATCAACGTCACCGGCGTGCTGAACACGGCGCTGCCCGCCATCGCGCGCATGGCCGCGCAGCCGCCCGGGCCCGACGGGGTGCGGGGCAGGGTGGCCGTCATCGCCTCGGTCGCCGCCTTCGTCGCCGCGCCAGGCGCGCCGGCCTACTGCGCCAGCAAGGCGGCCGTCGCTTCCTGGGCGGAGGCGCTGGACGCAACGGAGCGTGCGCGGGGGGTGCGGCTGCACGCGGTCTGCCCGGGCTATGTCCGCACGCCGATGACGGCGCGCAACGCCTTCCCCATGCCCCTCCTGATGGAGCCGGAGGAGGCGGCACGGCGCACGCTGGCCGGCATCGCGGCGGGCCGCACGCGCATCGCCTACCCGCTTCCCACCTACCTGATGGCGCGCCTCGCGGGCGCACTGCCCGTCCGGCTGCGGAACGCGCTGTTCACGCGCGTGCCGGCGAAGGCCGCGGACTAACGCCGCGAGGTCGCGAGCCACACCCCCGCGAGCACGATGGCGCCTCCGGCCAGCACCGGCAGGGCCGGCCATTCGCCGAGCAGCGCGGCGCCGAGGCCGGCGGCGAAGGGTGGCTGCAGGTAGCCCACCATCGCCGCATCCGTCGCCCGGGCGCGGGCGATCAGCGCGAGGAACATGGTCAGCGGCACCGCAGAGGCCAGCACCCCAAGCAGCGCCAGCAGCGCGTAGACCCAGGCGGGCTGGGCATAGGCGCCCTCCGCCGCGAAGGGCAGGGAGAGCATCCCCGCCACGCCGCCCGAGACCACCTGCTGCCCGAGCACGAGCCGCGCCGCCGCCCCCGGCCGCACCTTGCGGGCGTAGATGGTGCCGGCGGCATAGGACACGCCCGAGAGCAGGATCAGCAACCCGCCCCAGAGCGTGGCGCCGCCCGCCAGTGCCGCCGGGCCGAGTATGACGGCGATGCCCGCGAAGCCCAGCGCGAGGCCCGCGACGCCCCGCGGCCCCGGCCGCTCCTCCCGCAGCAGCGGCACGGCCATGACCGCCACGATCAGCGGCGTGCCGGCATGGATCAGCGCGGCGGGCGCCGCCTCGATGTGGCCGAGCGCCAGTGCCGTCAGCAGGTTGGGCACCCAGCCGTTGCACGTGCCGAGGACGAGGGCGTGGCGCCAGACGGCCGGCCCCCCGCCGCGGAGCTGGCCCGTCGCCGCCAGGAAGGCCAGCACGGCGACCGCCGCGAAGCCGCCCCGCACGGCGGCGATGGCGAAGGGCGACATCTCGGCGGCCACGATCCGCAGCAGCGGGAAGGAGGAGCCCCAGAGGCCGCCGATCACCACCAGGCGCCACCAGAGCGCCGGGCCGTGCAGCGGGGCGGTGCCGCTCACTGCGCGCCGGCGCGCGTGCGTTCGATCTCCCGCCAGCGGGCGACGTTGCGGTTGTGCTCCTCGAGCGTGCGGGCGAAGGCGTGGCCGCCCGTGCCGTCGGCCACGAAGAAGATGAACTCCGTCGCCTCCGGCCGGGTCACCGCGCGCAGCGCTTCCCGCCCCGGGGAGGCGATGGGGCCGGGCGGCAGGCCGCGGACGCGGTAGGTGTTGAAGGGATGGTCGCGGTCGAGGTCGGCGCGGGTCAGCGGCCTTTCCAGCACGCCGCCATCGGCCGCGGCATAGGCCGCCGTCGGGTCGGACTGCAGCGGCATGTTGCGCCGCAGGCGGTTGATGAAGACGCCCGCCACCAGCGCGCGCTCCTCCGCCTTGCCCGTCTCGCGCTCGACGATGGAGGCGAGGATCACCGCCTCCCGCGCGGAGGCGAGCGGCAGGCCGGGCGCGCGCCCCTCCCACACCTCGGCGAGTGCGCGGTCCATCGCCTGCTCGGCGCGGCGCACCACGGCGCGGCGGGTGTCGCCCCACTGGTAGTTGTAGGTCTCGGGCAGCAGCTCCCCCTCCTCGATCGGGGGGACCTCGCCGGTCAGGCCCTCGGCCCGCTCGATCAGCGCGGCGATCTGGCGGGCGTTCAGCCCCTCGGGGATCGTCAGGCGCCGCTGGACGGGGCGGCCCTCGCGCAGGATGCGGAAGACCTCGGCCAGCGACGCGCCGGCCGGGAAGACGTACTCCGCGGCGCGGATCTGGCCCTGGCCGCGGGTGATCCAGGCGGCGGCGAGGAAGTGGCGCGGGTCACGGATCACGCCGCGCTCGGCCAGGGCCTCCGCGATGCCGGAGGCGCCGGAGCGCGGCACCACCATCTGCAGGGGCTGCGCCAGCGGGCCGGGCGCCGACCAGGCCTGGCGGGCATAGAGCCAGGCGCCCCCGCCGGCGGCGCCGAGAAGGGCAAGGAGGATCAGGAGGGCAATGAGGGCGCGGCGCATGGGCGGCGCCCTGTCTGCGCCGCCCGGCCGCGCCGTTCAAGGGGCCGGCTTATGCCGCTCGCTTGAACACGATGCTGGCGTTGGTCCCGCCGAAGCCGAAGGAGTTGGACAGCGCCACCTCGATCGGGCGCTCCTGCGCCACCTTCGCCACGCGGTCGATCGGGCTCTCGCGCGAAGGCTCGTCGAGGTTGAGGGTGGGGGGCGCCACACCGTCGCGGATCGCGAGCACGGAGAAGATGCCCTCCACCGCGCCGGCCGCGCCCAGCAGGTGGCCGATGGCGGACTTGGTGGAGGACATGGCGAGGCCCTTGGCGGCGTCGCCCCACAGCCTCTCCACCGCGCCCAGCTCCAGGTCGTCGCCCATGGGCGTCGAGGTGCCGTGCGCGTTCACGTACTGCACCTGGTCGGGCCGCACGCCCGCGCTGGCCAGGGCCGCCTTCATGGAGCGGTAGGCGCCGTCGCCGTCCTCGCTCGGCGCCGTGATGTGGTAGGCGTCGCCGGACATGCCGTAGCCCACCACCTCGGCGTAGATCTTCGCGCCGCGGCGCTTCGCGTGCTCCAGCTCCTCGAGCACCAGGACGCCCGCGCCCTCGCCCATCACGAAGCCGTCGCGGTCCCGGTCCCAGGGGCGGGAGGCCTTGGTGGGCGTGTCGTTGAAGGCGGTGGACAAGGCGCGGGAGGCGCAGAAGCCGCCCATGCCGATCTCGGAGACCGCCGATTCGGCGCCGCCCGCGACCATCACGTCGGCATCGCCCAGCGCGATCAGCCGCGCCGCGTCGCCCAGCGCATGCACGCCGGTCGCGCAGGCCGTGACCACCGAGTGGTTCGGCCCCTTGAACCCGTACTTGATCGAGACGTGGCCGGAGCCGAGGTTGATCAGCGCCGACGGGATGAAGAAGGGCGAGAGGCGCTTGGTGCGCCCCGAGCCCACGAGTTGCGAGGCCTCGTAGATCGTGGGCAGTCCGCCGATGCCGGAGCCGATCATGACGCCGGTCCGGTTGCGGCCCTCGACGTCGTCCTCGCCGGGCATCCAGCCCGAATCCTCGACCGCCTCCTGCGCCGCCACGAGGGCGAGCTGGATGAAGCGGTCCATCTTCTTCTGGTCCTTGACCGGGATCCATTCGGAGATGTCGAGCCCGCCCTCGGCGCGGGTGCCGTGCGGCACCTGCCCCGCGATCTTGGCCGGGATGTTGGCGGGGTCGAAGGCGTGGATGGCGGAGATGCCGCTCTCGCCCGCGAGCATGCGCTTCCACACATTCTCCACGCCCAAGCCGAGCGGGCAGGCGATGCCCATGCCCGTGACGACGACGCGCCGCGGCGCCTGCAGGTGACCGAACACGCCCTACCCTTCCACTCTTGCTTCTTGTGGAAGGCCCCTTACGAGGCCTTCTGCTTCTCGATGTAGTCGATGGCGTCCTTCACCGTGGTGATCTTCTCGGCCGCGTCGTCCGGGATCTCGACCCCGAAGGCCTCCTCGAAGGCCATGACCAGCTCGACCGTGTCGAGGCTGTCCGCGCCCAGATCGTCGATGAACGACGCCTCGGGGGTCACCTTCCCCTCCTCGACGCCGAGGTGCTCCACGACGATCTTCTTCACCTTCTCGGCGGTGTCGCTCATCCGACCTTTGTCCTCTGCTGACCTGCGGCGCCATGCGCCGCGCGGCCGGTGGTCGCCGGGGGGAACTCCCTGGCTGGCCCGGCCGCGGGGGCGCCGCTTAACACGGAAGCGTCACTTGGCCCATACGCCCCGCCCGCGCAAGCGGGCTGCCAGCCTAGATCATCGCCATCCCGCCGTTCACGTGCAGCGTCTGGCCGGTCACCCAGGCGGCCTCGGCGCTGGCGAGATAGGCGACGGCGCCCGCGATGTCCTCCGGCGCGCCCATCCGGCCGGACGGGATGCGGGAGAGCAGGGCGGTCCGCGCCGCCTCGGGCAGGGCGTCGGTCATCGCCGTCTTCACGAAGCCGGGGGCCACCACGTTCACCGTCACGCCGCGGGTCGCGACCTCCTGCGCCAGCGACTTCGACATGCCGATCAGCCCCGCCTTGGCCGCCGCGTAGTTCGCCTGGCCGGCATTGCCGGTGACGCCGACGATGGACGCGATCGAGACGATGCGCCCATGCCGGCGCTTCATCATGCCCCGCAGCGCGGCGCGGGCCAGGCGGAAGGGCGCGTTCAGGTCCACCTCCAGCACCGCGTTCCAGTCGGCGTCGCCCATGCGCAGCGCCAGCATGTCCCGCGTGAATCCCGCATTGTTCACCAGGATGTCGAGCGCGCCGAAGGCGCCCTCCACCCGCTCCACCAGCGCGGCCGGCGCCGCGGGGTCAGCGAGGTCGGCGGGCGCCACCAGCACCCGCTCCCCGCCCAGCCGCTCCGCGAGCGCTGCCAGCTCCGCCTCGCGCCGCCCCGTGATGGCGACCTGCGCGCCCTGGGCGTGCAGCGCGCCCGCGATGGCGGCGCCGATGCCGCCCGTCGCCCCGGTCACCAGGGCGGCCTTGCCGTCAAGTCGGAACATCGGTCTCTCCGTCGAGGCGCTTCATCAGGAAGTGGCGGGCATGGCCCGGCGGCATGTCCGGCAGGGTGCCAAAGGGGCGGTAGCCCTGGCGCCGATAGAACTCCGGGGCCTGGAAGGCGAAGGTGTCGAGAAAGGCACCCACGCAGCCCCGCGCGCGGGCCTCGGCCTCGGCGGCTGCCAGCAGCCGTGCGCCGAGCCCCGCGCCGCGCAGCGCAGCCGGCAGGTGGAACAGGCGCACGAAGAGCCAGCCATAGAGGGTGTAGCCCGTCAGCCCGCCGAGCGGCGCCGCCTCCCCCTCCCGCCGGACGGAGAGGTTGAGCGGCCGGTAGCCGTGGTGCCCGGCGAAGGGCCGGTTGTGCTCCGTCAACCCCTCCTCCAGCACCGCGACCAGCGGGTCGCCCTCGCCATCGGTCAGCGTGACCGCGAGGCCGGCAACCCCGCCCTGCACCGCGCGGCCGGGCAGGGGGCGGAGGTGCTTCGCCAGGGTGAAGCGCGTGTGGCCCGGCGGGCAGTCCTCGATCTGCCCGGCGACATGGAAGCCAAGGCGCTCGTAGAAGGGCCGGGCCTGGAAGTCGTAGGTGTCGAGCCGGATGCCGACGCAGCCGCGCGCGCGCGCCTCGGCCTCCGCCGCCGCGACCAGCCGCGCGCCCCAGCCCTGGCCGCGCAGCGCGGGGGCGACCACCAGGTTCTCGACATAGAGCCAGCGCCAGGCGGTCCGGCCGACCAGCCCGCCGGCCACCTCGCCCCCCGGCCCGCGCAGCAGGAGTTCGAGCGGCACCCGGTCCGAGGGCCAGCCGGCGGCGGCGTTGTGCGCGACCAGCAGGTCGCGGATCGCGCGCTCCCCGTCCTTGGTGCCCGGCTCGATGCGGGCCTCCATGGGGGCCTCGATGCGCGTCACAGCGACTTCAGGAAGGCTTCGATGTCGGCCGGCGTGCCGACGGCGCCAGCCTTGGCATCAGGTGCGAGGCGCTTCATCAGCCCCGTCAGCACGCGGCCAGACCCGACCTCGACGAAGCGGTCGCAGCCCATCGCGGCCATCGCCTCGATGCATTCGCGCCAGCGCACCGTGCCGGTGACCTGGCGCACCAGCAGGTCGCGGATCTGCGCCGGGTCGGTCGCCTTCGCCGCGGAGACGTTGGCGACGACCGGGACGAGCGGGGCGTGCATCGCCGCCGCCTCCAGTGCCTCGGCCATCGCCTCGGCCGCGGGCGCCATGAGGGAGCAGTGGAAGGGCGCCGAGACGGGCAGCTTCATGGCCCGCTTCACGCCGGCCTCCTTCGCCGCCTCGATGGCGCGGTCCACCGCCGCGGCGTGACCCGAGACGACGATCTGGCCGCCGCCATTGTCGTTGGCGACCTCGACGACCTGCCGCTTTCCCGTCTCCGGGTCCGGTGCGGCCTTCGCGCAGATCTCCCGCGCCTGGTCGAGCTCGGCGCCGAGGAGCGCGGCCATCGCGCCCTCCCCGGCGGGAACCGCCTTCTGCATCGCCTCGCCACGCAGCCGGAGCAGGCGGGCGGCGGTGGGGAGGGAGAAGGTGCCGGCGGCGGCAAGCGCCGCATACTCCCCGAGGGAGTGGCCCGCGACCAGCGCGACCCGCTCGGGCAGGCGGAAGCCGCCCTCGCGCTCCAGCACCCGGACCACGGCAAGGGAGACGGCCATGAGCGCCGGCTGGGCGTTGGCGGTCAGCGTCAGCTCCTCGGCCGGACCCTCGAACATCAGCTTCGAGAGGCGCTGCTTCAGGGTCTCGTCCACCTCCTCGAGGACCTCCCGGGCGGCGGGGAAGGCCTGCGCCAGGTCGCGGCCCATGCCGGGGGCCTGGCTGCCCTGGCCGGGGAAGGTGAAGGCGAGCGCCATGGGGATCCGTCCGGGGTTGAGCTTTGGGGGTGGCCGGAAAGCCACGCCATCGCGGGCCTGTCAACGTCCGCCGTTGATCCGCGCGCCCGGATGTGCTTCAAGCCGCGCTCCCCTGCCGGGACCGGAGGCATCGGTCCCGGCTATGCCCGTTTGCGCCCAACCGGCATGGGGTCGGTTCGGGCCTGGGCTGAGCCAGCCACAGGGAGTCCCGATGCCCCTTTACGAATGCGTGTTCCTTGCACGCAACGACGTCACGCAGCAGCAGGTCGAGGCGATCGCCGACCAGGTCTCCGACATCGTCGGCGGCCAGGGCGGCGAGGTCCGCAAGCGCGAGTACTGGGGCCTGCGTGGCCTCGCGTACCGCATCAAGAAGAACCGCAAGGCGCACTACATGCTCCTCGGGCTCGAGGCGCCGCCGATCGCGGTGACCGAGGTCGAGCGCCAGCTCGGCCTGCACGAGGACGTGCTGCGCACGCTGACGCTGCGCATCGAGGCGATCGACGAGGCGCCGTCCGCCATCCTGGCCCGACGCGGCGAGGACCGGGACCGCGAGCGCGGCTTCCGCGGGCCGAAGCCCGCCGGCCGGTTCGGGTCGGGCCGCGGCGGCCCGCGCGAGCGCGACGACCGCGAGGAGTTCCGTGCCCGTCCCCGCGAGGAGATGGACATGGGCATGGGCGGCGAGGAGTAAGAGCAGATGTCCGACACCGAAACCTCGCTCAACCCCGCCGGGCGGCGCCCCGCCGTGGGCGCCCGGCGCCCCTTCTACCGCCGTCGGAAGTCCTGCCCCTTCTCCGGCCCGAACGCGCCGAAGATCGACTACAAGGACGTGCGCCTGCTCTCCCGCTTCCTGTCGGAGCGGGGGAAGATCGTGCCGTCCCGCATCACGGCGGTCTCCGCCAAGAAGCAGCGCGAGCTGGCGAATGCCATCAAGCGCGCCCGCTTCCTGGCGCTGCTGCCCTACGTGATCAACGACTAGGCAGACGATGATGGCGGGCGGCATGGCGGGGGGCGGCGGCACGGTTGCGTCCGATCCGCGCTGGCTGGCTGCCGGCGCGGCCGGGCTGCTGTCGGCCGTGCTCGCCCTCTGGGCGTTCCGCGGCATGGCGCTCGGTGCTGCCGCCATGTGGCTGATCCCGCTGCCGCTCTTCGTGGCGGGCCTCGGCTTCGGTCCGGCGGCGCTGCTGGCGGGGGTGGGCGTCGCCACGCTGGTGCTGACGCTCTCGGCCACCAACCTCGCCATCGGCGTGTTCCTGGCGGCCTTCGGGCTGCCGGTCGCGGTGCTCGGGCTGGCCTGGGCCGCGCGGCGGGGTGAGCTTTCGGCGCCCTTCGCGCTGCTCGGCCTGGTGCCGGCCTGCGGCATCCTGGCCGCGGCGCTGGCGCTTTCGGGCTCCGAGGGGGGGCTCGAGGGCGCGATGCGCCAGGCGGCGGAGACGGCGCTGGCCCGCATGGGCCTGCCAGCCGGCGGCGGGCTGGTCGACGAGCTGGTGCGGGTGAAGGCGGCGGCCATCGGCTTCTGGCTGTCCGTCGCCCTGCTGGCGAACGCGGCCATGGCCGGGCGGATCGTGGCCCGGCTCGGCATCGCGCCCGCCCCGCAGTGGCGCGAGGCGCGGCTGCCGCGGCTCTACCCCGCCCTGCCGGCGGCGGCGGCCCTGGTGTGGCTGCTGACGGCAGGCCCGGGCGACGCGGTGCCGCTCTCGGTCACGCTGGCGCTGCTGGTGCCCGTGTTCCTGCTCGGGCTCGCGGCCGTGCACCGGCGCACGCAGGGGCTGCGGGGGCGGGGCATGGTCCTTGGGCTGGTCTACGGGCTGCTCATCATCCTGACGGTGCCGACGGCCATGTTCGCCGCCGGCTTCGGACTCTACGACCATTGGGCGAGGCGCGCCGCGCCGCCCACCACCACATGACACGGACGACGGTGCGGACATGATCGAAGTCATCCTGATGCAGCGGGTCGAGAAGCTCGGCCAGATGGGCGAGCGCGTGAAGGTCCGCCCGGGCTACGCGCGCAACTTCCTGCTCCCGCAGGGCAAGGCCATCCGCGCGAGCAAGGACAACCTGGCGCGGTTCGAGCGCGAGCGCGCCCAGCTGGAGGCGCAGAACCTGAAGCGCCGCGAGGAGGCCGAGCGCATCGCCGAGCGCGTGGCGGGCCTCTCGGTCGTGATCCTGCGCTCCGCCGGCGAGAGCGGCTCCCTCTACGGCTCCGTCAATGCGCGCGACATCGCGGATGCGTGCCGCGACGGCGGCCTCTCGGTCGACCGCTCCCAGGTGATGCTGGAGCAGCCGATCAAGACGACGGGCGTCGTCCAGGTCCGCGTCGCCCTCCACCCGGAGGTGGACATCATGGTCGGCGTGAACGTCGCCCGCTCCGTCGAGGAGGCCGACAAGCAGGCCCGCGGCGAGGACATCCGTGCCGCGGCCGAGGAGGAGGAGCGGAGCCTGGAGGCCGAGCTGGCCGCCGAGCTGGCCGAGCTGGGCCAGGCCTCCCAGGAGTAACGGTGTGACAGGGGGCGTGGCGCCCGGGTGACACCGGGCGTTTCCTCCCCGCTATCCACCCTTGTCCACGCTATCCACCGGGCATCACCCGGGGCCGATCCGCGCTATGATGGGGCGATGAACACCTACCTTCCGCCCCAGGACGGTGGCGACGGGCTGCTCGGGCTCTCCCAGCGCCTTCCGCCATCGAACCTCCAGGCCGAGCAGGCGCTGCTCGGGGCGCTGCTGGCCAACAACAAGGCCTATGAGCGGGTGGGCGAGTTCCTGGCGCCCGACCACTTCGCCGACCCGATCCATGCCCGCATCTTCGCCGCCATCCAGCGGCGGCTCGAGGCAAGCCAGCTCGCGGACGCGGTCACGCTGCGGGCGGAGTTCGAGCATTCCGGCCTGCTCGACGAGGTGGGGGGCGCCGCCTATCTCGGCCAGCTCGTCTCGGCCATGGTCGGCGTGATCAACGCCGGCGAGTACGGGCGCGTCATCCACGATGCCTGGCTGCGCCGGCAGCTGATCGACGTGGGCGAGACGCTGGTCAACCGCGCCTTCGGGGCGGAGCCCGAGCTCGACGGCAAGATGCAGATGGAGGCGGCCGAGCAGGAGCTGTTCGAGCTGTCGAAGGCGGGCGAGACGGGCGGGGGGTTCGTCTCGCTCGAACACGCGCTGCGCGTCTCGATCGACTATGCGGAGAAGGCCTTCCACAACCCGGGCGGCGTCTCCGGCCTCTCGACGGGGCTGCGCGACCTCGATGCGAAGCTCGGCGGGCTGCACAAGTCGGACCTGCTGATCCTGGCCGGGCGGCCGGGCATGGGCAAGACCGCGCTCGCCACCAAGATCGCCTTCGGCGCGGCGCGCGCCCTGCTGCGGGAGGCGCGCGACAAGGAGCCGAACGCCATCCCGAAGGCGGGCGTCGCGATCTTCTCGCTGGAGATGAGCGCGGACCAGCTCGCGACCCGTATCCTGTCGGAGGAGAGCCGCATCTCCGGCGACCGGATCCGGCGCGGCGACATCGGCCAGCGCGACTTCGACAAGTTCGTCGAGGCGAGCCGCGAATTGCAGGCGCTGCCGCTCTTCATCGACGACACGCCGGCCATCACGCTCTCCGCGCTGCGCACGCGCTGCCGGCGCCTGCAGCGCACGCGCGGGCTGAACCTGGTGGTGGTGGACTACCTGCAGCTGATGCGGCCGGCGCCGGGCACGCGGCCCGAGAACCGGGTGCAGGAGATCAGCCAGATCACCCAGGGGCTGAAGGCCATCGCGAAGGAGCTGGCGGTTCCCGTCATCGCGCTGTCCCAGCTTTCGCGGCAGGTCGAATCGCGCGAGGACAAGCGGCCGCAGCTCTCGGACCTGCGCGAATCAGGCTCGATCGAGCAGGACGCCGACGTGGTGATGTTCGTCTACCGCGACGAGTACTACCTGAAGCAGCGGGAGCCGAAGCAGGCGAACTTCGACAACCCCCAGAAGTACCAGGAGGCCGTGGAGAAGTTCACCACGGACATGGAGAACGCCCACAACAAGGCGGAACTCATCCTGGCCAAGCAGCGCCACGGCCCGACCGGCACGATCCCGCTGTTCTTCGAGGGCGAGTTCACGCGCTTCGGCGACCTCGACCAGACCCATGGCGAAGGCGGGTATGGGGGCTGAGCGCCTCTCCGGGCAGGGCGTGCTGCGCGTCGACCTGGGCGCCATCGTCGCGAACTGGCGCGACCTGGGCGCGCGCCACGGGGCCCCGGTCGCGGGGGTGGTGAAGGCCGATGGCTACGGGCTGGGTGCCGCGCCGGTGGCGCGGGCGCTCGCCGCGGCGGGCTGCCGGCACTTCTTCGTGGCGCACCTGTCCGAGGGGCTGGCGCTGCGGGCCGCCATCGGGCCCGGCCCGCAGGTCGCGGTGCTGAACGGCTTCCCGCCGGGTGCGGATGGCGGCGCCGGGCTGGTGCCCGTGCTGAACGGGCTGCCGGACGTCGCGGCCTGGGGCGCGGCAGGCGGCGAGGCGATCCTGCACCTCGACACCGGCATGGCGCGGCTCGGCCTCGATGCGCGGGAGCAGGCGGCGCTCGCGCAGGACCGCGCACCGCTCGGGCGCGCGCGGCTTCTCTACGTCATGACGCACCTGGCCTGCGCGGACGAGCCGCACCACCCCCTGAACGCGGCGCAGCGCGCGCGCTTCGCGGAGGCCGCTTCGCGCATCGCGCCGGGCGTGCCCACCTCGCTCGCCAACTCCTCCGGCCTGTTCCTCGGCGAGGGCTTCCGCTCCGACCTCGCGCGGCCGGGCTGCGCGCTCTACGGGATCAACCCGACGCCTGGCCGGCCGAACCCGATGCGCCAGGCGGTGACGCTGGAGGGCGAGGTGCTGCAGGTCCGCCGGATCGAGGAAGGGGAGAGCGTCGGCTACGGCGCCTCCTGGACCGCGCGGCGGCCGAGCCGGATCGCGACCGTTGCCGTCGGGTATGCCGATGGCTACCTTCGCGCCCTCTCGGGCCGGTCCATGGGCACCCTTCATGGAACAGAGGTGCCGCTGGTGGGGCGCGTGTCCATGGACCTCACGACCTTCGACGTCACCGACGTGCCGGATGCGCGCGCGGGCGACCGCGTGCGGATCATCGGGCCGGGCAACACGCCGGACGACATCGCCGCGCGCTGCGGCACCATCGGCTACGAGGTGCTGACGAGCCTCGGCGCGCGCTACGCGCGGACCTACGCGGGCGGCTGAGCGGTTGGACAGGCTCCTCGACCTGCTCGCCGCGATCGGGCGCGGCGCCATCGGCGTGCTGCGCGGGGCGGGGGCGGTCGCGATCTTCGCGCTCGATGCCATCTCCCACCTGCTGCGGCCGCCCTTCTACGGGCGGCAGTTCGCGCGCGCCTTCGTCGAGATCGCCTGGTTCTCGCTGCCCGTCGTCGCCTTGACCGCCGTGTTCACCGGCATGGTGCTGGCGTTGCAGTCCTACACGGGCTTCGCGCGCTTCAACGCGGAAGGGGCGGTGGCGAACGTCGTCGTGCTCTCCATCACGCGGGAGCTGGGGCCGGTCCTGGCGGGGCTGATGGTGGCGGGGCGCATCGGCGCGGCCTTCGCCGCCGAGATCGGCACGATGCGCGTGACCGACCAGATCGACGCGCTGACGACGCTCTCGACCAACCCCATGAAGTACCTGGTGGCGCCGCGGCTGCTGGCCGGGACGCTGGCGCTTCCCCTGCTGGTCATCGTGGCGGACACGCTCGGCGTCATGGGCGGCTGGCTGGTCGGCACGACGCAGCTCGGCTTCGGCTCGGGCGCCTACCTCAAGGCGACCTTCGACTTCCTGCAGCTCTGGGACGTGCTCTCGGGGCTGGTGAAGGCGGCGGTGTTCGGCTTCGTCGTCACGCTGATGGGCTGCTGGTTCGGCTACCATTCGGGCGGCGGCGCGCAGGGCGTCGGGCGGGCGACGACCTCCGCCGTGGTGTCGGCCTCCATCCTCATCCTGGCCTTCGACTACGCGCTGACGGCGGTGTTCTTCGCGCGATGAGCGACACGCCCAAGATCCGCCTGCGCGGCCTGTCCAAGAGCTTCGGGCCCAAGGTGGTGCTGGACGGCGTGGACCTCGACATCCGCGCGGGGCACTCGATGGTGATCCTGGGTGGCTCGGGCTCCGGCAAGTCCGTCACGCTGAAGTGCATCCTCGGCCTGATCCGGCCCGACGCCGGCACCATCGAGGTGGACGGGCGCGACGTGCTGCGCATGGGCGCGCGGGAGCGGGAGGAGCTGAACGGCCGCATCGGCATGCTGTTCCAGAACGGCGCGCTGTTCGACAGCCTGCCGGTCTGGGAGAATGTCTGCTTCAAGCTTCTCGCGCAGCGCCGCATCGCCCGCACGTCCGCCCGTGACAAGGCGGCGGAGGTGCTGGCGCAGGTGGGGCTGGCCGCCAGCGTCGGCGACCTCTACCCGAGCGAGCTGTCGGGCGGCATGCAGAAGCGCGTGGCGCTGGCCCGCGCGGTCGCCGCGCAGCCCGACATCATCTTCTTCGACGAGCCCACCACGGGCCTCGACCCCATCATGGGCGCGGTGATCGACGGGCTGATCGTGGACGTGGTCAAGCGGCTCGGCGCGACCGCGGTGTCCATCACGCACGACATGGCCAGCGCGCGGCGCATCGGCGACGACGCGGCGATGATCCACCGCGGCCGCATCGTCTGGCGCGGCCAGGCGGCGACGCTGGGCGAGACGGGGAACGACATGGTCGACCAGTTCGCGCGCGGGGAGCGGGAGGGGCCGATCCAGATGGAGCTGCGGAAGTAGCGCCTTCCCCTGGGCGGCCTGGGCGCCTATCTTCCATGTTCACGTTTTGTTTGAAAGGGCCGCCCGCGTGGCCAAGGACCGCACCCGCTACGTCTGCCAGTCCTGCGGCGCCCCCTCGCCCAAGTGGCAGGGGCGCTGCGACGCCTGCGGGGAGTGGAACACCCTCGTCGAGGAGGCGCCCGAAAGCCGCGGCCCCGGCCCGGCCGCCAGGGCGGGCGGCGGGCGGAAGCTGGAATTCGTCGGGCTGAAGGGCCGGGCGGAGCCGCCGGCGCGCATCGGCACCGGCATCGCGGAGCTGGACCGGGTGCTGGGCGGCGGGATGGTGCCGGGCTCGGCCGTGCTGGTCGGCGGCGACCCGGGGATCGGCAAGTCCACCATCCTGCTCCAGGCGGCGGCGCAGATCGCGAAGTCCGGCCGCCGCGCCCTGTATGTGAGCGGGGCGGAGGCGGTGGAGCAGGTGCGGCTCCGCGCCGCGCGCCTCGGCCTCTCGGACAGTCCGCTCGGGCTCGCCGCAGCGACCAGCCTCCGCGACATCGCGGCGAGCCTGGAATCGGAGCCCGAGGCGGCGCTGGTCATCATGGATTCGATCCAGACGGTGTGGCTGGACGCGCTCGACAGCGCGCCCGGCACCGTTTCCCAGGTCCGGGCCTGCGCGGCGGAGCTGATCCGGCTCGCCAAGTCGCGCGGCTTCGCCATCGTGCTGGTGGGTCATGTGACGAAGGAGGGGACGCTCGCCGGCCCCCGGGTGCTGGAACACATGGTGGACGCGACGCTCTACTTCGAAGGGGACCGCGGCCACCAGTTCCGCATCCTGCGCGCCGTCAAGAACCGCTACGGCGCGACGGACGAGATCGGCGTCTTCGAGATGACCGACCGCGGCCTGGTGGAGGTCGCGAACCCCTCCGCCCTGTTCCTGGCCGAGCGGCGGGGCAACGTCTCGGGCTCGGCGGTCTTCGCGGGCGTCGAGGGCACGCGCCCCGTGCTGGTCGAGGTGCAGTGCCTGCTCTCCCCCTCCGCCGGCGGGTCGCCCCGGCGGCAGGTGGTGGGCTGGGACAGCGGGCGGCTGGCCATGCTGCTCGCGGTGCTCGAGGCACGCTGCGGCATGACGCTCGGCATGAACGACGTCTACCTGAACGTGGCGGGCGGGCTGCGCATCGCGGAGCCGGCGGCGGACCTCGCCGTCGCGGCCGCGCTGATCAGCGCCGCGACCGACCGCCCGACGGACCCCGAGGCCGTCTATTTCGGCGAGGTCGGGCTTTCGGGCGAGGTGCGCCAGGTGGCGCAGGCCGAGGCCCGGCTGCGCGAGGCGCAGAAGCTGGGCT
>DASQNQ010000282.1:0-2833 GCA_035644895.1 Acetobacteraceae bacterium | reverse complement strand
CGATCCGCCGGGCATCCACCAGCCCGCGCGTCGCGGGCAGCAGCGGGCAGTTCACCGCGACGACGTCGCCCTGCCGGAACACCTCGTCCAGCGGCACCAGCTCCACGCCCAGCTCCCGCGCCAGGGCCGGGTCCGCCGCCGGATCGTGCGCGACGTGGCGCATGCCGAAGGGCGTGGCGAGGCGGAACATCTCCGCGCCGATGTTGCCGAGGCCGATCGAGGCGAGCGTGCGTCCCTCCAGCCCCATCCCCATGTAGCGGCTACGCGTGTGGAACCCCTCCGGCCCCTGCCGCGTGATGCGGTCCTTCACCATGATCCGGTTCGCCAGCGCGAGCATGAAGGCCATGATGCACTGCGCGACGGGGCGGCGCACGCCGTCCGGCGTGATGGAGACGGCGATGCCGGCCGCGCTGCAGGCGGCGACGTCCACGTTGTCGTAGCCCACGCCGAAGCGGGCCACGAGCGCGAGGCGCCCGCCGGCCGGGATGCTGGCCGCGTCGAAGCGCGGCACCAGCAGCACCAGCGCATCCGCCTCCGCCACGTCCTCCGCGCGGATGCGGTCCCCGGGCGGGAGCCAGGTCATCTCGATGCGCGGATCGTCGAGGAGCGGCGCGAGGTCGAAGACCGGGTAGGCCGGCGTGCCGTCGGCCAGGCGGAAATCGTGGCTGAGCGCCACGCGGAACGGGCGGGTCATCACGGGGTCCCCAGCGCGCGGATGCCGCGCACGCCCTCCGCGATCGCGGCCTGCAGCAGCCAGACGTCGCCGCCGTAGCAGATGAGGGTGAAGCCGTCGCGCACGGCCTCCTCCGCCTCCGCCATCCCGCCGACCAGCCGGCCGAGGGCCTTGCCGTGGCGCCGCGCAGCGGCGGTGATGCCCTCCAGCGCGTCGCGGTAGGTGCGGCAGGCGAAGTCGCCGGGCACGCCAAGGGAGGCGGAGAGGTCGAAGTGGCCGACCCAGATGCAGTCGATCCCCGGCGTCGCCGCGATGGCCTCGGCGTTGCGCGCGCCCTCGGCGGTCTCGACCAGCGCGAAGACGGTGGTGCGCGCGTTCGCCTCGGCCATCTTCGCGGCCGCCGGGCCCGGGCGGTAGCGGTCGTGGGCGAGGGCGAAGGCGCAGCCGCGCATGCCGTCCGGCCAGTAGCGGGCGTGACGGGCCAGCGCCGTCGCCTCCTCCGCCGTACCGACCATGGGGACCATGATCCCCTCCGCCCCGACGTCCAGCGCGCGGGCCACGTGGTCGTAGGCCTTGGAGGGCACGCGGACCACCGCCGGCACCTCGGCCGCCTGCAGGAAGCGCAGCGCGGCCTTCGCCGTCTCGAAGGAGAAGCCCGAATGCTCCATGTCCAGGAAGCAGAACTCGGCACCCGCACCGGCGAGGATGTGGCCTATGCCGGGGGTTGCGAATTCCACCACGAAGTGGCCGACGTGCAGGCGCCGGTCGTCGCACATGGCCCGCAGGGTGTTCGGCATGGTCAGCCTTTCGCGAAGTTGGGGAGCCAGGTGGCGAGCCCCGGCAGGAAGATGAGCGCCACCACCACCAGCGCCAGGGCCGCGATGAAGGGCAGCGTGGCGCGCGAGGCGGCGGAGAGCGGCACGCGCGCGATGCCGCAGGCGATGAAGAGGCAGGCGCCGACCGGTGGCGTGACCAGCCCGATCGCGAGCCCGATCACGGTGATGACGCCGAAGGCGACGGGGTCGATGCCCAGCGCCTGGGTCACCGGGAACAGCACGGGCACCAGGATGATGATGTTCGCGCCGAGGTCGAGAAAGCAGCCGGCCACCAGGTAGACCGCGAGGATCAGCAGCAGCACGAGGTGCGGGTCCTGCGTGACGGAGGCGATCGCCTGCACGGCCGCCGTGTTCACCTGCCCACGGGTCAGGATGAGCCCGTAGAGCGAGGCGGTGGCGATCATCAGCATCACGACGCCGGTGGTCACGCCGCTCTCGAGCACGAGACGCGGCAGGTCGCGCAGGCGAATAGTGCGGTACCAGAACATGCCGGCGAGCAGCGCATAAAGCACGGCGACGACCGCAGCCTCGGTCGGCGTCGCGATGCCGTAGCGGATGGAGCCCACGATGATGAAGGGCATCACCAGCGCGACGGTCGAACGGCGGAGCGCTGCGGCCATGCCCGAGAGGCCGAGGCCCGGCTCCGCGCGCATCCCGTCCCGCACCGCCATCGCCCAGGCGACCAGCATCAGGAACAGCGCCATCATCAGACCGGGCACGATGCCCGCCAGGAACAGGTCGGTGACAGAGACGCCGGTGACGACGGCGTAGATGATCATGGGCACCGAGGGCGGGATGACGACCGCGATGGTCGAGGACGCCGCCGTCACCGCGGCCGCATAGGCCCCCGTGTAGCCCTGGCGCATCATCGGCGGGATCAGCGCCCCGCCGACCGAGGAGGTGTCCGCGACCGCCGAGCCGGTGATGCCGCCCATCATGGTGGAGGCGGCGATGTTGGCGTGCGCGAGGCCGCCGCGAAAGCGCCCGAGCAGCGCGTTGCCGAACTCGACGAGGTCGCGCGCCAGGCCCGCCTTCGCCATCAGGTTCCCGGCCAGCAGGAACAGCGGCACGGCAAGCAGGATGAAGCTGTCCACCGCCGTGGTCAGGCGCTGCGCGACCAGCACCATCGGCAGGTCGGCGACGAGGAGCGCCGCGACCGAGGCGAGGCCGAGGGCGAAGGAGACGGGGACGTTCAGCAGCAGCAGCGCGAAGAAGACCAGGACCAGGGTCAGGACCATCAGATCCACTCCCCGCCCGGCGCGGCCGGGCGCCGCCCCGTGGCCCAGCCCACCAGCACGTCGCCCAGGATCAGCGCGGCGGCCAC
>DASQNQ010000281.1:0-14962 GCA_035644895.1 Acetobacteraceae bacterium | reverse complement strand
GGGCAGGCCGGCGATGTTGGCCGGCGCGCAAAAATCCGCCTGGTCGGCGGGCGGCGGCGTGCCGTGCGCGAAGGCGCGACCCGGCGTGGTGGGCATCAGCAGCAGGTCCACCGCATCCAGCGCGCGCAGCGCGGCGGCGCGCGCCTCGGCCAGCCGCGCCATGGCGCGCACCAGCCGCACCGTGCCCGCGTCGCGCCCATAGGCGAGCGCCGCGCGGAAGGCGGGCGAGGCCGCGGCCGGATCCTCGAGCAGCGCGGGATGGAGCGCGGCGGCCTCCGCCTCGATCAGCAGCAGCCCGGCGCGGCGCGTGGCACCGGGATCCCAGCCCGGCATGGGCAGCGCCGCCACCTGTGCGCCGAGACGCGCCAGCGCGGCCGCCGCCGCATCCAGCCCGGCACGGCAGGCGGCCTCCATCGGCGCGGCGATCACCGGTTCCGGGATGCCGACGCGCAGGCCCGCAATCGCGACGGGCGCGATGGCCCGCCAGCCCGGCGGCGCGGGGCGGCTGGCGGCATCGCCCGCATCCTCGCCCACCATCGCCGCGAGGCCCATCGCCGCGTCGCGCGGCGTGGCGGCGAGCATCCCGACATGGTCGAGGCTGGGCGAGAGCGGCACGACGCCGGTGCGCGGGACGAGGCCCGCCGTGGGCTTCAGCCCGACCACGCCGCACAGCGCCGCGGGGATGCGGACGCTGCCCATCGTGTCCGTGCCGACCGCGATCCGCACGAGGCCCGCGGCGACCGCCGCCGCCGACCCGCCCGAGGACCCGCCCGGCGTGAAGCCGGGGCGCAGCGGGTTGTGGCACAGGCGCGGCACGTCGCAGGTGGTGCCCAGCGCCCCCTCATGCATCGCAAGCATGCCGAGCACCGCGGCACCCGCGCGCCGGAGCCCGGCGACGCAGGGCGCGTCCCGCTCCGCCACCCGGTCGCGCCAGGCCGCGATCCCCGCATCCCAGGGCATGCCGGCCACCGCGACATTCGCCTTCACGCCGAGCGTCCAGCCCGCCAGCGGGCCCTCCCCGCCCGGCTGCGGCGCGAGGTGCCAGAAGGCGCCGACCGCGGCGTCGCGCGCCGCGATCTCCGCCGGCGTCACGGCGCCTCCGTCCGCCGCAGGCGCATGACGTAGGTGTAGCGCTCGGCCGAATGCCAGGAGAGCGAGAGGATCATCGTCTCCTCCTCCGCATCGAGGTAGCGTCGGACGAAGCGCATGCCAACCGAGCGCGGCTTGCGCCCGAGCACCTCCGCCACCGGCACGGGCAACGGCGCGGCGCAGATCTCCTGCACCACCTCGCGCACCTCGACGCCGAAGCGGCGCTCGATCTCCGCATGGATGGCGCCGCGCACGGGCAGCTCCGCGCCGATGGCGGCGAAGCGCGGGTGGATCAGCACGAGGGCGGTGGCGATGGGCACCCGGTCCTCCGCCACCCGCACGCCGTCGAGGCGCAGCCAGCGCGCGCCGGGGTCGGCCGGGACCAGCGCCGCCTCCTCCGGCGTCAGGGCGGCCATGCGCTGGCCGTTCACCTGCAGCCGCGTGTCCTCGGCGTATTGCGACAGGCCGCGCATGTCGCGGAAGGACTGCACGAAGTCGCGCGGCGGCTGGCGGGCCACCACCATCGTGCCGGCGCCCTGGCGCCGCTCCACCAGCCCGGCCTCCACAAGGCGGCGCAGCGCCTCCCGCACCGTGTGGCGGGAGACCTGCAGCTGGTCGCAGAGCTCGGCCTCGGTCGGCAGCAGGCCGCCGACCGGGTGGCGGCCCTCGGCGATGCCGTCGCGCAGCATGGCCTCGATCCGGGCGTAGAGCGGCACGCGCGGCTGGGCGGCGTCGAGCATCAGCACCGGCCCGCCCGCCGGTCATGGTCCACCCTCATGGCGCAGCGCTCCTCCCCGTTCTTCGTTGCGGGCGGTTCTAGACCCGCCCGCATGTCCGGACAACGCCGGGGGACTACCGGGAGGGGAGAACGGGCAGGGCGGGCTGCTCGTCCTTCAGCGCGACGCCGGTCGCGCCGAGGCCGCGCGCGGCCTGCACGAGCCAGAGCAGCTTGGCCGCGGCCTCCGCGTGCGGCAGGCCGCCCTCGCGCACGTTGCTGATGCAGTTGCGCTCGGCATCCGTGCGGCCGCGGCGCGGCGCCCAGGTCAGGTAGATGCCCATGCTGTCGAGGGAGGAGAGGCCCGGCCGCTCCCCGATCAGCACGGCGACCGCCGCCGCGCCCATTGCCTCGGCGATGTCGTCGCCGAGCGCGACGCGCGCCTGCCCGGCGATGACGACGGGCGCGACCGCCCAGCCCGCCCGGCGCAGGCCGGGGATGGCGTGGGACAGCACGGGTGCCGCATGCCGCTGCACCCCGGCCGCGTTGAGCCCGTCCGCCACCACGAACAGGAAGGCCCCCCTTGCCTCGGGCAGCGCGGTCCCGGGCGCGAGGCGCCGGCCGAGGTCGGGGCGCAGCAGGTAGCCCCGCCGGTCGGTCGCCTGGCTCGCGGCGCGGAGGCAGGGCGCGCCGATCGCCCCCTCCAGCGCCTCGGCGTCGAGCGTGGACCACACCGCATCGCGCGCCCGCGCATGCGCCTCCTGGAAGTCGAGATGCGCCGCCGTCGGCAAGGCGTTGCCCGCGCGGCCGAGCGCGACACGGGCCGGGGTGAAGCGGCGGAGGTCCCGCCAGAGCGACGGGGCGCTCATACCATCCCCGCCAGAGGCGCGGGCAGCGCGTCCGGCGTGCGCCCCGCGATCCCCATGCGCTCCAGCCACGCCTCGAACTCCGGCGCGGGCCGGCGGCCGAGGGCTGCGCGGAGGTAGAGCCCGTCATGGAAGGAGGTGGACTGGTAGGCGAGCATCACGTCGTCCGCCCCCGGCACGCCCATCACGTAGGTCACCCCCGCCGTGCCGAGCAGCGTCAGCAGCGCGTCCATGTCGTCCTGGTCGGCCTCGGCATGGTTGGTGTAGCAGACATCCACGCCCATCGGCAGGCCGAGCAGCTTGCCGCAGAAATGGTCCTCGAGCCCCGCGCGCGTGATCTGCTTGCCGTCGAACAGGTATTCGGGGCCGATGAAGCCCACCACGCTGTTCACCAGCAGCGGGTCGAAGGCGCGCGCGACCGCATAGGCGCGGGCCTCCAGCGTCTGCTGGTCCACGCCGTGATGCGCCTCCGCGCTCAACGCGCTGCCCTGGCCCGTCTCGAAGTACATGACGTTGCGCCCGACCGTGCCGCGGTTGAGCGCGAGCGCCGCCTCGCGCGCCTCCGCCAGCAGGGAGAGGGTGACGCCGAAGGCGCGGTTCGTGCCCTCCGTGCCGCCGATGCTCTGGAACACCAGGTCCACCGGCGCGCCGCGCTCCATCGCCAGCATCGTCGTCGTCACATGCGCCAGCACGCAGGACTGCGTCGGGATGGCGTGGCGCGCGATCAGCGCATCCAGCATGGAGAGGAGCCCGCAGAGGTTGTCCACGTTGTCGGTCGCCGGGTTGATGCCGATCACGGCGTCACCCGCGCCGAGCAGCAGCCCGTCCAGGATCTGGGCCGCGATGGAGCGCGGCGCGTCCACCGGGTCGTTCGGCTGCAGCCGGATCGAGAGGCGGCCATGCAGCCCGATCGTGTTGCGGAACCGCGTCACGACGCGGCAGCGCTGCGCCACCGCCACCAGGTCCTGCAGCCGCATGATCTTGGAGACCGCCGCCGCCATCTCGGGCGTGATCCCCGGGCGCAGCGCCGCCAGCGCCGCCTCGTCGGCCTCGCCCAGCAGCCAGTCGCGGAAGCCGCCGACCGTCAGGTGCGCGACGGTCGCGAAGGCGGCGGCGTCGTGCGTGTCCTGGATCAGCCGCGTGACCTCGTCCGCCTCGTAGGGCACCACCGCCTCATGCAGGAAGTGGCGCAGCGGCAGGTCGGCGAGCGCCCGCTGCGCGGCCACGCGCTCCGCCGCGCTGCCGGCGGCGAGGCCGGCGAGCTGGTCGCCGGAGCGCAAGGGCGTGGCCCGTGCCAGCAGCGTGCGCAGGTCGGGGAAGCTGTAGAGCGTGCCGCCGACGGCGTGGGAGAAGGCCATGCCGGGAACCTCCGCGGTGGCAGATGGCCCGTGCCCGGCCGTCTTGCCAGGGTGGGCGCGCCACGGGAAGCTGCGGGGATGGAGCGCGACGCCCTCGAATCCCGCCCGGCGGAGGCCGATAGCTGGCCCGACCGGATCTACGACACGCTGAAGGCCCAGGGCATCACCCAGGTGGCGATGGTGCCCGATGCCGGGCATGCGCGGCTGATCCGCCTGTGCCTGGCCGATGCCGCGATGCGCGTCGTGACCCTGACGACCGAGGAGGAGGGCGTGGCGCTGCTCTGCGGCGCCTGGCTCGGCGGCGCGAAGGGGGTGCTGCTGATGCAGAGCTCGGGGGTCGGCAACTGCGTCAACATGCTCTCGATGCCCGTGCTCTACCGCTGCCCCCTGCCGATGATCGTGACGATGCGGGGCGACTTCGGGGAGTTCAACCCGGCGCAGGTGCCGATGGGGCAGGCGACGCAGGCAGTCCTCGAGGCGATGGGCACGGTGGTCCGCCGCGCCGATGCGCCGGCCGACGTGGCGCCGGTGGTGGAGGCCACGCTGCGGCTGGCCTTCAACACCTACCGGCCGACGGCCGCGCTGCTCGGGCAGCGGCTGCTCGGCGCCAAGACCTTCGGGAGGTAGCGGCGATGATCGGTCCGTCCGGCCGGCTCGACCGGCGCGCCGTGGTGCGGGCGCTGCTGGAGGAACGGGGCAATCTGCTGGTGGTGGCGGGGCTGGGCGCGCCGGCCTGGGACATCACGGCGGCAGGCGACGCCGCCGCGAACCTGCCGCTCTGGGGCGGCATGGGCGGCGCGGCGATGATGGGATTGGGCCTCGCGCTGGCGCAGCCCTCGCGCTCCGTGCTGGTGGTGACGGGCGACGGGGAGATGCTGATGGGCCTCGGCGCGCTGGCCACCATCGGCGTGCAGCGGCCACGCAACCTGTCGGTGGTCGTGCTGGACAACGAGCATTACGGCGAGACGGGCGGGCAGGAGACGGCGACGCGCCACGGCGTGGACCTCGCCGTCGTCGCGCGCGGCTGCGGCATCGGCGACACGCGCATGGTGACGCAGGAGGTGGAGGTGCCGCGCCTGCGCGTGGCCATCCACGGCCAGCCCGGCCCGATCCTGGCGGTGGTGAAGGTGGACCCGTCGAACCACCCCCTCGTGCTTCCGCCGCGGGAGGGCGCGTACCTCACCGCCCGCTTCCGCGAGGCCGTGCTCGGCCCCGCCGCGCACCAGCAGCAATAGGGGCCGCCCGCGATGCCGCATGTCCTGGTCCTCGGCGCCTTCAACGCGGATGCGCTGGCCCGGCTCCGCGCCACGCCGGGCTTCACGCTGGAGGAGGCGGCCGACCTCTCGCCCGCCGGCATCCGGGCCCTGCTGCCGCGGGCGGACGCCGTCATGTGCCGCACCTACCCGATCGGGCGGGAGGAGGTGGCGGCGGCGCCGCGGCTGCGGGTCGTGACGCGCCACGGCGTCGGCTACGACATCATCGACGTGCCCGCGCTGACGGAGCGCGGCATCGTGCTGACCATCACGCCGGAGGCCAACGCGCAGTCGGTGGCGGAGCACGCGATGATGCTGATGCTGGCCTGCGCGCGCCGCGTCACCGCCTATGACGCGCGGATGCGCGTGCCGGCCTGGGGGACGACGGCCGATCTGCCCAGCTTCGAGTTGCAGGGCCGGACCGTGCTGGTGATGGGCTTCGGGCGCATCGGCGCGCGCGTGGCGAAGCTCTGCGCCGCCTTCGGCATGCGCGTGCTGGTGCGCGACCCCTACATGCCGAAGGGCACGATCCGCGGCTGCGGCCACACGCCCGTGGACGACCTGCCCGCGGCGCTCTCGGAAGCCGACCTGGTCACGCTGCACACGCCGTCCAATGCGCAGACGCGCGGCATGGTGGACGCCGCCTTCCTGGGCGCGATGCGGCGCGGCGCGGTGCTGGTCAACACCTCCCGCGGCACGGTGGTGGACCAGGTGGCGCTGGAGGGCGCGCTGCGGTCCGGCCATCTCGCCGCGGCCGGGCTCGACGTGTTCGAGGAGGAGCCGGTGACGGCGCCCATCCCGCTGCTGTCCGCGCCGAACCTGGTGCTCACGCCGCACGCGGCGGCCTCGACGCAGGAGGGGCTGCGGCGCATGGCCTTCGACAGCGTGGCCAACACGACCGCCTTCTTCGCGGGCACGCTCGACCCGGACGTGGTGGTGAACCGGGAGGTGCTGGCGCGGGGCTGAGCGCGGCTACCTGCCGGTCCAGACCGGCGGGCGCTTCGCCAGGAAGGCCTCGACGCCCTCGCGGAAGTCCTCGGAGCCGAAGCACAGCGTCACCAGGTCGTCGCCGTGGATCTGCCCGGCCGCCATGCGCAGGCGCTTCAGCGCGGCCTTGGTGGCGGCCAGCGTCCGGGGCGCGTGACCGGCGACCGTCTCGGCCAGCTCCGCCGCGCGGGCGGCCAGCGCCTCGGGCGTGTCCAGCACCTCCGTCACCAGCCCCAGCGCCAGCGCCTCCGGCGCCTCGACCAGCCGCGCGGTGAAGACCAGCTCCTTCACCCGCGCGGGCCCGATCAGCGCGGCGAAGCGGGCGTAGTTGGCCATGGACAGGCAGTTGCCCAGCGTGCGGGCGATGGGCAGGCCGAAGCGGGCATTGGCGGCGGCGATGCGCATGTCGCAGACGCCCGCGATGCCGAGGCCCCCGCCCGTGCAGGCGCCGGCGACCGCGGCGATGACGGGCTTCGGGCAGTCCTCGATCGCGGTCAGCACGCGGTCGATGCGCGTCTCGTAGTCCAGCGCGTCCTGGCCCGTGCGGAACTCCGTGAACTGGGAGATGTCGGTGCCGGCCGCGAAGGCCTTGCCGCCGGCGCCGGTGATGACCCAGGCGCGGATGCCGTCATCCGCGCCGACCTCCGCCGCGCGGGCGGCCAGCGCCTCGTACATCGCGAAGGTCATGGCGTTGCGCGCCTGCGGGCGGTTCAGCGTGGTGAAGGCCACGCGGCCGCGCACCTCGTGCAGCAGTTCCCCGGTCATCTCGGCATCCTCTCTCCCCTATCCGCGTTCCTGCCCTCGACCGGGGCCGGGATCAAGCGGGGCCACCCCTTGCCCGCGTGCGCGGCCGGCGCGACAAGGCCGGGCCAGTCACCCGGGGAGGCTTCGCCCATGCGCATCGTCAGCGTCAGGCACGGCACGGCGCCGATCAGCAGCGCCATCGCCAACGCCTACATCGACTTCTCGAAGATGACCGCCTCCATCGCCGCCGTGACGGTGGAGGGCGAGGGCGGCAGGCGGGCCACCGGCTACGGCTTCAACTCCAACGGCCGCTACGCCCAGCAAGGGCTGCTGGAGGAGCGCTTCGTGCCCCGCCTGCGGGAGGCGACGGAGGCCGAGATCACGGCCCCCGACGGCTCGCTCAATCCCTTCGGCGCCTGGTCGGCGATGATGCGGAACGAGAAGCCGGGCGGGCATGGGGAGCGCTCGGTCGCCATCGGCGTGCTCGACATGGCGCTCTGGGATGCGGCGGCGAAGCTGGAGGACAAGCCGCTCTGGCGGCTGCTGGCGGATCGCTTCCGCAAGGGCGAGGCGGACGAGGCGGCCTGGGTCTACGCGGCGGGCGGCTACTACTACCCCGGCAAGGGGGTGGAACAACTCGTCGAGGAGATGCGCCGCTACCTCGGCATGGGCTACTCCACCGTGAAGATGAAGATCGGCGGCGCCCCCGGCACGCCGCTGAAGCAGGCGCTGGCCGAGGACATGCAGCGGATCGAGGCGGTGCTGAAGCTGCTCGGCGGCGACGGGCAGCGGCTGGCGGTGGACGTGAACGGCCGCTTCGGCCTGCACGCCGCGCTGGCCTACGGCGCGGCGCTCGCCCCGCTCAAGCTCCGCTGGTACGAGGAGCCGCTGGATCCGCTGGACTACGCCACCCATGCGACGCTGGCCGAGCACTACGCGCCGCCCATCGCGACCGGCGAGAACCTGTTCTCCATGCAGGACGCGCGCAACCTGATCCGCCACGGCGGGCTGCGCCCGGACCGCGACGTGCTGCAGTTCGACCCGGCGCTGTCCTATGGCCTGGTCGAGTATCTCCGCACGCTCGAGATGCTGGAGGCGCATGGCTGGTCGCCGCGTCGCTGCGTGCCGCATGGCGGGCACCAGTTCGCGCTGAACATCGCGGTGGGCCTCGGCCTCGGCGGCAACGAGAGCTACCCGGAGGTCTTCGCGCCCTTCGGCGGCTTCGCGGACGACGTGCCCGTGCAGGACAGCCGCGTGCGGATGCCCGACGTGCCGGGCATCGGCTTCGAGGCGAAGAACGCCCTCTACGCCGTCTTCCGCTCGCTCGGCTGAGGTGCCGCCGCCCAGCCGGCGCCCATGCCCCCCTCCGCGACGGCGGGCGCCGGCGCACGCGCGGCCGGCGCGGGGTCGGGCACGATGCGCGCGGCCACCCGTCCGACGAGGCGTGTCCACCACACGTCGAAGCGCGCCAGCGGGACGGAGAGCGCGAAGGTGGCCACGACCGTGACGCCCGAGGCGACGAGCGCCCCCGCCATGCCGCCGCCGAGCGCGAGGTAGGCGGCGGCGCCGGCCGAGCAGAGCACCGGCACGTGCAGCAGGTAGAGCGCGAAGGACAGCCGCCCGAGGAGCACCGCCCAGGCGCCCGAGAGCCGGGCGCGCAGCGTGGCCGAGCCCTCGATCGCCAGGATCAGCAATGCCGCCGCCGCCGCGTGGACATAGGTCTCGGAGGGCGTGCGCCGGTAGATCGCCTCCATCCAGGCATGGTCGGCGCTCCCCTCCCGGTAGCCCAGCAGGTAGAGGCCGAGCAGGACCATCGCGCCCGCCACCGCGCCGGGCAGGCGCACCCGCCGCGCCGTCACGAACAGCGCGAGGCCGACGCCGAGCACGAAGGTGAGGTAGTAGACCTCCGCGAAGCGCACCGTCAGCGCCACCAGGGCGACGAGGCCGAGCCGGACCGCGAGCGACGCGGCGCGGAGCTGGATCAGCGCGAGCGCCATGGCGAAGGCGATGAAGCTGCCCAGGAACTCGTAGCGCATGGTCCAGAGGACGGTGTTGTAGGTGCGGTCCACCTCCTCCCCCCGGAACAGCGCGAAGACGCCGCCCTGCAGGACCGCCTGCGCGAGCGAGGGCTGGACGGGTCCGTCCGGCTGCGCGTCCCCGAAGCCGCGCAGCCAGCCGGAGCCCGCGAGCGTCCCCGCCTCCACATGGTGCATGGCACCGAGCCGCAGCAGCGCCCAGGAGAAGAGGACCGAGAGCAGGATCGGCGCCGCCAGCCGCGGCCAGCGCTTCAGCGCGCCGCGCGCCAGGATGCGCCCGTCGCCGGTGGCCAGCGCGCGCCGCGTGAGCACGAAACCCGAGAGCACGAAGAACAGCAGCACCGCGGCATGGCCGTTCACCGCCCCGTGCCACCAGGACCCCTGCAGCGCCAGGTCCGCCCGGAAGGACAGCAGCAGGTGGAAAACCAGGACCGCCAGCGCCGCGAGGCCCCGGAGCGCCTCGAGCGGGATGTCCTTGCCCTGATGGTCGGCAGCCCTCATGGGAGAAGGCTAGCAGCACGCAGACCGTTCCGTGCCGTCACGCTCGCGCAAAGGGGCGTGAGTCGGCCGCCAGCCATGCCGCGCTGCGCCCCTCCGGCACCCGGCCCGCGCCCGTGCCGCCCTCCGGCACCCAGCCCGCGCCCATGCCGCCCTCCGGCACGCCGGGCCAGGCGGGTGGCGCGCGCATCGGTGCGGGCTGCGGGCGCGGCGCTGGCAGCAGCCACGCGGCCAGCGCGTTCAGCCGCCCCGTCCACCAGCCATCCAGCCGCGCGAGGGGCCAGGCGAGCGCGAGCGTCACGCCGAGTGTCGCGACCACGGCCGCGAGCGTGCCCTGCAGCCCGCCCCCCTCCGCCACGAAGGCCAGGGCGCCGGCCGAGCACAGGACGGGCAGGTGCAGCAGGTAGATCGGGAAGGACAGCCGCCCGAGCGCCGCCGCCCAGCCGCCCGAGAGCACGGCGCGCAGCGGCGCCGAGCCCTCGATCGCCAGGATCAGCAGCGCCGCCGCGGCCGCATGCACGTAGATGGAGGGTGGCGGCCGGCCATAGAGCAGCGCGAGCAGCGCGTGGTCCGCGCCGCCATCCACGTAGCCGAGCATCCACAGCGCCACCGCCGCCATGCCCGCGGCGACGGGCCCCGGCACGCGCAGCGGCCGCGAGGCCGCAAGGAGCGCCAGTCCGACCCCGATGATGAAGGTGAGGTAGTACCCGGCGACCATCCGCACCGCCAGCGCCGTCGCGGCAAGGAGCGCGAAGCGCAGCAGCAGCGGCGTGCCCCGCAGCGCGACCAGCGCCAGACCGAGCCCGAAGGCGAGGAAGGAGCCGATCAGTTCCACCCGCATGGTCCAGAGCACGGAGTTGTAGGCGGCATCGCCCGGCGCGGCGCGGAGCATGGCGAAGGCGCCGCCCTGCAGGAGCGCACCCGGAAGAGAGGGCTCCGGCGTGCCGATCGCCGGGTCGTTGGTGAAGTTCACGAGCCAGTCCGAGCCGGAGAGCCGGCCCGCCGCCTCGTGCGCCATGAGCCCGAGTTCGAGCAGCGCCCAGGACAGCAGGACGGAGAGCAGGATCGGCCCGGCGAGCCGCGGGTAGCGCTTCAGCACGCCGCGCCACAGGCCGCGCGCCTCGCCCCGCGCCAGCGCCTGCCGCGTGAGGACGTAGCCCGAGAGCACGAAGAACAGGATCACGGCGGCGGGGCCGTTGAACGGGCCGTACCACCACGCGCCCCCTGCCGGCAGCGCGTCGGGCTGGAAGGCCATCAGGAGGTGGAAGGCCACCACGGACAGGGCGGCGAGGCCCCGCAATCCCTCGAGCGGAACGTCCCTGCCGTTTCCCCGGGCCGGTGTCATGCGGTGCTGCCCTCTCCCTTGCGGGACAAGCGCAGCATGGGCGTATCGGATCGCCCTCGCACACCCCACGAATGCGTCAGCGGGGGCGGGCGAGCCAGGCGGGGGCGAACGCGTCGGCGTTCGAGGGCAGCGGGCCGTCCGGCGCGGCGACGAAGGCCAGGATGTCGCGCACCACCGCCTCCCGGTTCGCGTCGGCCAGCATCAGGTGCCAGCTCTCCTCATGCACGCCGAGGCGGATGGGGCTGCCCGGCGGGATGCGGCGGAGCGCGGAACGGGTGGGCCCGGGCTGCACGATCTGGTCCCGCGCGCCATAGAGCAGCAGGGTCGGCACCGGTCGCCCGCCGAGGCCCCGGCAGCAGCCCGGCAGGGCGGCGACGGTCGCGTCCATCAGGTCCACCAGCCCGACCGCCGCATCCACGCGGGTGGTGCGGATCACCAGCGGGTCGCGGCCGAGGCGCCGCAGCGCCGCGTCGTTGTCGGAGGCGGTGATGCCCCCCACCCCGCCCTGGAAGCCCATGACCGGGATGGTCCGCGACGCGAGCCAGAGCGTGCCGCGGATGACCGGGCTCATCTCCTCCCGCGCCCAGAGCGCGGGGGCGAGCAGGACATAGGCATTCACGGGCGGCGGCACGGCCGAGGTCCCGGCCAGGATGGCCACCGCCGCGCCCATGCTCTCGCCCAGCATGACCAGCGGCAGGTCGGGGTGCCGCGCGCGCAGCAGCCAGGCGGCCGCGGCGGCATCGGAGGCCAGCGTCTCGCCCCCCGGCCAGTAGCCGCGGTTCGGCGAGCGCCCGAAGCCGCGCTGGTCGTAGGCGTAGACGAGGGCGCCGGCCGCCGTGAACTGCGCGGCGGAGTCCACGAGGAAGTTGCCCGAGTGGTCGTTGAACCCGTGCAGCGCCAGGACCACCATGCGCGGCGGCCCGGCAGGGGCGAAGACGCGCATGGGCAGCCGCGCCCCGTCGGCCGCGACGACGGCGTCGTCCGAGAGCTGCGCCGGCGCGACGGCGGGGCCTGCCGGGATCACGACCGGCGTGCAGGCCGCGAGCCCGAGCAGCAGGGCCAGCAGCGCTGCCCTCACGCCTCCCCCCGGGTCAGGCGCAGGAAGATGGTGTTCAGGTCCGCCTCCCGCGTCGAGATGTCGAGGATGGGCAGCCCCGCCTCCCGCAGCGCGTCCAGGATGCGCTCCACCCGCGTCTCCCGCGCGCGGTAGCGCAGGGTCAGGCGGCGCGGCCCCTCGAGCACCGGGTCGAAGGCGGCCAGCGCCACGGGCGGCTCGGCCAGGTCGCGGTCCACCGTCACGGTGATCTCCTTGTCGTCCATGCGCGCGATCAGCTCCCGCGTCGGCTGGTCGGCGATCACCTGGCCCTGGCCGATGATCGCGATGCGGTCGCAGAGCTGCTCGGCCTCCTCCAGGTAGTGGGTGGTGAGCACGATGGTGGTGCCCCGCGCGTTGAGGCCCTTCACCATCCGCCAGAGCTGCTCGCGCAGGTCGATGTCCACGCCGGCCGTGGGCTCGTCGAGCACCAGCACGGGCGGCTCGTGGACCATCGCCTTGGCCACCAGCAGGCGCCGGCGCATGCCGCCCGACAGCGACCGCGCATAGGCATCCGCCTTGTCCGCGAGGCCGACGGCATCCAGGATCTCCATCGTCCGGCGGCGGCTGCGCGGCACGCCGTAGAGTCCGGCCTGCTGCTCCATCGTCTCGCGCGGCGTGAAGAAGGGGTCGAGGTTCAGCTCCTGCGGCACGACGCCGATGCGCCGGCGCACGCCGATCGGGTCCCCGTCCAGGTCCACGCCCCAGACGCGCGCCGTGCCGGCGGTCTTGGAGACGAGCCCGGCCAGGATCCCGATGAGGGTGGACTTCCCCGCCCCGTTCGGCCCGAGCAGCCCGAAGAAGGAGCCCGACGGCACCACCAGGTCCACGCCGCGCAGCGCCTCCTTCGGCGCGCCGCCGCGGCTGCCTGGGTAGGTCTTGCGGAGGCCGGCGATCTCGATGGCGTTGACGGGGGGGCTCTGCATGGGCGCGCCATCCGCGTAGCCCAAGGGGCCGGGCTGGTCCATCTCCGGACCCGGCCCTATGTTCCGGCCCATGCCGCAAGGCATGTTCCGGCCCGGCCCGGATTGCGACGCAACCAGGGAAGTTTCATGCGCGACCCCAGGTACACCCAGTACACGCCCATCCCGACCGAGGGGGTGACGCCGGAGGAGCGCTTCTCCGTCACCGCGCGCACAGTCGGCTGCGACGGGGGCGGCGGCGCGCTGGGGCACCCGCTGGTCTATCTGCGCATCGTGACCGACCAGGTGACCTGCCCCTACTGCTCCCGCACCTATGTGCTCGCGGAAGGGGCGGGGGACGATGGACACGGCCACTGACGCGAAGCCGGCGGCGGACGGGACCGGGGAACGCCGCCTGATCCTGGTGGACGGGTCGGGCTACATCTTCCGCGCCTTCCACGCCCTGCCGCCCATGACGCGGCCGGACGGCACGCATGTGAACGCGGTGTTCGGCTTCACGCAGATGCTCTCGCAGTTCCTGTCGCGCAACGCCTCCTCCCACATCGCGGTGGTGTTCGACAGCGCGCGCACCACCTTCCGCAACGAGATCTTCCCCGCCTACAAGGCGCAGCGCCCCGAGCCGCCGCCCGAGCTGAAGCCGCAGTTCCGCCTGGTGCGCGACGCGACCGAGGCACTCGGCGTCTGCAAGATCGAGCAGGAGGGCTACGAGGCCGACGACCTGATCGCGGCCTATGCGAAGGCCTTCGCGGAGGCGGGCGGGAAGGTGCAGATCGTCTCCTCCGACAAGGACCTGATGCAGCTCATCGGGCCGCTCGTCGAGATGCTCGATCCCATCAAGCAGAAGCCGATCCGCGAGCCCGAGGTGGTCGAGAAGTTCGGCGTGCCGCCCGGAAAGGTCGTGGAGGTGCAGGCGCTGGCCGGCGACGCGACGGACAACGTGCCGGGCGTGCCGGGCATCGGCATCAAGACCGCCGCGCAGCTCATCGTGGAATACGGCGACGTCGAGACGCTGCTGGCCAATGCGGGCAAGATCAAGCAGCCCAAGCGGCGGGAGGCGCTGGAGACGCATGCCGAGCAGGCGCGCATCAGCCGCCGCCTCGTGCAGCTCGACGCCGACGCGCCGCTGCCGGTGCCGGTCGAGGGCCTGGCCGCGAAGCCGCCCGAGCGGGCAACCCTGGAGAAATTCCTGCGCGAGAACGGCTTCCGCTCGCTGCTCGCGCGGCTCGGCTTCGGGGAGGGGGCGCCGACGCCCTCCCTCGCCCAGCGGCCCGAGGCCGCACCAAGGCCCGCCGCCGAGGCGCCGGCCTTCGGGCCCTACGAGACGGTGACCACGCTCGACGCCCTGCGGGGCTGGGTGGCGCGGGCGCGGGAGGCGGGCGTCATGGCGCTCGACACCGAGACCACCTCGCTCGACGCGCTGAAGGCCGACCTCGTCGGCATCTCGATGGCCGTCGCGCCGGGCGCGGCCTGCTACGTGCCGCTGCGGCACGAGGGCGGCGGCGGGCTGACGGATGCGCCGACGCCCACGCAGATCCCGCTGGAGGAGGCGATGGCGGAGCTGCGGCCGCTGCTGACCGACCCCTCCGTCCTCAAGGTGCTGCACAACGCGAAGTACGACCTGGAGGTGCTGTGCCGCGCAGGGAATGGCGGCGTCGCCGTCTCGCCCGTGGACGACACCATGATGATCTCCTACGCGATGGAGGCGGGGCGGCACGGCCACGGGATGGACGAGCTGGCGCAGATCCACCTCGGCCACCGCCCGATCCCCTACGACGAGGTCACGGGCACGGGACGCGGGCGCATCCCCTTCTCCCGCGTGCCGCTCGACCGCGCGACGGCCTACGCGGCCGAGGATGCGGACGTGACGCTGCGCCTGTGGCAGGAGCTGCGGCCCCGGCTGCGGGAGGCGCGGGCGCTGGCGCTCTACGAGCAGGTGGAGCGCCGCATGGTCGCCGTGCTGCGCGACATGGAGATCGCCGGCATCAAGGTGGATGGCGAGGAGCTGGCGCGCATCGGGCAGGACTTCACCGCGAAGCTCGCCTCGCTGGAAACCGA
>DASQNQ010000280.1:0-4897 GCA_035644895.1 Acetobacteraceae bacterium | reverse complement strand
GTGATGACGATGGTGGGCTTGTCGGTGCTCGGCGCCATGCTGGTCCCCCGCATTCAAGTCATGCTGCAATGCAGCACGAACACCGGCGACGTGGGTGGGTTGCCGACCGTTCCGCGCCCCGGTCAGGCCGCGGCGAGGATGCGCCCGAACAGGGCCACGGCCCGCTCCAGCTCCGCCGCGGGCACGCATTCCTGCGGCGTGTGCGCCACGCCGATGTCGCCGGGGCCGAGCACGATGCAGGGCGCGATGTCCTGCAGCACGCTCGCATCCGTGCCGAAGGGCACCGTGCGCGCCGCCGCGCCCGCCAGCCCTTCCGCCAGTGCCACCAGCGGATGGCCGGGCGGCAGCTCCGGCGGGCGACCCTCGCGCCCCTCCGCCAGGTCGAGCCGCGCCTCCCGCGCCGCCGCCCGCACGGCCTCGACCACCGGCGTGGGGTCCACCTTGGCGCTGTAGCGGAACTTGATCGTGGCCGTGGCGCGGGCGGGCGTCACGTTCAGCGCGGTGCCGTGATTGTCGATGATCAGGTTGAAATCCGAGAAGGGGGGATCGTAGCCCGCATCCTGCAGCGCCGGATCGGACAGCAGCCGCGCATGCACCTCCCGCATCGCGGCCAGGAACGGCACCAGCGCCCAGTTGGCGTTCACGCCGCGCCCCGTCGAGGAATGCGCCTGCACGCCGCGCGCCGTCGCGGCGAAGGTGATGTGGGAGCGGTGGCCGCGCACCGGCATCAGCCGCGTCGGCTCCGCCACGACGATGCCGCGCAGCCCCGCCTCCCGCGCCAGGCGGCTCTCGGCCACGATGCGCCGCGCGCCCTCCTTCGTCGTCTCCTCGTCGGTCGTGAGCAGCAGCGTCACCGGCACCCCCGGCGCGGCGTCGCGCGCGGCGAGGATGGCGGCCGCGACCGGCCCCTTCATGTCGGCGGCGCCGAGCCCGTGCAGCATCCCCGCCGCGTCGAGGCGCGGCGCCCAGGGGTCGCCCTCCCACCCCGTGGCGGGCACCGTGTCCATGTGGCCCGAGAGGGCGTAGCCCCCCTTCGGCCCGCGCCGGGCGACCAGCGCCCGCTTCGTCACGCCCGCGGGGTCGAGGTAGTCCACGCGTTCGACCTCGAAGCCTGCCAGCTCGCGCTCGATCCGCTCCGCCACCGGGAGGTTCGAGAGGGAGGAGCGGCTGTCGATCGCGACGAGGTCCGCCGCGAGGCGCAGGACGGGATCATGCAGGCTTGTCATGCGCCAGCCTCGCTTGCCGGACGGGCGGCGGCAAGCGAGGCTGGCGCATGGACGCCATCCGCTACCTCGACCCCCGCTCGGGCCGGACCTGGCCGCTGGCCGAGCCACGCTGGTGCGGCGACGGCCGCGCGCCGCTGCTGCTGACCCCGCGGCGCGGGATCGGGCGGGACGAGGTGGAGCGCGGCACCCGCTCCCTCTGGCGCTACGCCGCCGCGCTGCCCTTCCGGCCGCGCGCGCCGGTCACGATGGGGGAGGGCTGCACGCCGCTGGTCGAGCGTGCGATGGCCGGCGGCACGGCGCTGCTGAAGTGCGAGTGGTTCATGCCGACCGGCTCCTTCAAGGACCGCGGCGCCTCCGTGATGCTGTCGCTGCTGCGCGACCAGGGGGTGAAGGCGGTGCTGGAGGACAGCTCGGGCAATGGCGGCGCGGCCGTCGCGGCCTATGCGGCGGCGGGCGGGATGCAGGCCACGATCTTCGTCCCCGCCTCGACCAGCCCCGCCAAGACCGTGCAGGCGCGCGCGGCGGGTGCGGCGATCGAGCTGATCCCGGGCTCCCGCCAGGACTGCGCGGACGCGGCGCTGGCCGCGAGCGAGCGCATCTTCTACGCGAGCCACAACTGGCAGCCCTTCTTCCTGGAGGGCACGAAGACGCTCGCCTATGAGTTGTGGGAGGATCTCGGCTTCCGCGCGCCGGACAACGTGGTGATCCCATGCGGCGCGGGGTCGAACGTGTTGGGCCTCTGGATCGGCTTCTCGGAGCTGCTGCGGGCCGGCCAGATCGCGCGGCTGCCGCGCCTCTTTGCGGCGCAGCCCGCGCATTGCGGCCCGATCGCGCGCGCAGCGCTCGGCCTGCCGGAGGCCGCGCCGCTTCCCACCATCGCGGAGGGCAACGCCATCGCCCAGCCGATCCGCCTGCCGGAGTGCCTGGCCGCGCTGCGCGAAACCGTGGGTGGCGCCGTGCTGCTGGAGGAGGCGGAGATCGCGGAGGCGGCGCTCGGCCTTGCCCGCGGCGGCATCTATGTGGAACCCACCTGCGCCCAGGCCGCGGCCGCCTTCGGCCGGCTGCTGGCGCAGGGGCGCATCGCGCCGCGAGAGACGACGGTGGTGCTGATGACCGGCACCGGCCTGAAGTCCACGCCGCGCTACGCGGAGATGTTGGGCGTTGCGCTGTAGGGCCCGGTCCGCCCCTTGGGAGGCTGGAGACGCTGGAGGCCGCATGAACCCGGCCGGGCGTGCCGGATTGGTCCGCAGGCTTCCGCACCACGCCTTGCCCCGCCGCGCCGCCCTGGCGCTGCCCGCCCTTCTCCTCGGCCTGCCCGGCCACGCCGCGCCGGTCCCGCCGCCATTCCCCAAATGGGTGGGGCGCACGGCGCGGCTCTCGGCCGAGGGCGGCGTGGTGCGCCTCCTGCTCCGGCCGGACGGGTCCGGCGCCCTCTCGCTGCGCGTGCTGTTCCGGTGCCGCTCCGTGCCCGTGCGGGAATGGGAGATCGCCGCGGACGGCCTCTCCCTGCGGTGGCGCCGTGCCGCCGTCGTCGATCCCGCGCGGACGGTGGAGGGCCATGCCCGCATCCAGGGCGGGGCGCTGCGCTGGGCCGAGGCGCGGGAACAGGCGGCGGCATTCGAGGGCTTCGAGCCGCCGGAGGCCGTGCAGGCCTGCGGGTGAGGGCTCAGCGGTCCGGGTAGTCCCGCCCCGGTCGCGCCCGGTAGGCGGGCAGGGACCAGCCCCAGGTCAGGGCCGCCGCCCGGATGCCGAAGCCGCAGACGATGCCGAGGGCCACCGCCACCTCCCGCTGCACGGGCGCGAGGCGCAGCGCCACGAAGGCCGCGGCGGCCGCGGCAGCCGCGGTGATGTAGATCTCCCGCCGCAGGATCAGCGGCAGCTCGTCGCACACCACGTCGCGCATGATGCCGCCCGCCGTCGCGGTGACGGTGCCGAGCAGCACGGCCGCCCAGGGGTCGGCGCCCGCGAGCAACGCGATCTCCGCCCCCACCACGGCATAGAGCGCAAGCCCCACCGCATCCGCCCAGAGCAGGACGCGGAAGCGGCTTTCCACCAGATGCGCCGTGAGGAACACAAGCAGCGCGGTGGCCGCGCAGACGCCGAGCAGCTCCGGCGCCCGCAGCCAGAAGACCGGCACGCGGCCGAGCAGCAGGTCCCGCACCGTGCCGCCGCCGAAGCCCGTGATGGCCGCGATCAGCACGAAGCCCACCACGTCGAGCTGCTTGCGCGAGGCCACCAGCGCGCCCGAGGCCGCGAAGACGGCCACGCCCGCGTAGTCGAGCACGCGCAGCAGCGTGTCGAAGCGGTCCAAGCTATTCGGCCGGAACGGCCCGCCGATGCGCCAGTGCCGCGCGCTGCGCCGCCCCTTGCGCCGTGCCCGCGCAGAGCAGCGACAGCACGAGGATCAGCGCCACCAGCGGGAACACCGCCCAGGCCAGCCCGAGGTCGAGCAGGAAGCCGAAGGGCACCGGCGTGATCGCCCCGCCGAGCGGCAGGCCGGCCGAGACGAAGCCGAACACCTTGCCCATCTGCCCCGGCGGCGCCGCGTCCTTCACCATCACGTCGCGCGGCGTGCGCGACGCGCCGAGCGCAAGCCCGGCCGAGAGCGCGACGAGCGGGATCATCCACTCCGGCATCGGCACCAGCCCGAGGGTGAGGATCAGCGCCGCGGAGGTGAGGGTCAGCCCGACCACGAAGGAGAGGTGGCGCGTGGAGCGGTCCGCGAACCAGCCGCCCACCAGCACGCCGCCCGTCGCGCCCGCCATGTAGCCCGTCAGCGCGAAGGAGGCCACGGCGACCGGCACGCCCCAGAGCTTGCCGAGCACGGTGATGGAGAAGGCCTGCATCGCCGACCCTGCCATGGCCGAGAGCAGGAAGAAGAAGAAGAAGCCGAGGATGGGCCGCGACAGCAGCACCTCCCGCCCCGAGGGTCCCGCCTCGCCCTTCCGCGGCCGGGCCTGGTCCCGGAGGATCCGGCTCTGCCACAGGATCGCCGCCACCACCGGCACGCCGAGCAGGCCGAGGAAGGTCAGCGCGGTGCGCCAGTCCGTGACCAGCAGCAGGGCGGCCACGACGGGCGGGCCGAAGGCGAAGCCCAGGTTGCCCGTGAAGGTGTGCAGCGCGAAGGCGCGCCCGATGCGCGACTTGTCGATGGACGCGCCGAGGATCGCGTAGTCCGCCGGGTGGATCACCGAGTTGCCGATGCCCGACAGCACCGCCAGCGCCAGGATCGCCCAGTAGCCCGGCGCGAAGCCCATCGCGGCGATCGACAGCGCCATCAGCAAGGTGCCGCCCACCAGGAAGGGGCGTGCCCCGTGCCTGTCCACCAGGAAGCCCACCGGCGTCTGCAGCGCCGCCGTCACGCCGCTCATGAGCGCGACCGAGAGGCCGAGCTCGGCGTAGGAGACGCCGAACTCCTCCCGCCACACGAGGAACAGCGGCGGCAGGCAGAGCACGTAGAAGTGGGAGAGGAAGTGGCCCGTGCCGATCAGGGTGATGACGCGGGCATCGTGCGAGACGGCCATGGTCCCGCAGGCTGCGCCGCGCCTCCGCCCGGGTCAACCGGACGCAGGCGAGAGGCTCTCCCGGATGAAGCCGACCAGCGGCTCCACCAGCTGCGTGCGGCCGGCCGCGTCGCCGAAGACCGCCATCTCCACCTGGCCGAGCGGGGG
>DASQNQ010000279.1:0-3852 GCA_035644895.1 Acetobacteraceae bacterium | reverse complement strand
CGCCTCGCCGGCCGGCACGAGGGCGAGGCCCGGCACCTCCGAGAGGATCGCGGCCAGCCGGTCGGCGAGATCAGGGTCGGCGACCGCGAGGGCGATGCGCAGCGGCCGCGCCTCGCTCATGCGGCGGGCCTCTCGGCGACGGTGACCGGGATCTCCATCCCCTGCCCGCCCCGGCGGACGCCCAGGATGACGGCGCGGCCCACGCTTTCGGGGCCGAGTGCGCGCAGCAGGCCACGCAGCTCGCGCACCGGCGCACCGTCCAGCGTGACGATCACGTCGCCCTGGTGCAGCCCGGCGGCGGCGGCCGGTCCCTTCGGGTCCACGCTCATCGCCATCAGCGCAATGCCTTCGCCGCCCTGGAGCGCCACGGGCTGCAGGCCAAGGCCGAGATAGCCGCGGGCCACGCGCCCGTGACGCTCGAGCAGCGGCGCCACGCGCTCGATCGTGGCCGAGGGAATGACCAGCACGCGCCGGCGCGGGCCGAAGACCGCCATGCCGATCGCGCCGCCCCGCGCATCGAGGGCGAGCCCGCCCTCCGCGCTGCGGCGCATGGCGAGGTCGAGCTCGATGCGCGCGGCGATCTCCCCGCCGCGCAGCGACCGCCACGGCCCGTCGAGGCGGGAGACGAGACCGAGCGCCGCAGTCGGCTGCCCCTCCTCCGCCCCGAGCGCGATGGCCAGGCTGCCGAGGGCCAGCGGAGGCGTGGCGAGGCGGGCCGCCTGCCCGGCGGCGCGCGGCAGGCGCAGCAGCGCGATGTCCGTCCCGGGGTCGCGTCCCGCGACCTCGGCCGGCAGCGCGTCGCCGCCCGGCAGGACAACCGTGACCTCCCCGCCCTCCGCCAGCGCCTCGTCGGCGGTGACCACCAGGTCCGGACGCCACAGGAAGCCGCTCGACCGCAGGCGGTGGGAGCGGACGGCGACGAGGCCGGGCGCGGCGGCGGTGACGAGACCGGCGATGTCGTCGGACAGGGCGGAGAGGGGCATGCTCATGCGCCAGTATCTGCACGCGCCGGCGCGGCGTGCCACCTGCCCGGACGGGCAGGCGGGATCAGAGCTGGGCGCGCAGCGCGGAGGCCAGCAGCTCGCCCGTCCGCTGCGCCAGGGGGCGCCGGCGCCAGCCTTGCAGCGTGACGGCACGGGCGCGGGCCAGGTCGGCCTCGAACACCGCGATCTGCTCCCGCGCGAAGCCCTCGTGGAAGACGTTCAGGTTCGCCTCGTCGTTCAGGCGGAAGGAGCGCTCGTCGAAGTTGGCGGACCCGACGGCGGCGAAGGCCTCGTCCACCACCATGAGCTTGGAATGCAGCATGGTCGGCTCGTACTCATGGATGCGGACGCCGGCCTCGAGCAGCCGGCCCCAGATGCCGCGCGACGCGCGGCGGACGTTGCGCTGGTCGATCAGCCGGCCGGGGACGAGGATGTCGACGCGCACGCCGCGCCGCGCCGCCGCCACCAGGTGGTCGATCGCCAGTTCGTCCGGCACGAAGTAGGGCACCGCGATGCGGATGTGCCGCTCGGCCGCCGCGATCGCCATCATGTAGGTCAGGTGGATCGTCGTCGTGCCGCCCTGCGGGGAGCTTGCGGCGAGCTGCACCCGCATGTCGCCCGCGCGCTCAAGCTCGGGGAAGTGGGCCTCGCCGCGCGGAAGCTCCCCCGATGCCTCCAGCCAGTTGTCGATGAACGCCGCCTGCATGTCGGCGACGACCGGGCCGGTGACCTGGTAGTGGTTGTCGCGCCATTCCCCGGCATTCCGCGCGTCGCCCTGCCACTCCTCTGCGATGCCGACACCGCCGGTGAAGCCGGTGCGCCCGTCCACGATCATCAGCTTGCGGTGCGTGCGGTTGTTCATGCGGTCCAGGCGCCACCAGGCAGGCCTGCGGAAGCGGCGCACGTCGCAGCCGGCGCGGCGCATGAAGCGGATCAGAATCGGGTTCATGGGGATGCTGCCCTGCCAGTCGAGCAGCACGCGGACCTCGACGCCAGCCCGCGCGCGCTCGGCGAGCGCGTTCGCGAAGAGCCGCGCGGGCATGCCGGTCCAGTAGACGTAGGTCTCGAGGTTGATGCTGCGCCGCGCGCCGCGAATCGCGTCGAGCATCGCGGGGAAGATGCGGTCGCCGTTGACCAGGGTCTCCACGCGGCAACCCTCCCGGATGGCGGGGGCGAGCGATCCCTCCATCTCGCGCAGGAAGCCCGGGTCGGATACGGCGCGGCGGTGCGGCAGCAGGTAGCGGAGTTGGCGCCGTGCAGGCAGGGCGTTCAGCGCGAGCAGAGTGCCGAGCCCTGCCGCGAGGAAGGGCACTGCCGCACGCGCCACACCCCAGTCCCGGATGCCCGCCATCCCACCTCCCCGCCCCGTGTTGCAACCGCCGACGCGGCAACAACTAGACGAACCGGGACGGTGATGGTTCCCGAAAGCGAACGGCCGGCATGGGGATGCCCCCCGCGGCCCAGATCACGCCCGGCAGGAGCAGGATGATGATCGGCAGCGGGATCCGATGAGCCAGAGCAGGCCGGCACGGATCACGGCTGGCTTCCTCGCAATACAACGTAAAGCAACCGCCGCGCCGGCCCTTTTGGCTGCCGCGGTGTCAGGCCGCGCCGTCCGGCTTGGCGACGCGGTCCGCCATCCGGGCACCGCGCGAACCCAGCGGCCTCTCGGGCCCTGTGGTCGTGTCGCGGGCGGTCTGCCGCTCCATCTCCGCGTTCAACTCGGCCCCCACCAGGATGACTGTCGCGGAGATCCAGATCCAGGTCATGAAACCGACGATGGCACCAAGCGAGCCATAGGTCGCGTTGTAGTTGCCGAAGCTCGCCACGTACCAGGAGAAGCCGAGCGACACCGCGAGCCACGCGACGGCCGCGAAGGCGCCGCCCCAGGTGATCCAGCGCCATTGCGCGCGCTCCCGGCTCGGCCCGTAGCGGTACAGCACCGCGAGCAGGCCGGTGATGCCCAGCGCCAGCAGCGGCCAGCGCAGCACATGCAGCAGCCACTCCGCCGTGGTGCCCATGCCGACCACGTTCAGCACGGCCGGCAGCACCACCACGGCACCCATGGCGAGCAGCATGAACAGGATGCCGCCGAGCGTGAACATCAGCGTGACCGCGGTGTAGAGGACGAAGCCCCGCTTCTCCTTCTCCTCATAGACGACGTTCAGGGCGTCGAAGACGGCCTTGGTGGCCTGGTTCGAGCTCCAGAGCGAGACGGCGAGGCTGAAGGCGAGGCCAAGGCCGAGCGCCTGGGTTTCCTGCGAGGCGAGCCGCCTGACCTGCTCCTCGATGATGTCCATTCCCCCGCCCGGGATCACGCCCTGCAGGCTCTGCAGGTGCTGCTCGATCGAGCCACGGTCCGCGAAGAGTCCGTAGAGTGAGACGAGTGCGGCCAGCGCCGGGATGAAGGCGAGGAGCGAGTAGAAGGTGATCCCGGCCGCCTCCGTCAGCAGCCTGTCCTCGGAGGTCTGGCTCGCGGTGCGCTTCAGGATCTGCCACCAGCCGGTCGCAGGGATGTCCGAAGGCGCGTGCGCGTAGCGACCGGGCGGGAGGTGATCCGCGTGCGCGGCGCCCGGTGCAGGGTCGGTCCCGCCTGCGTCGCGCGGCGCCTCGCCGTCCCGGGCGAAGCTGTGGACGCGCGCCATGGGCCGGCGGTTCAGGCCGAGCGCGCTCAGCGCCGCGAGCCCCACGGCGGCAAAAAGGTGCTGGCGCGCATTCGGGTCGGATGGCATCGGGCGGCCTCCAGCTTGTCCGGGCACGGGCCGGTCCGGCCTAGCCCCGGTACGGCCCGTGCCCGCAACGCAGCAGCACCGCTTGCGATGCAGCCTGCCCGCCGGAAACCTGCCCGGTCCAGGGCTCGCCCGCGGTG
>DASQNQ010000278.1:0-3970 GCA_035644895.1 Acetobacteraceae bacterium | reverse complement strand
CCAACCCACGCCACACCAGGCCAACAGCACACCACCCGGCTCACCACCAGGCAACACACCACCACCCAGCCACAACGGAGGCGCGGAAATAAGCCACACACCACCCACACACAACCCCCCATAAGACAGAAAAATGAAGGGCGGAGGTCAGCGACGGTCCGTCAGGCCGGACAACACCAGTTCAAGATGCGCCAGTGGCATGCGCGCCACTGGCGCATCCCCCTCACCCATGATCATGATCCAAACACCCGCCGTGACCATTGGCGAAAGCACGACTTCCGCCATTCCGGGCATCTCGGCGACCTCCGGGCGGAACTCCCCCGTCTCGGCACCGGCGCGCAGCACGGCCCGGACCAGGGCCACGGCCCGGCCGAACACCTCGTCCCGGTAGAAGGCCGACAGTTCGGGGAAGCGTTCGGCCTCGGTCAGGATCAGCCGGAACAGCGCGCGCTCCCGCGCGTCGCCGCAGGCGCGGCCGTAGCCGAGCGTGACCAGGTCCGACAGGGTCTGCCGGGCAGAGCCCGCCGGCTGCGCGACACGCCGCTCCGCCTCCTCGAAAACAGGTTGCGTGCAGGATCGGACCACCGCCCGGAAAAGGCTCTCCTTCGAGGGAAAATAATGATAGATCAAGCCTTTGGCAACGCGCGCCCGGTCCGCCACGGCTGCCATTCGCGCGCCGCCATAGCCGCGCTCGGTGAACTCCTCCACCGCCGCATCCAGGATCTGCGGCACCCTCTCCGCCGGCGCGAGGCGCTTGCGCCCCCGCAGCGGCGTGGAGACCCGCCCAGCCTGCAGACAACCTTCTTCCGGCATGACCATCCCGACCACTATTGACCTTGAGGTCAACAAGCGCAGATATGCGGCCTACCTATTGACCGCCGGGTCAAGATGCAACCCCATTACCGGACGGTCGCCTGAAGGGCAGCCATGCCAGACGACGCACGCACCATGCATATTGCGCAACCCGCCCTGACCGCCACCCCGCGCTGGCGTGGCCGTGTGGCACGGCTCGTCGTCGGTTTCGGAGTCGTGCTGGCGGTGCTCGCCGCGTCGTTCCTGGCGCTGCGCCCTGCCGAGCGCACCCCGCCGGTCGCCGCGCCAGCCATGCCATCCGCCCTCACGGTGCAGGTCGTGCCGGTTCGCGAGCAGACGCTGCAGCGTCCGGTCATCGGCGACGGGTCGGTCGTTGCATGGCAGGAGCTGGTGGTCGGGATCGAGGCCGGCGGCCTGCGCGTGGCCGAGGTGCCGATCGAGGAGGGCGACAGGGTCACGCGCGGTCAGGTGCTGACTCGCCTCGACGATGCCGTGCTCGTCGCACAGGCCGGTTCCGCCCGCGCCGCCGTGGCCGAGGTGGAGGCCGCCCTGGCCCTGGCGCAGGCCGACCTCCGCCGCGCCACGGAGCTGTCGCGCACGGACGCCGTTGCCCGCCAGACGCTCGAGCAGCGCCAGGCGAACCTGCGCCAGACGGAGGCGCGGCTGCTCTCGGCCCGGGCCCGGCTGGAGGAGGCCGAGGCCCGCCAGGCACAGACCCTCATTCTCGCCCCTGCCGACGGCATCGTGGCCCGGCGTTCCGTCCTGCCCGGCGCGGTCGCGCAGCCGGGGCAGGAGGTCGCGCGTCTGATCCGCGACGGACGGCTCGAGCTCGCGGCCCGCGTGCCGGAGCTGGAGCTTCCGGGCATCGCCCCCGGCCAGCGCGTCCGCGTCCGCCACGGCGCGGCCGAGATCGAGGGCGAGGTGCGCGCGGTCGCGCCAGTGGTGGGTGCGGATACGCGCCTCGGCACCGTGCATGTCGCGCTGCCGGCCGGCTCGGGCCTGCGGCCGGGCATGTTCGCGCAGGCCGAGATCATGCCCGGCGCGCGGCCTGCCCTCGTCGTGCCGAACGAGGCGGTGATCTTCCGCGACGGCCGCAGCGCGGCCTTCGTGCTGCCCGAAGACTCGGATCAGGTGACCCTGCGCCCGGTGCGCACGGGTGAGAGGCGCGGCGGCGTGGTCGAGATCCTGGAAGGGCTGCAGGCCGGCGACCGGGTGGTGGCCGCCGGCGCGGGCTTCCTGTCGGACGGCGACCGCGTGCGCGTCGCGCCCGCAAGCTAGGCGACAGGCCATGGCAACGCGCCCGGACGATCCTGGCTACCGCAACATCTCCGCCTGGGGCATCCGCAACCCGATCCCGGTCGCGGTGATGTTCCTACTGCTCACGCTCGGTGGCCTTTTCTCCTTCCCGCAGCTGCGCATCAACAACACGCCTGACATCGACCTGCCGGCGGTGATGGTGACCGTCGCCCAGCCCGGCGCCGCCCCCTCCGAGCTGGAGACGCAGGTGACGCGCCGCGTCGAGGATGCCGTCGCGGGCCTCGGCGACGTGAAGCACATCACCTCCATCGTGCAGGACGGCGTGTCGCTCACGGTGGTGGAGTTCACCCTCGGCAAGAGCGTGGACCGCGCGACCAACGACGTCCGCGACAAGGTCGCACAGATCCGCTCGGACCTGCCGGCCACGATCCGCGACCCGGTGGTGAGCCGCATCGAGATCACGGGCGGTGCCGTTGTCACCTACACCGTGGCCGCGCCGGCGATGACGACCGAGCAGCTCTCCTGGTTCGTCTCGGACACCGTGGCCAAGCGCCTGCTCTCGGTCCGCGGCGTCGGCCAGGTGAACCGCGTGGGAGGCGTGCAGCGCGAGATCCGCGTGGCGCTGAGGCCCGATCGGCTGCTCGCCCTCGGCATCACGGCCGCGCAGGTGAACGCGCAGCTGCGTGATGCCAACCTGAACCTGCCCGGCGGTCGCGGCACCCTCGGCACGGGGGAGCAGTCCATCCGCACCCTCGGCTCCGCCGGCAGCGTGGAGGCGCTTGCCAGCCGCCCCATCATCCTGCCCGGCGGCCGCACCGCCCGCCTTGGGGATCTCGCCGAGGTCACGGATGCGACCGCCGAGATCCGCACCGCGGCGCGGCTGGACGGCCAGCCGGTCGTGGCCTTCGAAGTGCTGCGCACGCGCGACAGCTCCGAGGTGCGCGTGGCACGCGAGGTCGCGGCGAAGGTGGCGGAGATCGAGGCGGCGCATCCGGGGATCCAGATCCGGCTCGTCACCTCCTCCGTCGCCTTCGTCGAGGCCGGCTATCGCGGCGCGGTGGAGGCGCTGCTGGTCGGCACGGCTCTCGCCGTGCTCGTGGTGTGGGTGTTCCTGCGCGACTGGCGAGCGACGCTGGTGGCCTCCGTCGCCATGCCGCTCTCGCTCATCCCGACCTTCCTCGTCCTGCACCTCGTCGGCTACGCGATGAGCAACATCGTCCTGCTGGCACTCACCCTGGTCATCGGCGTGCTGGTGGACGACGCGATCGTCGAGATCGAGAACATCGTGCGCCACCTGCGCGCCCACCCGGAGCGCGGCCCCTGGCGCGCGGCGATGGACGCCTCGGCCGAGATCGGGCTCGCCGTCATGGCCACCACCGGCGCCATCCTCGCGGTCTTCGTGCCGGTGATGTTCATGCCGGGCGTGCCGGGGCAGTTCTTCCGGCAGTTCGGGCTGACGGTCGCGACCGCCGTCGTCTTCTCGCTGCTTGTCGCGCGCGTGCTGACGCCGTTGATGGGCGCCTGGATGCTGAAGGCGTCGAAGGCGGCCCATGCGGACGAGGTCGGGCAGGGCCGGGTCGGGCGCGGCTACCTCTCCCTGCTCGGCTGGTGCCTGCGCCACCGCTGGGTGACGCTCGGCGCCGCGCTGGGGTTCTTCGGCGTCTCGCTTGCCATGATCCCGCTGATCCCGTCGGACTTCATTCCGGCCGCCGACCGCGGGCGCTCGGCCCTCGCGCTCGAGCTAGCGCCGGGCTCGACGCTCGCGGAGACGGACGCCGCGGCGCGCGCCGCGACCGAGATCCTGCGTGCCCGCCCGGAGGTTGTCAGCGTCTTCGCCTCGCTCGGCACGGCGAACATGACTGGCGGCCCCGGCATGGGCGCCACGACCCGCGAGGGCGAT
>DASQNQ010000277.1:0-3225 GCA_035644895.1 Acetobacteraceae bacterium | reverse complement strand
AGCGCGCGGCCCCGGAAGGCGTCGAAGCGCATCGGCTGGCCCTCGGCATCCGCGAAGGCGATCCCCTCCGGGAGCGGGCGCGGCGCGGCGTGGACCTGCAGCTTGGACAGGCCCCCATCCGCCGGGGCCGCCGCGGCTTGGCGGGCCAGGGCGGCGGCCTGTAGGGTCGCGCCCGCCGCCAGGGCCAGCAGCGTCCGGCGGTGCGTCGAAGCCGTGAGCACGAAGAGAGACCTCCCTGGTGACCGAGAACACGTCCAGCAACGACCTGTGGGGAGGCCGCTACGCGGAGGGCCCCTCGGCCATCATGCGGGAGATCAATGCTTCCATCGGCTTCGACCGCAAGATGTGGCGCCAGGACATCCGCGGCTCCCTCGCCCATGCCGCGATGCTGGCGCATGTGGGGATCATCTCCGCCGACGACGAGGCCCGGATCCGGGAGGGGCTGACGCACATCGCCGGGGAGATCGAGGCCGGGCGCTTCGGCTTCTCCGAGGCGCTGGAGGACATCCACATGAACATCGAGGCCCGCCTGACCGAGCGCATCGGGGAGGCGGGCAAGCGCCTGCACACCGGGCGCTCGCGCAATGACCAGGTCGCGCTGGACGTCCGCCTCTGGGTGCGCGACGCGATCGACGGGCTGGACGCACAGATCGCGGATGTCATGCGCGCCATGGCCGACCGCGCGGCCGAGCACGCGGCGACGGTGATGCCGGGCTTCACCCACCTGCAGCCCGCGCAGCCCGTGACCTTCGGCCACCACATGCTCGCCTATGTGGAGATGTTGTCCCGCGACCGCGGACGCCTGGCCGACTGCCGGCGCCGGCTGAACGAGAGCCCGCTGGGCGCGGCGGCGCTGGCCGGCACGGGGTTCGCCATCGACCGGCACATGACCGCCGCGGCGCTCGGCTTCGACGGCCCGATGCGGAACAGCCTGGATGCCGTGGCGTCCCGCGACTTCGCGGCGGAGTTCCTGTTCGCCTGCGCGATGTGCGCGACGCACCTGTCGCGGCTGGCGGAGGAGATCGTCATCTGGACGAACCCCTATTTCGGCTTCGTGCGGCTGTCGGACGCCTTCACCACCGGCTCCTCCATCATGCCGCAGAAGAGGAACCCGGACGCGGCGGAGCTTGTGCGCGGCAAGACCGGGCGCATCACCGGGGCGCTGGTCGGGATGCTGACGGTGCTGAAGGGCCTCGCGCTGACCTACTTCAAGGACATGCAGGAGGACAAGGAGGGCATCTTCGACGCCGCCGAGAACCTTGCCCTCTGTCTTGCCGCCATCGGCGGCATGGTGCGCGACATGCAGCCCGACGCGGCACGGCTGGAGCAGGCGGCGGGCGCGGGCTTCTCCACCGCCACCGACCTCGCCGACTGGCTGGTGCGGGAGCTGCGCATGCCCTTCCGCGACGCGCACCACGTCACCGGGCGTCTGGTCGCGAAGGCCGAGGCGCGCGGCGTGGACCTGGCGGAGCTGACGCTGGAGGAGATGCAGGCGGAGGAGGGGCGCATCACGGAGGGGGTCTTCGGCGTGCTGACGGTCGCGGCCTCGGTCCGCAGCCGCACCTCCTTCGGCGGCACGGCCCCCGAGAACGTCGCGCGCATGGCGGCCGAGTGGCAGGGGCGGCTGGCATGAGGACGCTGGCCGCGCTCTGCGCCGCGCTGCTCCTGCTCTCGGCCTGCGGGCGCGTCGGGCCGGTGCGCCCGCCCGGACCGCCGGACCAGATCACCTGGCCGCGGGCCTATCCGAGCCGCTAGGGGAACCGCCTGCTCCGCCGACAGTGATCGGGAGAAGGATCGACTCGGGCCGGACCCCATGGTTTGATTCGCAAAACCGGACAACCGGTGCGGGAGAGTCGGGGTTAATCACGGGGCGGCGGTGCCGGACGGCATCGCCGCCCTTGTGCTTCGGGGCAAGGTGTTCCGGACCTGCCCCGGCCTTCGCTGCTTGGCACGTTCCGCGGCAGGCCCCACTCTAGGCAGATGTCCCTTGCCTCGCTCGCCGACACCGCCCCGGATGCCGACCCGTCCTTCGCGGACCTCCTCGCGCTCCGTCCCCACCTGGCCATGGACCCCTCTGCCGGCCTGATGGTCGAGGAGGTGCCGCTGGCCCGCATCGCGCAGGAGGCGGGCACGCCGGCCTGGGTCTATTCCGCCGGCACGCTGCGGCGGCGGCTGCGCGCCATGGCGGGTGCCCTGGAGGGGGCCGGCCTCGACGCCGAGATCCATTTTGCGGTGAAGTCCAACCCGAACCTCGCCGTGCTGCGGACCCTGGCCGGGGAGGGCGCCGGCGCCGACGTGGTGAGCGAGGGGGAGCTGCGCGCCGCCCGCGCCGCCGGGATCGCGGCCGGGCACATCGTCTTCGCCGGCGTCGGCAAGACGGCGCGGGAGATCCGCCTCGCGATCGAGGAGGACATCCAGCAGATCAATGCCGAGAGCGTGGAGGAGGTGGAGATGATCTCCGCCATCGCCGCCGGCATGGGCCGCACCGCGCGCGTCGCGCTGCGCGTGAACCCGGACGTGGACGCGAAGACCCACGCGAAGATCACGACGGGCCGCAGCGACAACAAGTTCGGCATCGCGATCGCCGAGGCGCCCGCGCTCTACGCCCGCATGGCGGCGATGCCGGGCATCCGCCCCGTCGGCGTCGCGGTCCACATCGGCAGCCAGATCACGGCCGGCATGGCGGCCTACCGCGCGGCCTACGCGCACCTGGCCGACCTCGTCCGCACGCTGCTGGCGGATGGCCTGCCGGTGGAGCGCGTGGACTGCGGCGGGGGGCTCGGCATCCCCTACCGGGACGAGCCCGCGCCGAGCCCGGAGGCGCTGGCCGGCGCCATAGCCGCGACCCTCGGCCCGCTCGGCCTGCCCGTGATGATCGAGCCCGGGCGCTGGATCAGCGGCCCGGCGGGCGTGCTGCTCGCCTCCGTCGTGCTGTCGAAGCGCAGCGCCACGCGCCGCTTCGTGGTGCTGGACGCCGGCATGAACGACCTGAAGCGCCCGGCGATGTACGAGGCCTGGCACGGCATCCTGCCCGTCTCGCCGCGCCACCACACGGCCCCCCTCTCGCCCGCCGACGTCGTGGGTCCGGTCTGCGAGAGCGGGGACACCTTTGCACGAGGCCGTGGCCTTCCGGAGATGGAACCGGGTAGCCTCGTGGCGTTCCTCGATGCGGGAGCCTACGGCGCGGCCATGAGCAGCACCTACAACTCCCGCCCCCTGGCGGCC
>DASQNQ010000276.1:0-3332 GCA_035644895.1 Acetobacteraceae bacterium | reverse complement strand
ACCACCGGGCCGAGGACGAGGCCGAGCGTCAGGATCGAGATGCCGTAGCCCGCAGCCTCCGCCGGCAGCAGGATCAGGGAGCGCCGGAAGCCGGCGGTGGCGCCCGAGGTCGCGAGCAGCGTGTTGGTGGGGCCCGGTGTGCCGAGGATGAACAGCACGGCCAGGGCGAAGAGAACGGGATCCTGCACGGCACCTCTGTCAGGGCAGCGAGCCGCGGGATTACCGCGCCACGGTGGTGCCGGCAACGCGGGCGATGTCGCGCGCCAGGGTCTCGTGCTCCGGACAGGCGGCGCAGGTGGCGGCGAGCCGCCCGAGGTTCGCCCGCGCCTCCGCGAGGCGCCCCTGTTCCAGGAACAGGCCGCCCTGGTAGGCGAGCGCGCCCGGGTGGTCCGGCCGCCCGGCCAGGGCCTCCGCGTAGCGGGCCATCGCCTCCTCCGTCCGGCCGAGGCGCCGCAGGGCGAAGGCCATGTAGACGAGGATGTCGGGATCCCCCGGAAGGCGGGCCAGCGCCGCCTCCAGCAGCGGCAGGCCGAGCGCGTGGCGCCCGCCCTCCAGCAGCCGCACGCCCTCCACCACCTGCGGGTCGCCCGGCGGCTCCGGGATCACCGCATGGGCGGGGACCGCGGCCGCCATGATGGCGAGGAGAAGGGCCGAAACGCACCTCATGCCGCGACCGCCACCCCGGCACGGGCCGCCAGCACCGCGAGCAGCGCCTGCGCTGCCGCCGCCTGACAGGGCTCAATCACCGGCACGCCCGCCGCGTCCTCGACGGCCGTGCGGTGGCCGGCCATGCCGGCGCAGCCCAGGATGACCGTCTCGGCCCCCTGCCCGACCATGCGCCGTGCCGCCTCGCACAGGGCGCGGCGGGGCGCGACCGGGTCGGTCAGGACATCCATGGGCAGGTTCATCGGGTGGTGCGCCGCAAGCCGCGCCTCGACGCCCATGGCCTGCAGGGCGCGGCGCTGCCGGGGCAGGGACGCGTCGCCGAGGGCGATGATGCCGAAGCGGTCGGCACGCGCCAGCGCCGAGGCAACGGCCGCGCGGAGGGGCCCGATCACGGGGCGCCGGGTGACCGTCCGCAGCGCGTCCACCCCGGGGTCGGAGACGCAGGCTACGACATAGGCCGCGGCCAGCTCGCGCTCCACCAGCCGGCAGAGGGGTTCCACCACGGCGTGCCAGTCACGCCAGGTGACGATCGCGGGCGGTCCCTCGGGCAGCGAGACCACCTCGAAGCGCGGCAGGCCAGGGCTCGCGAAGGGGGCCAGCGCCTCCACGATGCCAGCGGTGCACGACGCGCTGCTGTTCGGATTCACGACGAGGATGCGTTCAGCCATCCGGCCCTCTCCCGCGTTGGGCATTTTCCGGGACCGGGCCCGGGCGTTGCAACCCTCAAGGTGCCGCAACCCTTGATCGGCGGCGGCGCTTGGGACCATGATGCACCGCACAAATGCGGCCCGTAACCGGAATGTCCAGCATGCCGGCGGCCGGGCGGTGTCCGGGACAGCCGGTCCAACCGCCGCGGAAGGAATGCCACATGCGTTGGGAGCCAGACCGTTCGGCGCCCGCCCTGCCCTACACGCCACCGCCCTTCTGGACGGCGGTGGGGCGCGGCGCACGCAACCGGTGCCCGATCTGCGGGATCGGGAAGGTGTTCGCCGGCTACCTGCGGGTGGTGCCGGAATGCTCGAACTGCCACGCCCCGCTGGGCAGCCTGCGCGCGGACGATGCGCCGCCCTACTTCACCATCTTCATCGTGGGCCACGTGCTGGTGCCCCCCATCCTGTGGGTCGAGCGGGCCTACCAGCCGCCCATGTGGCTGCACATGGTGGTCTGGCTGCCGTTGCTCGCCATCGGTTGCATCCTGATGCTGCGGCCCATCAAGGGCGCTACAGTGGGGTGGATGACGCGCCTCGGCTTCACGGGGGAGGAGCATGGCCCCGAGCCCGCCCGCCCCGAACGGCCTGGCAGCGAACGGCCGGGGGGACATGGCTGAAGAGCGCGACCTGGTCCGGCTGGACCTGCCGGACGCCCAACCCCTGCCGAGCGCCTATGCGGAGGCCGACCGCCGCCAGGCAGTCGACGACATGCTGGCCGGCAACCGCTTCCGCCCCGTGGGGCTGGCGCCGCCGCCCTATGTCCTGTCGCTCGCGGTGCGCGACGGGCGGCTGATCTTCGACATCCGGGACGAGGCCGGGGGGCCGCTGCATGCCCTGGTCCTCGCCCTCGGCCCCTTCCGCCGCCTCATCAAGGACTACCACCTGGTGGTCGAGAGCCACGAGAAGGCAGTGGCGGAGGGCGGGTCCGAGGCGCGGATCCAGGCGATCGACATGGGCCGCCGCGGCCTGCACAACGAGGGCGCCGAGGTGCTGATGGCGCGCCTGGAGGGCAAGATCGAACTGGACTTCGAGACGGCGCGGCGGCTCTTCACGCTCGTCTGCGCCCTGCATCAGCGCATCTGAGGTTCCGATGAGGATCGACGGGAAACCCTACCGCTCCGTCTGGGTGGACGAGGATGGCTGGTCGGTGCGCATCTTCGACCAGACCCGCCTGCCCTGGGCGCTCGACATCCTGCGCCTGACGGACGAGGACGCGGTGGCGGAGGCCATCCGCACCATGCAGGTGCGCGGCGCGCCGCTGATCGGCGCCGTCGCGGCCCATGGCGTCGCGCTCGCGCTGCGGCGCGACCCGTCCACCGCGAACCTCGACCGCGTGGTCGAGATGCTCGGCCGCACGCGGCCGACGGCGGTGAACCTGCGCTGGGCGCTGGACCGCATGCGGGCCGCGCTGCACAACCAGCCGCCCGAGGCGCGCGTCGCGGCCGCCTATGCCGAGGCCGCCGCGATCAGCGACGACGACGTCGAGACCTGCCGCCTGATCGGCGCGCACGGGCTGCCGCTGCTGCGCGAGATCGCGGCGCGGAAGGCCCCCGGCGAGCGGGTGAACGTTCTGACCCACTGCAACGCCGGCTGGCTCGCCACCGTGGACTACGGCACGGCGCTGAGCCCCATCTACCAGTCGCATGACGCGGGCATCCCCGTGCATGTCTGGGTGGACGAGACGCGGCCGCGCAACCAGGGCGCGGCGCTGACGGCGTGGGAACTCGGCAAGCACGGCGTGCCGCACACGGTCGTTGCCGACAATGCCGGCGGGCACCTGATGCAGCATGGCGAGGTGGACATCGTCATCGTCGGCACGGACCGCGTGACGCGACAGGGCGACGTGGCGAACAAGATCGGCACCTACCTGAAGGCGCTGGCGGCGCGCGACAACGGCGTGCCCTTCTGGGTGGCGCTGCCGCACTCGACGCTCGACATGTCGGTGCGCGATGGCGT
>DASQNQ010000275.1:0-17766 GCA_035644895.1 Acetobacteraceae bacterium | reverse complement strand
GCGGCCGACCCGGTGGACGAGTTCCTGAACGCCGCGCTCGCCTTCGAGCGGTCGCACCCGCCCTCCCTCCAGGGCTTCCTGCACTGGGTCCGCCAGGGCTCCTCCGAGGTGAAGCGGGAGCAGGAGGAGGCGGGCGATGCGGTGCGCATCATGACCGTGCACGGCGCGAAGGGGCTGCAGGCGCCGGTCGTCATCCTGCCCGACACCGTCGCCTCGGGCCGCGACAAGCGCGAGGTGCGCTGGGACAAGGGTCCGGACGGGCTGCCACTGCCGCTCTGGGCGCCGAACCAGGACCACCAGCCGCCCCTCTACCGTGAGGCGCTGGAGCGCGAGCGCCAGGCGCGGCGTGAGGAGGAGAACCGCCTGCTCTACGTGGCGCTGACCCGCGCCGAGGACCGGCTGGTCGTGGCGGGCTGGCAGCGCCGGCCGTCCAAGGAAGCCACTTGGTACGACCTCGTCGCCCAGGGCTTCTCGCGCCTCGAGGGCTGCCGGGAGGAGCGCTTCGAGCCCGCCCGCTTCGGCGCGCCCGCCGCCTGCCGCTTCGCGGGCGAGGTCGCGCGGCGGCTCGACTGCCCGCAGGAGGCGCCGCCGCGCCCCGATGGCGGCGACGCGCTGGCGCCGGACGCGGCCGAGCTACCGGCCTGGACGCGCATCCCCGCCGCGCCCGAGATCGCGGCGCAGCCCCTCTCGCCCTCCGCCCTGCCGGGCGAGCAGGGGCCCGCGGCCGCGCCGCATGGCCCGGCCGACCCGGGCGGGCGCCGCTTCCGCCGCGGGCGCGTCGTCCACGCCTTGCTGCAGCACCTGCCCGACCGCGCACCGCATGAGCGCGAGGCGGCGGCGCGGCGCTTCCTGGCCCGCCCCGGCCACGGCCTGACCCCCGCCGAGCAGGTGGAGACGCTGGCCGAGGTGCTGGCGCTCCTCGACAGCCCGGAGGTGGCGGCGGCCTTCGGGCCGGGCAGCCTGGCGGAGGCGCCGCTCGCCGGCACCCTCGGCGGGCGGCTCGTCTCCGGCCAGGTGGACCGGCTGGTCGTGACCTCCGCGCGCGTCCTGGTGCTGGACTACAAGACCAACCGGCCGCCGCCGGCCTCGCCCGAGGCGGTCGCGCCCGTCTACCTCCGCCAGATGGCGGCCTACCGCGCCCTCCTGCGGCAGGTCTGGCCGGGGCGGCAGGTGGACTGCGCCCTGGTCTGGACCTATGGCGCACGCCTCATGATGCTGCCGCAGGATCTCCTCGACCGTCATGCGCCGGCGGCATAGGTGACCCGGCTCGCTTGACCGGGGGCGGGCGCACCCCGATCTTCCCGACAACCGCCGCGGCACCCGACGCCGCAGCGCCGGAGAAGGCAGACGGGCGAACTCACCAAGGCCGTGACCGACGACAGCTTCCGCCAGGACGTGCTGGAGGCGCCCGGCCCCGTGCTGGTCGACTTCTGGGCCGAGTGGTGCGGCCCATGCCGCATGGTGGCCCCGATCCTCGACGAGATCGCGAAGGAGTTCGACGGCAAGCTCACCATCGCCAAGGTGAACATCGACGACAACCCGATCACGCCGAACGACTACGCGGTGCGCGGCATCCCGACCATGATCCTGTTCAAGGACGGCAAGCCGGTGGACACGAAGGTCGGCGCGCTGCCGCGCTCGGCGCTGCGGGACTGGGTGACGTCGAAGCTCTGACCTTCGCAGGGGCTCCGCCCCTGCATGGCCTTCTTCGCAGGGGCTCCGCCCCTGCACCCGGCCGGGGCCTGAGGCCCCGGACCCCCGATAATGTGAGACGGCACCGGGTTCCGCGCGGCCGCCCCACGGCCAAGTCGTGGGCATGCGCGCCCTCCTCGCCCTTCTCCTCCTCGCCCTGCCCGCCCAGGCGCAGGACGTCGTCCGCAGCGAACGAGCGGCCTTCCGCGTCACCGACTTCGCCACGGGGCTCGAACGGCCCTGGGGCGCGGCGCTGCTGCCGGACGGGCGCCTCCTCGTCACGGAACGCCCCGGGCGGCTGCGCCTGGTCTCGGCCGAGGGCGCCGTCTCCGCCCCGCTCCGCGGCGTGCCGGAGGTGGAGGCGCGCGGCCAGGGCGGGCTGCTCGACATCGCCCTCGCGCCGGACTTCGACCGGACGCGCGAACTCTACCTCTGCCAGGCGGCGCTCGTGCAGGGCGGCGCCCTGACGCGCCTCGTCCGCGCACGCCTCGCCCCCGACGCCTCGGCGCTGGAGGAGGCGCGGCCCATCCTGGACGCGACGCCCGCGCAAGGCTCCGGCCGCCTGCACTACGGCTGCCGGATCGCCTTCGACCGCGACGGCGCGCTCTACCTCTCCACCGCCGACCGCTTCGCCGACAAGATGCGCGCGCAGCGCCTGGACGACCTGGCGGGCAAGGTGCTGCGCATGGCGCGCGACGGGGCGCCGCTGCAGGGCAACCCCTTCCTCGGTCGCGACGGCGCCCGGCCACAGGTCTTCACCTACGGCCACCGCAACCCGCAGGGCCTTGCGCTGAACCCCTGGACCGGCAGCCTGTGGGAGGCCGAGTTCGGCGCCCGCGGCGGTGACGAGATCAACATCCTCCGCCCCGGCGCCAACTACGGCTGGCCAATCGTGTCGCACGGCGTGGACTACGACGGCAGCGCGATCGGCACCGGGCAGCGGACCGCGCCGGGCGTCACGGACCCGGCGCATGTCTGGACGCCCTCCGTCTCGCCCTCCGGCATCGCCTTCTACGACGGCGCGATGTTCCCGGCCTGGCGCGGCAGCCTGTTCGTGGCGGCGCTGAACCCGCCGGGCCTGGTGCGCCTCTCCACCGAGGGCGACCGCGTGACGGGAGAGGAGCGCCTGCTCTTCGATCGCCGCATCCGCATGCGCGACGTGCTGGTGGCGCAGGACGGCGCCCTGCTGGTGCTGACCGACGAGGACCGCGGCCGCATCCTGCGCATCGCGGCCGAATAGGTCGTGTTGGCCCCACCGACCTCCGCCTCCGGGTGCTCGGCGGCTGCGCCGCCTGCGCCCTGCGGCGGGTCGGTTGGCTACTCCGGCAGGCTGCCGTCCGCCTTCAGCACCTCGCCGGCGAGATAGAGGCTGCCGCAGACCAGCACGCGCGCCGGCCCGCCCACCTTCGGGATGGCGGCGAGGGCCTCGGCTACGCCCTCTCCGCCCGGCGCGATGCGCGCGGCGCCGCCCGACGCCGCGACGATCGCCTCCGGCGCCATGGCCAGGTGCTGCCCCTTCTCCCGCACCGCCCACAGCGTCGCGGCGTGCGGCAGGATCGGGCGGAGGAACTCGGGCGCCTGCTTGCCGGCCTTGATGCCGGCGACGACATGCGCCGGCCGGTCAGTCCAGACGGTGCCGAGGTGCTCCGCGATGGCGAGCCCCGCGCCGGCATTGTGCCCGCCATCCAGCCAGAGCTCCCAGCCCGGCGGCAGCATCGCGGCGAGCCGTCCGTGCAGGCGCTGCATGCGCGCGGGCCAGGTGGCGCCGGCCACGCCGCGCGCGGTCGCGTCCTCGGTCAGCCAGGGGGGGTTCCAGGCGCGCAGCGCGGCCACCGCAATGCCGGCATTGTCCGCCTGGTGCGGTCCCGGCAGGCCGGGTGGCGGCAGGTGCAGCGCGCCGCGGGCGTCGCGGTAGTCGAGCGTTCCGTCGCCCCGCCGCGCGATGTCCCACAGCAGCCCGCGCGAGAGCAGCGGTGCGCCGAGCTCGCCCGCCCGTGCTGCGATCACCGCCGCGGCCTCGGGCGCCTGCGCGCCCGTCGCGCAGGGCACGCCGGGCTTGATGATGCCTGCCTTCTCGAACGCGATCGCGGCCAGCGTCTCGCCCAGGAAGTCCATGTGGTCCATGGAGACGGAGGTGATGGCGGTGGCCGCGGGCCGGTCCACCACGTTCGTCGCGTCCAGCCGCCCGCCGAGCCCGACCTCCAGCACCAGCAGGTCGGCGGGGACGGTGGCGAACAGGTGCAGCGCGACCGCCGTCGTCACCTCGAACACCGTGATCGGCTCGCCACCATTCGCCGCCTCCACATGCTCCAGCGCCTGCGTCAGCGCGGCCTCCTCCACCAGCCTCCCGGCAAGCCGGATGCGCTCATGGAAGCGCACCAGGTGCGGGGAGGTGTAGACATGCACGCGCTGCCCCGCGGCCTCGGCGATCGCGCGCAGGAAGGCGCAGGTGGAGCCCTTCCCGTTCGTGCCGGCCACATGCACCACCGGCGGCAGGCGCCGCTCCGGATGGCCCAGCGCCGCCAGCACCCGGTGCATGCGCCCGAGGCTGAGGTCGATCAGCTTCGGGTGCAGCGCGTGCAGGCGGTCGATGATCGCCTCGGCCCGGCTCACGTCGCCTTCGCGGGCTCCGGCGCCGGCAGCGACAGCGGCGCAGGCTCCTCGGGCTCCGGCGCGGGCGCCGGCAGCGGCTCCCGCAGCAGGGAGATGATCCGCGCGAGCGTCGCGCGCATCTCATGGCGCTTCACCACCATGTCGAGGATGCCGTGCTCCAGCAGGTACTCGGCGCGTTGGAAGCCCTCGGGCAGCTTCTCGCGCACCGTCTGTTCGATCACCCGCGCGCCGGCGAAGCCGATCAGGGCGCCGGGCTCCGCGATCTGGATGTCGCCCAGCATGGCGAAGGACGCCGTGACGCCGCCCGTCGTCGGGTCGCAGAGCACCACGATGAAGGGCAGCCCCGCCTCCTTCACCATGCGCGTCGCGATCACGGTGCGCGGCATCTGCATCAGGCTGACCGTGCCCTCCTGCATCCGTGCGCCGCCCGAGGCGGTGAAGACGATCAGCGGCGCGTCCTGCAGCACGGCGAGCTTCGCCGCGGTGACGATCGCCTCACCCACCCCCGCGCCCATGGAGCCGCCCATGAAGGCGAACTCGAAGGCGGCGCAGACGGCGCGGCGCCCCTCGATGGTTCCGTGCGCGACCACCACCGCGTCGTCCATGCCGGATTTCTGCTGCGCCTCCTTCAGCCGATCGCCGTAGCGGCGCTGGTCGCGGAAGCGCAGCGGATCGGGGGGCACCTTCGGCAGCTCGATGCGCTGCCAGCCCTCGTCCATCGTGACCTTCAGCCGCGCCTGTGCCGCCATGCGCATGTGGTGGCCGCAATGCGTGCAGACGTTCAGGTTCCGCTCGAGGTCGCGGTGGAAGATCATCTGCTCGCAGGACGGGCATTTTTGCCAGAGATTGTCCGGCACCTCCCGCGGCCCGCCGAACAGCGCCTTCACCTTGGGCAGCGCCCAGTCCGAGATCCAGTTCATCTTTGCATGCCCTCAGGCGCCGGGCCGCCGCATCCGCGGCCTTGGCTCGCCGCACTTGCGGCGGCCGCCATTCGGCGGCTCAGCCCGCGCCGGTGCGCGGGCTGCAGGTTCCGATGTGACAATGCGGCTCGTCACGCCACCACCTTGCGTGCGGCGCGGACGGCCTCGGCCAGCTCCGCCACGCGCGCCAGCACGGCCTGCGCGGCGCCGGGCTTCGCGGCGCCCGTCGCGTCGAGGTTCGCGGCGAGGATCTCGATGAGGGCGGAGGCCACCACCGCGGCATCCGCATGGGTCGCGGCCTGCGCTGCCTGTTCGGGCGTGCGCACGCCGAAGCCGATGGCGATCGGCAGGTCCGTGTGGCGGCGCAGGCGCGGCATGGCGGCGGCCAGGCTCTCCGCGCTGGCCGAGCGCGTGCCGGTGATGCCGGTGATCGCGACGTAGTAGACGAAGCCGGACGTCGCCGACAGCACGCGGGGCAGCCTCGCCTCGTCGGTGGTGGGGGCCACGAGCCGGATCACGTCGAGCCCGTTGGCCTGCGCCTGTGGCTCGATCTCGTCCGCCTCCTCGGGCGGCACGTCCACGACGATCAGCCCGTCCACGCCGGCCGAGGCGGCGTCGGCACAGAAACGCTCCACGCCGTAGGAGAGGATCGGGTTGAAGTAGCCCATCAGCACGATGGGCGTCCCCGCATCCGCGCCCCGGAACTCCCGCACCATGCCGAGAGCGCCCTCCAGCGAACCGCCGGCGCGCAGCCCGCGCTGCCCGGCGAGCTGGATGGTCGGCCCGTCGGCGGCGGGATCGGTGAACGGCACGCCGATCTCGATCAGGTCGGCGCCCGCGCCCGGCATGCCGCGCAGGATCTCCATCGCCGTCGCCCGGTCCGGGTCGAAGGCCTCCAGGAAGGGGATCAGCGCGCCACGGCCCTCGGCGCGGAGCTTGGCGAAGCGTGCGGCGATGCGGCCCATGTCTAGATGCGCTCCCCGAGGTGGCGCGCCACCGTGAAGATGTCCTTGTCCCCGCGACCGCAGAGATTCATCAGCAGGATGTGGTCGGCGGGCAGCGTCGGCGCCATCTTCAGCACATGCGCCAGCGCATGCGCGGGCTCCAGCGCCGGGATGATGCCCTCGAGGCGCGAGCAGAGCTGGAAGGCCTCCAGCGCCTCGTCGTCGGTCGCCGCCACGTACTGCACGCGGCCGATCTCGTGCAGCCAGGAATGCTCCGGCCCGACGCCCGGGTAGTCGAGGCCCGCGCTGATCGAGTGCGCCTCCTGGATCTGGCCGTCCCCGTCCTGCAGCAGGTAGGTGCGGTTGCCGTGCAGCACGCCAGGGCGGCCACGGGAGAGCGCCGCCGCGTGCTCCGGCGTGTCGAGCCCCTTGCCCGCCGCCTCCACGCCGACCATCGCGACCCCGGTGTCGTCGAGGAAGGGGTAGAACAGCCCCATGGCGTTGGAGCCGCCGCCGACGGCCGCCACCAGCGTGCCGGGCAGGCGGCCCTCGGCGGCCATCATCTGCTCCCGCGCCTCCTCGCCGATCACGGACTGGAAGTCGCGCACCATCGCCGGGTAGGGGTGCGGGCCGGCGACGGTCCCGATGCAGTAGTAGGTGTCCTGCACATTCGCGACCCAGTCGCGCAGCGCCTCGTTCATCGCGTCCTTCAGCGTCGCGGCGCCCGCCGTCACGGGGCGGACCTCCGCGCCGAGGAGCTTCATGCGGAACACGTTGGGCTGCTGCCGCTCCACATCCGTGGCACCCATGAACACCACGCAGGGCAGGTCCATCAGCGCGCAGGCGGTGGCCGTCGCCACGCCATGCTGGCCCGCGCCGGTCTCCGCGATGATGCGCGTCTTGCCCATCTTCTTCGCCAGCAGGATCTGGCCGAGCACCGCGTTGATCTTGTGCGCGCCCGTGTGGTTCAGCTCGTCGCGCTTGAAGTAGACCTTGGCGCCCATCCCCTCCGGCGCCCTGGCGCGGAGATGCGCCGTCAGGCGCTCCGCGTACCAGAGCGGGCTCGGGCGGCCGACATAGTGCGTCAGCAGCCGGCGCCACTCCGCCTGGAAGGCGGCGTCGCGCTTCGAGGCCTCGTAGGCCTGCTCGACCTCGAGGATCAGCGGCATCAGCGTCTCGGCCACGAAGCGGCCGCCGAAGACGCCGAAGCGGCCGCGGGCGTCGGGGCCCTGGCGGAGGGAGTTCGGGAGGGGCTTGTTCACGGGCGTGTTCCTCGGCTGGCCCGCGTCTTAGCCCAGCCGCGCCCGGCCGTCACGGGCGTGCGGACAGCGCCGTCCAGAGCCAGGCCGTCTCCCGCAGCCGGTGGGGGCCGCGCGCCTCCTCCCGCGTGGCGCCGGCCACCGCCCCGCTGGCGGCGTAGAAGCGCGCGGCGGGGGCGTTGCCGTCCAGCGCCCAGGCTCCCGCATCCGCATGGCCGGCCGCGCGCAGCGCCCGGAGGGCGGCGCCGAGCAGCACGGTCGCCAGCCCGCGTCGCTGGGCGCGCCGCAGCACGTAGAGCCCCGTGACCTCGCCCGATGCCCCGAGGGCCGGATCCCGCGCCGGCCCGGCCGAGGCGAAGCCGGCGATGCCCTCCGCATCCTCGGCCAGCAGGATGCCGGACGGGAGCGCCGGCGCCGCCAGGATGCGCGCCCAGGCCTCCCCGCGCCGGGCGGGGTCGGACATCTCGGCGAGCAGGTCATCAGGGACGAGCCCGGGATAGGTCTCCGCCCAGGAGGCGGCGTGCATAGCCCCCAGCGCGGCCGCATCCGCCGGCCAGGCGGTGCGCAACCTCACGCCCCGCGCGCCGCCCGCAAGCATGCCGCGCGCGCCGCCGCGACGAAGGCCTCGACCAGCGCCGGGTCCTTCACGCCGCGCGCACGCTCGACGCCGGAGGAGACGTCAACGCCCGGCGCGCCGGCCACCCGCACGGCCCCGGCGACGTTCGCAGGCGTCAGTCCGCCAGCCAGCAGCCAGGGGCGGGGGATGCGGCGGCCGGCGAGCAGTCCCCAGTCGAAGGCCGCCGCGTTGCCGCCCGGCAGCGACGCGCCGGGCGGCGGCTTGGCATCCAGCAGGAAGCGGTCCACGGCCGGCGCATAGGCGTCCAGCGCCGCCAGGTCCCCCTCCGTCGCGATGCCGAGCGCCTTCATCACCGGCAGGCCGAAGCGGGCGCGGATCTCGGCGCAGCGGGCCGGCGTCTCCTCCCCGTGCAGCTGGATCACGTCCGGGCGGAGGGCGGCGAGCACGCCTTCGATCTCGGCGTCGGACGGGTCCACGAGCAGCGCGACGCGCCCCGGCCCGCCAGGGTACGCCACCGACAACGCGGCCGCGTCGGCCGGGGAGACGGCGCGCGGCGAACGGGGGAAGAAGACGAAGCCCACCAGGTCGGCGCCGGCGCGGTGCGCCGCTTCCATCGCCGCAGGGCCGTTCACCCCGCAGACCTTCACCTCCGTCACGGCCCGCCCCTCACTGGCGGAGCGCCGCCGCGATGGCCTGCGCCGCCGCGCCCGGATCCGCGGCCCCGGTCACCGGGCGGCCGACCACGATCCAGTCGGCCCCTGCGGCGGCCACCTCCTCCGGCGTCGCGGTGCGCGCCTGGTCGCCGGCCGGGCTGCCCGCGGGCCGCACGCCGGGCACGACGAGGGTCGGCCCCTCTCCCAGCGCATCGCGCAGCCGCGCGACCTCCTGCGGGGAGCAGACGAGCCCGTCCGCGCCCGCCGCGACGGCCAGCCGCCCGAGCCGCAGCACCTGCTGCACCGGCCCGCCGGCCACCCCCGTGTCCGAGAGCGTCGCGGCGTCCAGGCTGGTGAGCACCGTGACCGCCAGGATCCGGGGCCGTGCGCCGCCCGCGGCCTCCGCGGCCTCGCGCGCCGCGGCCACCATGGCGGGGCCGCCGGCCGCATGCACGGTGACCATGGCGGGGCCGAGGCGGGCGATCGCCCGCATCGCGCCCGCCACGGTGTTCGGGATGTCGTGCAGCTTCACGTCGAGGAAGACCGGGCCGTGCGCCGCCACGGCGCGCACCGCCGCCCCGCCCTCGGCCGAGAACAGCTCGAGGCCCACCTTCAGCAGCCCTGCATGGGGGGCCACCTGGCGCGCCCATCCCTCCGCGACCGGAAGCGACGGGGAGTCGAGCGCGACGCAGAGGCCGGTCCGGTGCATCAGTGCCCGTGGACCGCGACCGCCGTGCCCGGGATGACAGGGCCGCGGCCCACCTGCGCGGCACGCGCGGCCTCGGCCTCCCGCGCCTTGTAGGTGGCGAGCTCGGCCTCGAGCAGCCGGGCGGCCTGCGTCACCTCCTTCGCGCGGCGGCGCTCCCGCAGCGCGGCGGCCCAGGCGATCAGGGCGCCGCCCAGGAAGCACAGGGCGCCGAACAGCAGCATCGCCACCGAGAGCGGCGCGACCCAGGCGAGGTCGAAGGGCCAGAGGCCCACCTCGACCTCCTGCATGTTGGACAGGCCGAACAGAACCAGCAGGATCAGGAGGGGCAGGAACAGCACCCAACGCATCGAGGGCATCTCCGGGGCGGCGTTCCCACCCATCTACGCCGTGCGGCGCGGCGGGGAAAGTGCAACAACCCGCGTGCCGCGGCGCGGCGTCAGGCCGTGGCGGCGGCCGCCTTGCGGGACGCCGGTGCTGCCCGCGGCTCCTGCAGCGGGCCGCCGTTCACGCGTTCCCGCAGTTCCTTGCCCGGCTTGAAGTAGGGCACCGCCTTGTCCGAGACGGCGACCGCCGCCCCGGTGCGCGGGTTGCGGCCGGTGCGGGCATCCCGACGCTTCGTGGAGAAGGCGCCGAAGCCGCGCAGCTCCACCCGGTCCCCGCGCGCCAGTGCCGCGGTGATCTCCTCGAAGATCGTGGCGACGATCAGCTCGACATCCGGCTGCCGCAGATGCGGATTCGCCGCAGCGAGTTCGGCAATCAGCTCCGACCTGGTCATGGCGATGCCCCCGCGCCTTCCTCACGAACCGGTCAAGGCTGCCAAACCGCGCGCACGCGGTCAACGCCAAGCCATTCATGGGCAAGGCTTTTCAGCACACCGTCGAGGAGCGCGCCGAAATTGCGCTCGGAGAAGGAGCGCACCTCGATCTCCCGCACCGGCAGCCCCTCCGGCACCCCGCGCTCCGCGGCGAGCCAGGCGCGCGCCTCCGCCTCCCCGCCGATCGCGTCCACCAGGCCGAGGGCCAGCGCCTCCCGCCCCGTGAAGACGCGCCCATCGGCCAGCTCCCGCACCCGCTCCTCCGGCAGGCGGCGCCCGGCGGCAACCATGGCGACAAACTGCGTGTGCAGGTCGGAAACCACCCGGGCGAGCTGCGCGCGCCCCTCCTCGGACAGCGGGCGGAAGGGGCTCGGCTGGTCCTTGAACCGGCCGGAGGCGATCGTCTGCGCCTGCACGCCGAGCCGCGCGAGCAGCTCCGACGCGTCGAAGGTCTGAAGGATGACGCCGATCGAGCCGGTGACCGTCGCCTCGCGCGCGAAGATCCGGGCCGCCGGCAGCGCCACCATGTAGCCCGCAGACGCCGCAGTGCCGCCCATCACGGCCACCACCGGCTTGCCGCCGCCCGCCAGCCGCGAGAGCGCGCCGTGCACCGCCTCCCCGCCCGCGACGGAGCCGCCGGGGCTGTCGATGGCCACGATCACGGCCTTCACCCCGGGGTTGCGCCCGGCGCGGGCCAGCGCCTCGACCAGCCGGCGGTCGTCGCCGATGAAGCCCTCCAGCTCGAGCCGCGCGACGTGCTGGCCCGGCAGGCCGACGGGCAGGTCGAGGCGGTCCGCGGTGGCGAACAGGGCGAGTGCCGCCAGCGCCAGCACGGCGCCCGCCCGCCAGAGCGAGAGGCGGCGCTTGAGCCGGCGGCGGTCGAGGAGAAGGTCTGCTTCGAGCGGCATCTCCCCGTTATGGGAACGCGGAGCGGGTCGGTCCAGGGAACCTTTCGCCCTACGGAACGTCATTCCCGCCGGGGAAGGGACCAATCGTCAATGAAGAGACTGTCCGTCGGCTTCTTCTGCACGGGCTTCGCGGCACTGCTGTGCCAGATCGTGTGGCAGCGCATGCTCGGCATCTTCGCGGGGTCGGACACCGTCTCGGCCGCGCTGGTGGTGGGGGCATTCCTGGCGGGGCTCGGCTTCGGCAGCCTGATCGGCGCCTGGCTGGCGGACCGCCTGTCCCCCGCCCGCGCGCTCCTGGGCTTCGCGCTGGCTGAGGTGGGGGTCGCCCTCTTCGCACTGCTGTCCAAGCCCTTCCTCTACGACATCCTGGCGCAGCGCCTGGCGGGGCAGGTGGACCAGCCGGCCGCGATCTTCGCGCTGTGCTTCGCGGGCCTCGTGCTGCCGACCACGCTGATGGGCCTCTCGCTGCCGCTCCTCGCGCGCGCGATCGCCGAGCGGATCGACCAGGTGGCCGAGCGCATCGGCTGGCTCTACGGGCTGAACACGGTCGGCGCGGGGCTCGGCGCGCTGCTCGGCGGGTGGGTGATCCTCGGCGCCATCGGCTTCGAGGCCGCGCTGGTGCTGGCCGCGGGGCTGGAGCTGTTCGCCGCGGCACTGGCATTGACGCTCTGGCGCGGACTGTCGCGGGCGGCGCCGCCGCGATCCGTGCGGGCGGAGGCGGAGGGCGCGGGCTTCGGCAGCCTGCCGCTGTGGTGCGCGCTGATCTTCGTCTCGGGCTACATCATCGTGGCGCTCGAGATCGTCTGGGTCCGCATGCTGGGGCAGGTCGGGCAGTTCCATGCCTACCTGTTCCCGACGGTGCTCGGCGTGTTCCTGCTGGCGGACGGGCTCGGCACGGCGGTCGCGGCGCGGATGGTCCGGCGCCTGGCCGACCCGCGCCCGGCCTTCTTCGCGGCGCAGGCGGGCGGCTTCGTGCTCGGCGTGCTGCTGCTGGGCGCGCTGTGGCTCGCCCTGCCCCACTGGCCGCTCTCGACCTACGTCTCGGTGGATTCGTGGCGGCTCGGCGGACGGTCGCTCTGGATGACGGTGGCCGTCGTGGTGGTGGTGGTCGCGCCGCCCTCCTTCCTCATCGGCATGACCTTCCCCTACGTGCAGCGGGCTGTGCAGCGCGACCTCGCCTCCGTCGGCGCGCGGGTGGGGTGGGTGCAGCTCGCGAACATCCTCGGCAACGCCGCAGGATCGATCGGCACGGGGCTCGTCACCTTCCACTTCCTGGGCACGGCGGGCACGATCCTGTTGCTCTCGGTGCTGTCGGTCGGGCTGATGACGGTCTGGGTGCTCGGCGCCAGGGGGCGTGGGCGCCTGCCGGCACTGGCGGCCGCTTGCGCCTGCGCGGTGCCGCTGCTCCTCACGCCCGGCAACGCCTCGCTCTGGCAGCGCATGCATGGCGTGGCACCCGGGGGGGCGCATGCGCTGGCCGAGGACCGGTCCGGCGTCGTCGCCTGGCGCGAGGCGCGGCTGCGGCAGGAGGGGGGCTCGCCCGGGCCGTTCTTCATCCTCGGCCACAGCCAGGCCTCGATCCCCTTCGACCCGCACCACATGGTGCTCGGCGCCACGGGGCCGCTGCTGCACCCGGACCCGCGGCGCATGTTCGTCGTCGGCATGGGCAGCGGCGGATCCCCCTGGGGGGCGCTGGCGGTGCCCAAGCTGCGGGAGATGCACGTGGTCGAGCTGATCGGCCCCGCCATGGACGTGCTGCGGCAGATGGCCGCACGCGAGCCGGAGGGCGTGGTGGCCGCGCTGCTGGCGGACCCGCGCCTGCACGCGCGGGTGGCCGACGGGCGGCGGACGCTCGCGCGCTCCCCGGACGGGCACTGGGACATCATCCAGGCGGACGCGATCTACCCGCAGACCTCGCACAGCGGGCTGCTCTACAGCCGGGAGTACCTGGAGTTGGTGCGCCGCAAGCTCGCGCCCGGGGGGCTGGCAGTGCAGTGGGCACCGAGCTGGACGGTGGTGGAGACCTTCCTGTCCGTCTTCCCGCATGTCGTGCTGCTCAAGCCGCGCATGATCCTGATCGGCAGCGACGGGCCGATCGAGGACGCGCAGGAGCGGCTGGTGGAGGGCTTTGCCGACCCCGCGATCATGGCGCGCCTTTCGCAGGGGAACCCGGCGCGCGCCGCGGGCATCGCCGCGCAGGTGGCGGGCGAGGCCATCGCCTGGGGCCCCGATTCTCCGCGCCGCCCCGCGCCGCTGACCGACCTGTTCCCGCGCGACGAGTTCTTCATGAACAACCCGGTCCGGGACACCTGGGACACGCCGATCCCCGGCCACCTGCTTCCGCGCGCCCCGGTCGTCGCAAGGGGTCACGCGCCGGCGGCCGCCATGCGCTGAGACGGGTCATCCCCCGCGCTGCGCCAGCCTCCTCTCGCGCTGGCGGACCGCCTCGTCGAGCGCGGCCTTCGCCGCCTCGTCGAAGACGAAGGGCAGCGTGGCGTAGCGCCGGCCGCGCGTGACCGGCGTGACCTCGTGCAGGATGGAGCAGGAGAAGACGATCGCGCCGCCCGCCGGCGCGCGCCAGCGGCGCGGCCCGAATTCCGGGAACCAGATGTCGCCGCCCTCGAACCCGTCGTTCAGGTTGATGCTGACGGCGAAGCGGCGATGCGCGGTGCCGGGCGTGTCGTTGTCGCGGTGCGCGCGGAAGTGCCCGGCCTCCCCCGCGTCGTAGCAGGCGACGATGTAGCGCTCGATGCGCGTGGGGTCGAACTGGAAGGCCTTGCGGATCTCGGGCGCGACGCGGCGGGCGATGCGTGCGCGGAGCGCGGCGCGCAGCGCCTCGTCCGGGATCTCGGCGTCCCGGCGGCGCTTCGCGTCGCGGTCGTAGATCCAGACGAGCTTGCCATCGCGGTCGGCCATGAAGCCGCTCTCCTGCGCATGGCCGGCCTCGAACGCCGCGACGAGCCTTTGGCACAGCTCCGGCTCCAGCACGCGCGGCAGCAGCAGGACGGGGGCGGGCAGATCAGGAGGCGGGGCGCGCGAGGCCTCCTCCAACTGCGCGAGGATCGCGGCCAGCGCGTCCAGCGGCGCCGTCACCACGACGCGCAGCATCGGGTCGAGCAGGAAGGCGGCCGGCGCGCCGTAGAGGCGTGCGACGACGCCGTCCGGGTCCGGGACGGCGCGCATCCCGGGATGCGACGGCCCGCCCGGCGGCGCGGCGCCGCAGACCACGCAAAGCGCACGCACGCCGTCGAACAGTCCGGACGCTTGTGCCGAAGCGAGAGGGCCGCGCGCCGCATCCGGCAGGGCGGCCGGGCCGTTCACGACCAGCAGCACGGGCCGCCCGGCGACGGCGGCGAGTTCGAAGCGGCTGCCCTCGGCATCCGCCAGCTGGAAAAGCGGCGCGGGATCGCCGGGCATTGGCGTGGGCACGGGTCCGTCCTCCGGGACACGGGAGCGGGCAGGTTCGGGACGGGCGCGGGCGTCGTCAACGGGTGCCAGGAGGGGGCACAGGGGCGCGCCAGCGGTGTGCATGCAGTCACTCGTCTGGAACAAGTCTTGTTCTGACTTTCGACGTCATTGGACGCTGGCGTCTCCGGGGTGCGGGCAGGGATGAGCCGTCCATGACAACCTTCATCGGCAACCTCCCGGCCAGCCCGCGGGTCGGGCTGACCACGAACAACCGGCTGGCGGGGCCCGATGGCGCCGGCACCCTGATCGGCGACGCGGCGGGCGACGTGTTCGGCGCCCCCTTCAGCGCAGACACGCTGCTGGGCGGCAACGGCAATGACGTGCTGGCCGGCGATGCCGGTGGTGACCTACGCGCTCTCGACAGCGACACATCCATCGTGGGCGGCTACGGCACGCTGCGCGGCGGCTCGGGGAATGATCACCTCTCGGGGGATGCAGGTCGGAACATTCACTCACCGGGCTAGGTGCATGGCCGGCATGACCTGCTCGATGGCGGCGCAGGGCGCGGATATGCTCTCGGGCGGCACGGGCGCCGACCGATTCATGGGCCTCAACGCCGGCAACCTGACCCTCGATTCCAGCGCCAACATCGTCGGCACCCTCGGCGCAGGCGACCTCCTGCTCCCCTGGGTCGCGGGACGGCGCCGGGCACGCCCGGCGCCGCGACGGTGTCCCTGGCGTCACAACCGGGTGTTCCTGCCGGTCATGCAATTAGTTGATTGTCGAACCTACTCCCCACTGTCCCACGCCTGACGGACGCTTCCCCCGGCCCGACGACAAGGCAACCCGCGGACAGGGGGAAACCTACATGGCGACGTTCACCGGCAACAGCTCCGGCAACAGGCTCATCGGCCTGCCCGGAAACGACCTGCTCGATGGCCGCGACGGGCCGGACACGCTGGCCGGCGATGCCGGCGGCAATGCGGGCGGCGGCGCCTTCGGGCGGGACACGCTGCTCGGCGGCGAGGGCAACGACCGGCTGATGGGCGATGTCGAGGGCAACCTGGTCCTCGAGGCGGTGGACGGGATCGTCACGACCGGCAACGACAGCCTCGACGGGGGCGAGGGCCGGGACACGCTGGCCGGCGACGTGGGCGGCGACCTGGTCGACCTTGGCTTCGACGACTCGGTGATCATGGCGGGCGCGGACACGCTGCGGGGTGGCGCCGGCGACGACAGCCTGGCCGGCGATGTCGGCGGCAGCATTCGCACGGGCGGCGAGGTGCATGGCGGCGCGGACCTGCTCGACGGCGGCAGCGGCAGGGACAGGCTCTACGGGGACGCCGTGGACGGGGTGCAGGTGGACGATGCCCTCTTCGTCGGCGGCAACGACACCCTGCTCGGCGGCGCCGACGACGACAGCCTCTACGGGGATGCAGGCGGCGCGGTGTCCGTCTCGGGCGAAGGCCAGGCATATGGCGGCGCGGACCTGCTCGATGGCGGCGACGGCGACGACCGCATCTTCGGCGATGCGGGAGGCGCCTTCCTGCCGCGCTCCACGGATGGCAGCATCCGCGGCGGGGACGACACCCTCCTCGGCGGCCGGGGCGATGACACGCTCTTCGGCGATGCGGGCGGCGCCTTCGAACTGCAGGCGGAGAGCTACGCGCGCGGCGGCCATGACAGCCTGCACGGCGGCGCGGGGCGCGACCTTCTGGTCGGCGACGCGCAGGCCATCAACAGCCCCGCGGACGCGAGCAACTTCGCCACGGGCGGCAGGGACACGCTGCTCGGCGGCGACGACGCGGACCGGCTCTATGGCGACGTGCTGCGTGACCTCTCGGGCGGTGAGATCCGTGCCGGCGACGACCGGCTGGAGGGCGGCGGGCATGCCGACCTGCTGGTGGGCGATGCCGGCGGCAACGTCACCGGCGCGGCCGAGGGCATCACCCTCGGCAACGACCTGCTCATCGGCGGGGACGGAGCGGACACCCTGTTCGGCGATGCGGGCGGCGCGATCACCGGCGTGGTGCAGGCGGGCTCCGACACGCTCGACGGCGGAGAGGGCGCGGACCGGCTGTTCGGCGACGGCGACGCCGCGGCGACGGCGGGCGGGGCGGACAGCCTCTCGGGGGGCGGTGGCAACGACACGCTCCGCGGCGATGCGGGGTCGGACACGCTGCTCGGCGGCGCCGGGTCGGACCGCTTCCTGTTCGGCGCGGGCGATGGCGGGGCCGACCTGGCGGGCGCGGACAGGCTGCTCGACTTCGAGCGCGGGTCGGACCGGATCGGGCTGCTCGGCGGCCTGAACTTCGGGGCGCTCACGCTCGATGCGGGCGGGAACGTGGCCGGCGGGGTGGCGGCGGACACGGTCATCCGCATCACGGCGACCGGGGAGGTCCTGGTGGTGGTGCAGGACGTCACGGGCCTGACCGCCGGGGACTTCCTGATCGCCTGACCGGCCCGGGGCGTGGGCGCGGCCTATCCGGGCAGCCGCGCCCGCACCACCGCCAGCGCCTGCGCGAAGGCAGCGTCGGCGTCGAGCGCCGTGGTGTCGATCGTCACCGCATCCTCCGCGGCGCGCAGCGGCGCGACGGCCCGTGCGCTGTCCTGCGCGTCGCGCGCGCGGAGCTCGGCCTCCACCTCGGCCAGATCGGCCGCGACGCCGCGGCCGCGCAGCTCCAGCCAGCGGCGGCGGGCGCGCTCGGCCGGGCTCGCGGTGACGAAGAGCTTCACGGTGGCGTCCGGGAAGACCACGGTGCCGATGTCGCGCCCGTCCAGCACCGCGCCGTGCCGCCGGCCGAAATCGCGCTGCCAGTCGAGCAGCGCGGCGCGCACCGCGGGGATGGCCGCGACGGCCGAGGCCGCCATGTCCGCCTGCGGCCCGCGCAGGTCGCCGCGCGCCAGGTCCGCCGGGTCCAGCGCCCGCGCCGCTGCCTCCGCCGCATCGGCATCGCGCGGGTCGCCCCCCGCATCCAGCAGCCGCCGTCCCGTGGCGCGGTAGAGCAGGCCGGTGTCGAGGAAGGGCAGGCCGAGCTCGGCCGCCAGGCGCCGCGCCAGCGTGCCCTTGCCGGCCGCCGCCGGCCCGTCCACCGCGATGATGGTCGCCGTCACGCCGCCCCGATCGGGCCGCCCGGCCCGCCATCGCCCGCCAGCGCGTTCAACAGATCGGCGAAGCCGGGGAAGGAGGTCTCGATGAAGGCGCCGTCATCCACCGTGACGGGGGCGCGCGCGGCCATCCCCAGCACCAGCGCGGCCATGGCGATGCG
>DASQNQ010000274.1:0-10655 GCA_035644895.1 Acetobacteraceae bacterium | reverse complement strand
CTGCCGTTGTGTACGGAATCCGACAGCGCACCGCAGCCGCCAAGGGGTAGACCCCCCCAGGATGGGGCGAGAGGGCGTGAAGCTTGATGAAAGCTCCAGGGGGGGTGGGGCAGGAGGGGCCGGGTGCGCCGCCGCCACGCGCGACCTCCGCAAACCAGGCGCCCGACGACCAGGTGGCTTCCGCGCTGGCCGCAGCACGGCGGCGCATCGAGGAGGTCGAGGCCGACAACGCGGCACTCCGCACGGAGGCCGAGCGGGCGCGCCATCTGCTCGACAGCGCCGTGGACTACGCGATCGTCACGCTCGACCTCGAAGGGCGGGTCACCGGCTGGAACGAAGGCGCGCGCGCCATCCTGGGCTACCGCGACGCCGAGATCCTCGGCCGCACCGGTGCGCTCTTCTTCCCCGCCGAGGATCGTGCCAGCGGCGTTTTCGTGGCGGAGATGTGCCGCGCCATCGAGAAGGGGCGCGCGACCAACGAGCGCTGGCATCTGCGGCGTGACGGGAGCCGCTTCTGGGCCAGCGGCATGATGATGCCGCTGCTGGACGGCAACGGCCAGCCCGTCGGCTTCGTGAACATCATGCGGGACAACACCGCGATCCGGGCCGAGGAGGAGCGCCGCGCGCTGCAGCTGACCGAGATGGGCCACCGGATGAAGAACGTGCTGGCCACGGTGCAGGCGGTCGCGGCGCAGACCCTGCGCCATGCCGGCGTGCCAGGCTCCGCGCAGGAAACGCTCGTCCGGCGGCTGATGGCGCTGGCAGACTCGCACGATCTGCTGACCTGCGGCGGGTGGGAGAGCGCGCCGCTGGCCGATGTCGTGCAGCGCGCCCTGGCCGCCTACGCCGAGTCGGGCCGCGTGACGGCGGAGGGACCGCCGGTGCGGCTCTCGGCCGATGCCGTGGAGACGATCCACCTCGCCTTCCACGAGCTGGCCACCAACGCGGCCAAGTACGGCGCGCTGTCCGCGGCCGGAGGCCGGGTCGAGGTCTCGTGGACGCTGCGGCGCACGATCAAGGGCACCCGGCTGGTGGAGATCGACTGGCGCGAGCACGGCGGCCCGCCGGTCGTCCCGCCCACCCGCCAGGGCTTTGGCTCGCGCCTGCTCGAACGGGGGCTGGCGCAGAAGGTGCAGGGCACCGTGAAGCTCGAGTTCCGCCCCGAGGGCCTGGCCTGCCACATCTGCCTGCCCGCGGCGGCCGGGGACTGACGCCGTGCCCCGGAACGGGGGCCCAGGATCCCCGGACCGGGATCAGAAGTCGCTGACGCGGCCCTTCCGCTCCCAGTCGCCGTAGCGCGTGGGCTCGGGTCCGGCGGGGCCGCCGACCTCCTTCAGACGCATGGGCGGGTCGGACGGCGGGTCGCCGACCGGCGGGGGGGCGTGCTCGCCGGGCATGGGGATGTCGCCGTCCGGTGGCGGCTGGCTCGGGCCCTGGTCGGGGTCCGGCACCGGGATGCCGGGCGGCGGGCCGGGGGGCTGGCCGGGGGGGATGGGAAGCTGCGCCTCTCGGGCGGGCTGGTTTCTCTCGGTCATGTCCCACATGTAGGGATGCGGGCCGCGTGGCGGAACGCCGCCGGCGACGCGCGGAGGGGCCATTCGCATGAACGGATACGTGCGCACCGCGATGCTGCTGGCCGGCATGACGGCGCTGTTCGTCGGAGTCGGCTGGGTGGTCGGCGGCCAGCAGGGCATGGTCATCGCCTTCCTCCTCGCCTGCGCCACCAACCTGTTCGCCTGGTGGAACAGCGACCAGGTGGTGCTGCGCATGCACGGCGCGCAGCCCATCGGGCCGGAAGCCGCGCCGCGCCTGTATGCGATGGTGGAGCGGCTGGCGTCGCGCGCCGGCCTGCCCATGCCCGCGCTCTACGTGATCCATGAGGACCAGCCGAATGCCTTCGCCACCGGCCGCAGCCCGGAGCGCGCGGCGGTCGCCGTCAACACCGGCCTGCTCGACCTGATGAGCGAGGAGGAGGTGGCGGGCGTCGTGGCGCATGAGTTGGCACACATCCGCAACCGCGACACGCTGATCATGACGATGACGGCGACGCTCGCGGGCGCCATCGGCATGCTGGCGCAGTTCGGCTTCCTGTTCGGCCGCGGGCAGGACGCGCGTGCCAACCCGTTCGGGCCCATCGGCATGATCCTGATGCTGGTGCTCGCGCCGGTTGCTGCGATGATCGTGCAGATGGCGATCAGCCGGTCCCGCGAGTACGAGGCGGACCGGCTGGGGGCCGAGATCTGCGGCGACCCACGCCCGCTCGCCAGCGCGCTGCTGCGGCTCGAGGGCTACAGGCAGGGGCGCATCAACCAGGCGGCGGAGGCCAACCCGGCGACCGCGCACATGTTCATCGTGAACCCGCTGTCCGGGCTGCGGATGGACGGGCTGTTCTCGACGCATCCGGCGACGGAGAGCCGCGTGGCGGCGCTGATGGCGCTGGCGCCGCCTGCCCCCGCCGGACGGGCCGCCCCGCCGCAACGGCCCGGGCCCTGGTCACCCGGGCGGCGCAACCCTTGGGGGTGATGCCCGTTGCGCTTTGCCTGGGCACCGCCATTTCGGGCCGATGCCCCAGGGGAACGACCGGATGCGCCCTCTGTCCGCATGGCACAGCCTCCCGCGCCTCGTGCGCTTCCTGATCGCCAATGGGCTGGCCGGCTTTGCCCTTTCCGCGCTGTTCGTGGCAGGGCTGGTCCACCACCATGACGAGGCAGCGCATCTGCTGCTGCGGGCTGCCGGTTCCGCCTGGCCCGCCGTGGCGCTCTGGTTCTTCACGGGCCTGACCTTCGGCGCCGCGCAGATCGCCATGGCGACGATGCTGCTCGCGCATGAGGATGAGCGTCCCGGCCCGCGCGGCGGCGTGCCCGTGCGGGTGGGCGCGCGCAGCCGTCGCTGACGGCGCCCGGGTCCGGTCAGCCGGCCGGGGCCAGACCCGCCGCCGGCGTGGCGGCCCGCACGGAGAAGGCCGGCCCGTCCAGGTCGGCCATCGTCAGGCCCCGGTTCACGTCCAGCCCGGTCACCCACCAGTCATGCACGCGCAGCGGGAAGGGGCGTAGCAGGCGCTCATGGAAGCGCGTGGGCCAGGTCACGCCATGCAGCGTCGCATGGGTCAGCGCGTCCACCTCCGCCACCGCGCCGCGCGTCGAGGCGAGGCCCTCCAGCGTGAAGCGCACCCTGCGCATCAGCCGCCTCTCCCGGTCGATGAACAGCGCGAACCGGTCCGCGGCCGCGAAGCCGAGGCCGGGCGCGGCGCTGAGGCGCAGCACGTCGCAGTCGAAGGCCCGCCCGCCCACCGTGATCCGCTCCGCGCCAGCCAGTTCCGCCGCCAGGGCGCGACGGCCATCCGCCAGCAGCAGCGGGCCGAGCAGGAACAGCGCGTAGCCATCGGCCACCAGCGCGGCGGCGGCGCGGCGCTCGGCATCGGGCGTTTCCTGGCCGTTGTACCAGACGCGGACCTCGCCGGGGCGCCGCACGACCTGCTTGCGTCCCTCCGGCCCCTCATGCGCCTGCGCGACCACGCCCTCCCGCGGCAGCAGCCGCTCCTCGGACCGTATGCGGAAGCCCTGGTCCACCAGCACGGGCTGCAGCCGGCCGATGACCGGCGGCCATTCACCCGCATAGGAGACGCTGAGGTCCCGGACCGCGCGGAAGGCCGCCAGCCCGTGCGCCTCCGCCGAGGCCCGCAGCAGAGCCTCCGCCTCGGCCGAAGGGGCGGTAAGCTCCGGCAGCGGCGCCGCGCAGCCGGCCAGCGCAAGAAGCGGCAGCAGGCCGCGCCGGCGGATCACGGCCGGTTCAGGCCCGCCGGCGGCGGCCGCGCGACCAGACGTGCCAGACATAGGTGATCAGGATGCCGCCGATCACCACGTAGCCCAGCGGCTCGATCCAGCCCTCGACCTTCTCGTACTGGTCCTCCAGCACGTAGCCGAGCGTGGCGAGCACGCCGATCCAGATCAGGCTGCCGAGCGCGGTCCAGAAGTAGAAGGTGTGGCGCGGGATCTCGGCGAAGCCCGCCGGGATGGAGATGACGGTGCGGATGCCGGGCAGCATGCGACCGAAGAACAGCGCCACCGGGCCGTGCCGGCGCAGCGTGTCCTCGGCCTTCTGGAAGTCCTGGTCGTCCACCGCGAACCAGCGGCCGTAGCGGGCGAACAGCGGCAGGATGCGCCGGCTGCCGATGGCGCGCGCGATCTCGTACCAGAAGCCGTTCCCCGCGAGCGTGCCGATCATGCCGGCGATGACGACGCCGACGAAGGACAGGTCCCCCCGCGCCGCGACGAAGCCTGCCAGGGGCATGATGACCTCGGACGGGATGGGCGGGAAAAGGTTCTCCAGGAACATCAGGGCCACCACGCCGGGATAGCCGCCGGCCTGCACCAGGCCCGTCACCCATTCGATCATCGTTCGATCCCATGCAGCGCGAGCGCGACGCGGCGCCCGCGGGAGTAGTTGAAGCCCTCGACGACGCCGAGTTCCCTGAGCCGCAGGCCGAGCGCCGCGGCCTCCGCGCGGAAGCGCGCCTCGTGCCGGCCCTCCACCGCGGCGACGCGGTCCGGCCCTTCCGCCAGGAAGCGCGCGGCGCCGGCGGCGTCGAACAGCAGCACCATGTCGCCGCCGACCGAGAACAGCAGCGACGGCTCGTGGTAGCCGAGCGCGCCGAACTGCCGTGCGGGCAGGCCGGGCGCCACGCGCGCCAGCGCCGCCTCGACCCGCGGGGAAACCCAGGGCGCCGTCAGGCGCGGCAGCACGCCCTCCAGCACCACGGCGTAGAGCGGCACGGCGGCGATGGCGGCGAGCAGCCCGGCGCGGGCCGGCTGCCCCTCGCGCAGCGCGCCCACCACCAGCCAGAGCAGGCCCGCCGCCGCCGGCAGGGCCAACAGCGAGGGCCAGGACACGGCGCGGTCGGCCAGCACCGGCAGGACGACAGCCGCCATCGCGAGGCCGATGCCCGTCGCGATCAGCCCGATGAGGGAGAGCACCGAGAGCCAGCGCGGCGGCGCCCGCCTCAGCGGGTCCATCGCCCAGGCCGCCGCCAGCAGCATCAGCGCCGGATAGGCCGGCAGCGTGTAGTGGGGCAGCTTGGTCGTCGCCGCCTCGAACATCAGCCAGGTGGGCACCGCCCAGGCGAGCAGGAAGCGCGTCGCCGGGTTCAGCCGATCCGCCCAGGCGCCGGGGATGGCGCGCAGCACCAGGAAGGCGGCCGGGAAGGCGGCAATGCCGAAGCTCAGCAGGTAGTAGCCGGGCGGGCCCCAGTGGTTCTCGTCCGCGCCGCCAACCTTGCTGAGCATGTCGCCCCGGATGGCGTCCGCCAGGAAGCGGCCCTCCGTCGCGATGGTGACGGCGATGAACCAGGGTGCGGCGGCGGCGACCATCAGCGCCACGCCCCAGGCAGGCCGCAGCGCGCGGAACCAGGGCGCCCCGTTCGACCAGGCGCGGTCGGAGACCGCCAGCGTCAGCCCCGCCAGCAGCGGCACCGCCGGCCCGATCGGGCCCTTGAGCAGCACGGAGGCGCCGAGCACGAGCCAGAAGGCCGCCGCCTGCCGGGCGGTGAACTGGCCGGGCGTGAGGTAGGCGCGCCCCATCAGCCCCATCGCGGCGACGACGGTGGCCAGCAGCGCGGCATCGGTCTTGGCGATGTGCGTCTCGATCGTCAGCACGAAGCAGCCGGCCAGCATCGCCGCGCCGAGGAACGCCGCGCGCCGCCCGACCAGGCCCCGCCCGAAGTGATACAGGGCCAGCACCGCCGCCAGCGCGCCGAGGAAGGACGGCACGCGGTAGGCCCAGATGTCCGAGCGGTCGCCCAGACGCACGGCCTCCAACAGGTGGACCGAGGCCGCCTGCGCCCAGTGGATGCCGGCGGGCTTCTTGTTGCGCTCGACCTCGCCGAACTTGATCCGCACGTAGTCGCCGGTGTCCACCATCTGGCGGGTCGCCTGGGCGAAGCGGCTCTCGTCCCGGTCGCCGGGGGGGATGGTGAAGAAGCCGGGCGTCCAGAGCAGCGCGCAGAGCAGCGCAAGCCAGAGGAGCGGCCTGCGCGTCCCTGGCAGATTGTCCAGGAATGTCCGGGCGCCCTGCATCGGCGGCGCCTCTAGCACGGGCGGGGCCGGGGGGCCATAAACCGCGGCCATGGCCTCCCCCCCGAAGACCGCCCCGGCCCCGGGCCGGGCCAATGCCTCCCGCCACGCCGCGCTCGCGCTGCTCTCGGCCGTGCTCGGCCGGCGGCGGCCGCTGGAGGAGGCGCTGGACGCGCTCCCCCGGCTCGACGCGCGGGACAAGGCGGCGGCGCACCGGCTGGCGGCCGCGGTGCTGCGCCGCGCCGGCAGCCTCGACGCGGTGCTCGAGCCCTTCCTGCGGCGCGAGCCGCCGCCCGAGGTGCGGCAGGCGCTCCGCATGGGGGCGGCCGACCTGCTGCTGCTCGGGACGCCGCCCCACGCGGCGGTGGCGGCGACCGTCGGCATCGTGCCGAAGCCCTTCGCCGGGCTGGTGAACGCCGTGCTGCGGAAGGTCGCGGACGGGGGTAGCCTGGAGGGGCTGGACGGCCCGCGCCTCGACACGCCGCCCTGGCTCTGGTCCGCCTGGCACGGGGCCTATGGCGGCGCGGTGCGCGACATCGCGCTTGCGCACCTTCTCCCCGCGCCGCTCGACCTGACGCTCGCCCCCGGGGCCGAGGCGCCGGACGGGGCGGAGATCCTGCCGACCGGCACGGCCCGCCTTCCCGCGGGGACGCGGGTGGCGGAACTGCCGGGCTTCGCCGAGGGGCGCTTCTGGGTGCAGGACGCGGCGGCCGCCATCCCGGCCAGGCTGCTCGGCGTGCGGGCGGGGGAGCGCGTGGCGGACCTCTGCGCCGCCCCGGGCGGCAAGACCGCGCAGCTCGCGGCCGCGGGCGCCGAGGTGGTGGCGGTGGAGCGCGACCCGCGCCGCGCGAAGCGCCTGGCCGAGAACCTCGCGCGGCTGCGCCTCACGGCCCGGATCGTCGAGGCCGACGCGACAGGCTGGACACCCGACGCCCCCTTCGACGCCGTGCTGCTGGACGCACCCTGCACGGCCACGGGCACCATCCGCCGCCACCCCGACGTGCCGCACCTGAAGCGCGCCGCCGACATCGCGCCGATGGCCGACGCCCAGGCGCGGCTGCTGGCCGCCGCGGCCGGGATGCTGGCGCCGGGCGGGCGCGTTGTGCTCGCGACCTGTTCCCTCCAGCCGGAGGAGGGGGAGGCGCATCTCGCGCGCGCGGCCGCGCTCGGCCTGGTGCCCGATCCGATCCGAGGGGAGGAGGTGCCGGGGCTCGACATGGCGCTCACGCCGGCGGGCACGCTTCGCACGCGGCCCGACCTGTGGAGGGAGCGCGGCGGAATGGACGGGTTCTTCGCGGCCCGGTTCAGGAAGGTCTAAGGCCAGGCGAAAGGCGGCTTCTTCGCCCGGACACGAGTAATTTTATTGAATCAGGGCGAGAAAAGAAGAAAAGATATTGCGACGCAGGATCCGGCGCGGCATTCGTTTCGGGTGAGCACGCCAGAAGACCCGGCCGCCCGGTGCCAGCATGTGTTGGTTGTCGAGGACGAGAGCCTCATCGCCCTGCTCCACGAGCAGACGCTGGAATCTGCCGGCTTCCGCGTCTCCATAGCCGCGTCGGGCGAACAGGCACTGGCGATCGCACGCGAGGTGTGCCCCGACGGCGTGGTGCTCGACATGCGCTTCTCCGGCGCCCTGCAGGGTCCGGAGGTATTGCGGTTGCTGCGGGGAGTCGCCCGCAACCTCCCCGTCGTCGTCGTGACCGGCTTCAGCCTCACGCCGGACCAGCGGCGGGAACTCGACCAGACCGGCGGCGGCCCGCCCGTCCCCGTGCTGCGCAAGCCCTGCGACCCCGACCTGCTGGTGGCGGAGCTTGTGGCATGCCTTGGCCGCGGCGGGGGCGGGACGGCCGCGCTTCGCCGCTGAAGGTGCCGGCCCGGGCGCGGGTCGGGCTGCTCGCCAGGCTGCCCCTTGCGCATCGTTGCATTCTGCCGTTCCTGCCGGGCGAACGCATCCAGGCGCACGCTCCCCATGCCCTCCCACGACACGCCCCTGATCGCGACCATCGTCGCGGGCCTCGGCCTCGCCTTCCTCTTCGGCCTTGCCATGCAGCGGCTGCGGCTGCCCCCGCTGGTGGGCTACCTGCTGGCCGGCGTCGCGGTCGGGCCCTTCACGCCGGGCTTCGTGGCGGATGCCTCGCTGGCGAGCGAACTCGCGGAGATCGGCGTGATCCTGCTGATGTTCGCGGTCGGGCTGCACTTCTCGCTCGGCGACCTCGCGGCCGTGCGTGCCATCTCCATCCCCGGCGCGGTCGCGCAGATCGCGGTGGCCACCGCGCTCGGCACCGGCTTCGGCATGATCCATGGCTGGGGGGTCGCAGGCGGCGTGGTGTTCGGCCTGGCGCTGTCCGTCGCCTCCACCGTCGTGCTGCTGCGCGCCCTGCAGGAGCGGCGCATCCTGGAGACGGAGCGCGGCCGCATCGCGGTGGGCTGGCTGGTGGTGGAGGACATCGCCATCGTCCTCGCCCTCGTGCTGCTGCCGCTGATCGCCGATGCGGGGGAGGCGCGCGGCGCCGGCGCGGTGGCCGAGGCGGTGCTGCTCACCCTGGGCAAGGTCGTGGCCTTCGCGCTCCTGATGCTGGTGGTGGGCCGCAAGGTGATCCCGCTGCTGCTGCACTACGTCGCCCACACCGGAAGCCGGGAGCTGTTCCGGCTGGCGGTCTACGCCGTGGCGCTCGGCGTCGCCTTCGGCGCGGCGAAGCTCTTCGGCGTCTCCTTCGCGCTCGGCGCCTTCCTCGCGGGCATGGTGCTGGCCGAGAGCCAGCTCTCCCAGCGCGCGGCGCAGGAGGCGCTGCCGCTGCGCGACGCCTTCGCGGTGCTGTTCTTCGTCTCGGTCGGCATGCTGTTCGACCCGATGGTGCTGCTGCGCGACCCGCTCGGCGTGGTGGCCACGCTGCTCATCATCGTGGTGGGCAAGTCGCTCGCGGCCTACGCGATCGTGCGCGCCTTCGGCCACCCGGCCTCGACCGCGCTGACCATCTCCGCCGCGCTCGCGCAGATCGGGGAGTTCTCCTTCATCGTCATCGGCCTCGGCGTCGCGCTGGAGCTGGTGCCGACCGAGGCGCGGGACCTGGTGCTGGCGGGCGCCATCCTGTCCATCCTGCTGAACCCGCTCGCCTTCCGCCTGGCAGAGCGGCGGCGGGACCGCATCGCACCGGAGCCGCCCGCGCCGCGTCCCGCCGCGACGGAGGTGCCGAGGCCCGCCGCCGCGCCCGCGCCGCGCGAGCCTGTCGCGTCGCCGGCCGCGCCGGCCGGGCACGACATCGTGGCGGGTTGGGGCCGCGTCGGCAGCGTGCTCGGGGCCGGGCTGCTGGCCGCGGGGCGGACGGTGGTGGCGATCGAGGACCGGGACGAGGCCGCCGACGCCGCGCACGACGCGGGCGCGGAGCTGCTGCGCGGCCATGCCGCGGACCCGGAGGTGCTGGCCGCAGCGCGGCCGATGGAGGCGTCGCGCCTGTTCGTGACGCTGCCCGACCCCTTCGAGGCCGGCCAGGTGATCGAGCAGGCGCGCCACGCGAACCCGGCGATCGAGATCGTGGTGCGCGCCCACTCCGACGCGGACGTGCAGCACTTCGCCTCGCTCGGCGCGACGCTGACGGTGATGGGGGAGCGGGAGATCGCCCGCCGCATGCTGGAGCACGCGGGATGGCGCGAGGTCCGGTGAGGCGCCCCGGCCTCCGCATGACGCAGATGCCGGCAGGCGCGGCCCGCCAGAACGAGACCCCGGCAGGGCGAGCGGTGAACCGCTGCGCGTCATGGCGCTGGTGAAGGCAACGGCCGAGAGCGGGGCGGGGACGATGGCTCCCGGCCGCGTTGCTGGAGGCGAGGGGGCGCTACGACGAGGCGTTGGCCGGGAAGGGGCCGAAGCCCTCATTCCAGGGGCGGCGCGTGGCCTTCGATGGGCCGGCGCGCAAGGTGACCGGAGGCGCGTTCGCGGTGGAGGGTGGACTCGTTGCGGGCTTCTGGCTCCGGCCGGTGCGTGACATGGAGGAGGCGGTGGAATAGGCGAGGCGCTGCCCGAGCGCCATGCCCCGGCCGAGCGGGACCGGGATCCGCCCGGTCTTCGAGGCCGCCGATTTCGAGGAGGCGATGACGTCGGACCTCCCCGCGCGCGAGGAGCGGCTTCGCGCACCCACGGGCCGCTGGGGGCCCGAACGAACTCGGCCCGCGCCTGGTGGCGCGGGCCGGGCTTCGTCAGGCGGAGGGCGCTGGCGGGTCGACACCAGCACCCCGCTGGTTCAGGCGAAGCGGTTCGCCGCGACGCGGACCGCATTGCGCGTGCCGGCGCGCGCGCCAAGCACGGAGGCCACGGCGCCGAGGAGCATGGCACCGAAGATGAAGAACGCCGCCGTCGCCGCGCCGTCAGCCGCCGTGTCGGCCGCGCTGCGCGCCGTCTGCGCCGCCTGGTTCGCCGTCTGCTGCGCCTGCTGCTCGAGCTGCGTGATGCGGGCGTTCGCCTCCTGCGGGGCGACGTTGTACTCGGCCGCCACGAGCTGCGCGAGGCGGTCGCGGGAGTTGCCCTCGAAGGAACCCGCGGTGGCGCGGCTCGTCAGGATCTGGGTGATCTCGGCGCGCCGCTGGTCGGAGTTC
>DASQNQ010000273.1:0-7979 GCA_035644895.1 Acetobacteraceae bacterium | reverse complement strand
GTGCGGCGGCGGGGCCTCGAAGCCGTCATCCCAGGCCGGGCCGCGCTCGGCCGGCCCGGCGCCGCGGGTCGCGGCCCATGCCGCGACCCCCGCGAACGCGAGCAGCAGGCCGAGCAGGAGGGGCGCGTAGCCCTGGCCATCGCCGGCCGTGACGGAGAAAGGGCCCGCCCGGGCGGACAGATCCTGCCCGACCAGCACCTCGGCCGCGGCGCCCGCCAGCAGCAGCACCGGACCGGGGAACAACCCCGCCAACGCCAGCAGGCCGGCCGCCGCCAGCAGGGCGAGGCGGGCCGGCCAGGGCGGATCCTCGGCCCCCGCCGCGCGCGGCGTGCGCGGGCGCCCGAGGAAGGCGATGCCGAGAAGCCGGATCATCGCCGCCGCGGTGAGCCCGAGCGCGAGCCCCGCCAGGGCCAGCGACAGGCCGACCGCCACCTGTTGGAGAAGGCCGCCGGCCCGCCATGCGCCGAGGGCCGACTGCAGAACCAGCCAAGTGCCGGCGAAGCCCGCCAGCGGCGGCAGCGCCGCGGCAGACAGCGCCCCGGCCAGGACGCACCATCCCGTCCAGGGCATGGCATGCAGCAGGCCGCCCAGCCGGTCGAGCCGCCGCGACGCCGCGCCCCGCGCCACGGCCGCCGTTCCAATCGCAAGCAGCGTGACGGTCAGCGCGTGGGCCGGCATCAGCAGCAGCGCCGCGCCCGCTGCCGCCCCCGCGCCGCCCGGCAGGTCGGCCGCGCGGCACAGGGCGGCGAGGCCGAGCGCCATCGCGCCCAGCCCGGCCTGCGCCCAGGCGAGCGGCCCGAGGATGTCCGGCAGCTCCTCGGCCAGCATGGCGCGCAGCGCGCCCGCCGCGGCCAGCGCGGCCCCCGCAAGCAGCGGCGTCGCACCGCCGAAGGGGTCGGGCAGCCGCGCCAGCACGTACAGCGCCAGCAGGGGCATCCCCACGGCGGCGCCGACCAGGACCTCGGCGGAGGCGCCCCGCCAGGGCACCGCCAGGGTCGCGGCACCGGCCACCGCGAGCACCAGCGCCACGCCGGCCCGCACCCCCCCTGGCGGGGCGGGTCCGGCCGCCGCGAAGACCCGCCCTCCTCCGCCAGCCCGAAGGCCGCGGCGAGCAGCACGGCGCCGGCCACCGGCAGCGCGGAGGGCCGTCCCGTCACCGCCCCGCGCAGGGCGAGGGAGGCGACCGCGGCGCCGAGCGCGAGCGTCGCACCGTCCTCCGCCAGGAAGGAGAGCGCGAGCCCCGCCAGCGCCACCGGCCAGAGCGCAGCGGCGAGCGGGCCCGCCCCGGCCGGCACCGCGGCCAGCGCGCCGCATGTCCCGAGGATGAGGAGCGCCCAAGCCGACAGCCCATCCGGGGGCACATCGGGGGGCATCGCGCCCGCCAGCGCCACACCGCCCACAGCGACCAGCCCGAGGCACGCGCCCACGACGCCACCCCGCAGGACCATGCCGCCTGAACGCAGGCGCAACAGGGCCGGCGCCGCGCAGCCGGCCAGCAGCAGCGCCGCGACGGGGAGAAGGGCCGGGGTCAGCACGCGGGGCAGGGTAAGGGGGCGTGACGCCGGGCAAAAGGCCCCGCGCCCGGTTTCGCAGCTGGAACGTGACCGGGCGCTTCCCAAGGCGCCGCCTGGGCGGTATTGGCGCAGGCCGGAGCGCCGCCCGGCCGTCTCCTCACCTTCTGTTCAGGAACACAGCCGGGCCATGGGCCCCCTCCTCGCCTTCAGCCGCTTCGTGGACGGCATGAACACCGCCTTCGGCCGGGTGGCCGACTGGATGGTGCTGCTGGCCTGCGCCATCAGCGCGGGCAACGCCTTCGCCCGCTACGGCTTCGGCGCCGGCTCCAACGCGTGGCTCGAGGCGCAGTGGTACCTCTTCGCCGGCATCGTCATGCTCGGCGCGTCCTACACCCTGTTCCGGAACGAGCATGTCCGGGTGGACCTGGTCTACGGGTCGCTCCGCGACCGCCTGCGCATCTGGGTGGACGTCCTCGGCATCACGTTCTTCCTGTTGCCGGCGATGGCGCTGCTGGCCTGGATGACTTGGCCGCTCTTCGTGGAGAGCTGGGTGCGGGCGGAGGTCTCCTCCTCCCCCGGCGGGCTGATCCGCTGGCCGGCCAAGATCCTGCTGCCGCTCGGCTTCGCGCTGATGACGCTGCAGGGGCTGTCCGAGCTGATCAAGCGCGTCGCGCTGCTGCGCGGCATCCGCGTGCCCGAGGGGCGGCTGCACGCCGCCTATGCGCGGCCCGAGCAATAGACCGATGCTGACCCTCGACATCATGCCGCCGCTCATGTTCGGCGGCCTCATCCTCTTCCTGCTCGTCGGCTTCCCGGCGGCGTTCTCGCTGGCCGCGCTCGGGCTGTTCTTCGGCTTCCTGTCGGTGGAGATGGGCTTCTTCCCGGAGGCCTTCCTCCACAACCTGCCGCTGCGCGTCTTCAACATCCTCTCGAACGACCTGCTGCTGGCCATCCCGTTCTTCACGCTGATGGGCGCGATCCTGGAGCGCTGCGGGCTGGCCGAGGACCTGCTGGAGGGCACGGGCCAGCTCTTCGGCAAGGTGCCGGGGGGCCTGGCCTATGCGGTGATCCTGGTGGGCGCGGTGCTCGGCGCCATCACGGGCACCGTCGCGGCGTCGGTCATCGCGATGGGCATGATCTCGCTGCCCATCATGATGCGCTACGGCTACGACATGCGCATCGCGACGGGCGTGATCGCCGCAAGCGGGACCATCACGCAGGTCATCCCGCCCTCGCTCGTGCTGATCGTGCTGGGCGACCAGCTCGGGCAGAGCGTGGGGGACATGTACGCCGGCGCGATCGGGCCGTCCTTCCTGCAGATCGCGATCTTCCTCGCCTTCATCGCGGTGGTCAGCGTCGTCGCGCCCCACAAGGTGCCGCCGCTGCCGCCCGAGGCGCTGGCGCCGCGCGACTGGCGGCTGTGGTGGCGGGTGCTGCGGGGGATGGTGCCCTCCATCGTGCTCATCTTCATGGTGCTCGGCACGATCTTCATGGGCCTGGCGACGCCGACCGAGGCCGGCGCGATGGGCGTGGTGGGCGCGGTCGTGCTGGCCGCCCTCAACCGCACCCTCACCTGGCCGCTGGTGCGCCAGGCGATGGGCAACACCATGCGCATCACGGCGATGGTGATCTTCATCCTGATCGGCGCGACCGTGTTCAGCCTGGTGTTCCAGGGCGTGGACGGCGGCCACTGGCTCGAGGGGTTGCTGTCCCAGCTGCCGGGCGGGCAGACGGGCTTCCTGATCTTCGTCAACGTGTTCATCTTCTTCCTGGCGTTCTTCCTCGACTTCTTCGAGATCGCCTTCATCGTCGTGCCGCTGCTGGCGCCCGTCGCGAAGAATCTGGGCATCGACCTGGTGTGGTTCGGGGTGCTGCTCTGCATCAACCTCCAGACCTCCTTCATGCACCCGCCCTTCGGCTTCGCCCTGTTCTACCTGCGCGGCATCGCGCCGAAGGAGGTGCGGACCAGCGACATCTACTGGGGCGCCGTGCCCTGGCTGTTCCTGCAGCTCGCGCTGGTGGCCATCGTCATCCTCTGGCCCGAGAGCGTGACCTACTTCCTCGTCCGCGGGCCGAAGGTGGACCCGGCCTCCGTCACCATCGACCTGCCGCCGCCCTCCATCCCCGACACGCCGGTGATGCCGAGCTTCCAGTAGGGCCGGCCGGCGCCGAACCGGCCGCGCCGGTCCCCGTTGGGGCGGGCGGGACCAGCACAGGACCGCACGCCCATGCGCCTTTCCGCACTATCCGCCAGCCTCGCCCTCCTGCTCTCGGGCGCCGCCGCGGCGCAGCCCGCGCCGCAGGCGGACACGCTCTCCGCCGTGCGCAACCGCGGCACGCTGGCCTGCGGCGTCTCCACGGGCGTCGCCGGCCTCTCGCAGGCGGACAGCCAGGGGAACTGGCGCGGCATCGACGCCGATTTCTGCCGCGCCGTCGCGGCCGCCGTGTTCGGCGACCCGGGCCGGCTGCGCTTCGTGCCCACCACGCCGCAGAACCGCTTCACCGCCCTGCAGTCGGGCGAGGTGGACCTGCTCGCGCGCAACACGACCTACTCCTTCTCGCGCGACGTCGGCTCGGGCCTCTCCTTCACCGGCATCACCCTCTACGACGGCCAGGGCTTCATGCTGCGGCGGGAGCTGGGCATCACCCAGGCGCGGCAGCTCGACGGCGCGACGGTGTGCCTCCAGCCCGGCACGACGTCGGAGCTGAACCTGGCGGACTGGGCGCGCGCCAACAGCATCCGCTTCTCCCCCGTCGTGATCGAGAACTTCGGGGAGGTGCAGCGCGCCTTCTTCGCCGGGCGCTGCGACGTCTACACCACCGACCGCTCCGGCCTCGCCTCCACGCGCGCGGGCCTCGGCAACCGTGCGAACGACTACGTCATCCTGCCCGACGCCATCAGCCGGGAGCCGCTCGGGCCGCTGGTGCGCAAGGGCGACTGGCGCTGGTTCGACATCGTGAAGTGGACCGGCCACGCGCTGGTCGCGGCCGAGGAGCTTGGCGTCACCTCGCAGAACGCCGAGGCGCGGCGCGCCGAGCGGAACCCGGAGGTGCAGCGCCTGCTCGGCGCGACGGGCGATTTCGGCCAGGCGCTCGGCCTCGACAACCGCTGGGCGATGAACGCGATCCGTGCGGTCGGCAACTACGCCGAGATCTGGGAGCGCAACCTGACCCCGATCGGGCTGGAGCGCGGGCCGAACCGGCTGTGGCGCGACGGCGGGCTGCTGTACGCGCCGCCCTTCCGGTAGCGCTTAACCGGGCCACAACCCTTCCCGTGCGAGTAGGGCGGGCTTGAGGAGGCCCGCCGATGACCACCGCTACCCTGCCCGCTCCGGGGCTCGCGCCGGGTTTCGGCGATGCCGGGCTTGCGGCATGGCTCGACGACGCGGCGCCGGACGCGCTCGACGCGCTGCCCTTCGGCGCGGTCGGGCTGGACCCGGGCTGCGCCGTGCGGGCCTACAACGCGGCGGAGGCGCGCTTCGCCGGCCTGTCCGCCGACCGCGTGCTCGGCCGCCACTTCTTCCGCGACGTCGCGCCCTGCATGAACAACTACCTCGTCGCCCAGCGGCTTGAGGATGAGGCGGAGCTGGACGAGACCATTCCCTACGTCCTCACCTTCCGCATGCGGCCGACGCCGGTCCGGCTCCGCCTCCTCCGGCGGCGCGGCGGGGCGCTGTCCTGGATCCTGATCTGCCAGGCGCGGCCGGGCGGCTGACCGGTGGACGGCACCACGGGCGCCGCACCGGGGGCGGATGCGGAGGCGCTGCTCGAATTCCTCTACCTCTGCCCGCACGGTCTCGCGGAGTTCGACGCGGACGGCGTGGTCGGGATGATGAACCCGGCCTGCCTGCACCTGCTGCTGCCGCTTGCCGGGGAGGATGGCAGCATCCCCAACCTGCTCGACGCGCTGGCGCCGTTCGCGCCCGACCTGCGCCTGCGGCTTGCCGCGGAGGCGGCGCCGCGCGGCCTGCTGCTGGACGGGCTGCGCATCCAGGTCGGCCACCCGCCTCAGGCGCGGCGCTGGCCGCCGGGACCGCAGGCGGCGGAGGATCCGCTGGTCCTGTCGCTGACCGTGCTGCGCCTGGCGCCGGACCGGCACATGGCGGTGCTGTCCGACGTCTCGGCCCAGGTGGCGCAGGAGCGCCGCCTGCGGGAGGCCGAGGCGTGGTTCGCCGCCGTCGTGCAGGGTGCGGACGGATACGCCTTCTTCTCGCTGGACGGCGAAGGCTGCGTGGCCGACTGGAATGCCTCCGGCGAGCGGCTGTTCGGCATCGAGGCGGCGCAGGCCATCGGGCGCCACGCGGCGGAGGTGATGGCGACGCCGGAGGCTGCCATGCCGGTGCCAGGCCGCCTGGCGCTGGCGCGGCGGGAGGGATGGCACCTGTCCGAGGACTGGATGCCGCGCGCCGGGGACGGGCGCTTCTGGGGTTCCTCCGTCATCTCCGTCATGCGGGGCGAGGGGCCGGAGCCGGAGGCCTACCTCGTGGTCGCGCGCGACACCACGGCGCGCCGCGCCTCGGCGGAGGAACTGCGCCGCGCGCTCTGCACCGACCACCTGACCGGCGTGCTGAACCGCCGCCACTTCTTCGAACTGGCGGCCGAGGCGGTGCGGAGCGCCGGGCGCAGCGGCCAGAAGCTCTCGGCCATCATGGTCGACGCCGACCACTTCAAGCGGGTGAACGACCGCTTCGGCCACGCCGCCGGCGACGCGGTGCTGACGGGCATCGGCGGCGTGCTTCGCGGCGGCGTGCGCGCGCATCTCGACATCGTGGGGCGGCTGGGCGGCGAGGAGTTCTGCCTGCTGCTGCCGGGCCTCGGCCTGCCGGAGGCCGTGCAGGTCGCCGAGCGCCTGCGCGGCGCGGTGGAGGCGCTGCGATTCGAGGGGCGGGAGGATCTGCACGCCACCGTGAGCCTCGGCGTCGCGGAACGCGGCGAGGCAACGACCCCGGAGGCGCTGCTCTCCGCGGCCGACGCCGCGCTGTACGCGGCAAAGGCGGGCGGGCGGAACCGGGTGGGGGCGGCGGGCTAGATCATCTCCAGCGGGCGCTTGCGCCGCGGCGGCGGGAAGGCCGCGTCCAGCTCCGTCAGGTCCTCTGGCGTCAGCGCGATGCCCGCGGCGGCGGCGTTCTCGCGCACATGCGCGGCGTCCGCCGCCTTCGGGATGGAGATCACGCCGGCCGCACGCAGCGTCCAGGCGATGGCGACCTGCGCCGGCGTCGCGCCGTGCCGCGCCGCCACCGCGGCCAGCGCCCGGTTGCGCAGCAGCGCGCCGCCCTGCCCGATCGGCGAGTAGGCCATCACCGGCATGCGCCGCGCGGCGCAGAAGGGCAGCAGGTCGAACTCCGGCCCGCGTGCCTCCAGGTTGTAGAGCACCTGGTCCGTCGCGCAGGCCGGCAGCGCGCCGCCCATCTCCTCCAGGTCGTCCACGTCGAGGTTGGAGACGCCCCAGCGCGCGATCTTGCCCGCCGCCACCTCGCGCGCCATCGCCTCCGCCGTCTCGGCCAGCGGCACCGATCCGCGCCAGTGCAGCAGGTAGAGGTCGAGCCGCTCCACCCGCAGCCGCCGCAGGCTGGCATCGAGCGCGCGCGGCAGCTTGGTGCGGGAGGCGTTGTGGGGATAGACCTTGGAGACGAGGAACACCTCGTCCCGCCGCCCGGCGATCGCCTCGGCCACCACCTCCTCCGCCCCGCCCTCGGCGTACATCTCCGCCGTGTCGATCAGGGTCATGCCGAGGTCGAGGCCGAGGCGCAGCGCATCCGCCTCCCGCGGCCGGTCTGCGGCACGCTCGCCCATCTTCCAGGTGCCCTGGCCGAGGGCGGGCACGGTCGTGCCGTCCGGCAGCGTCGCGGTCTTCATGGAAGCGGTCCTCCTGCATCCCTATCTGCGGGCGCATGATGCGCTTCGCCACCCTCGCCCTTCTCCTGCCGATGGCCGCCGCGGCGCAGACGGCGCCCGTGCCGGAGGAGATCGGCTCCTGGCGCCTGCTCTGCGTGCAGGACCGCATGACCGACCGCGCCGACTGCCAGCTGCGCCACCGCGAGCCGGTGGAGCCCGCGCGCGGCACCGGCTCCTCCCTCGCCCTCGAAGTCGTGAACCGGGAGGGGCGGCTGGTGCCCGCCGTGGTGGCGCGGGACCTCGGCCTCGAGAACGCGCAGCGCGGGCTGCTCGCGCTGACCGGCACGGCGCAGCTCCGCTTCCCGCCGAACCGCCACTTCGACATGCCCTGCGGGATCGAGGGGCGGTCGCTCGTCTGCGCGCCCGCCCCGGCCGACGTGCCGCGCGCGGCGGAGGAGCTGGCGCAGGCGCGCACGGCGCTGGTGCGCGTCACCGGCATGGGCACCGGGCCGGCCAGCCCGGAGCCGGTGGAGCTGCGCCTCGACCGCACGGCGGACGCGCTCGTCCGGCTGCGCGCCCGCGCGCCGGAGGGCGGGGCGGCGGCCCCGGCGCCGGGGCTGAACCTGATGG
>DASQNQ010000272.1:0-2342 GCA_035644895.1 Acetobacteraceae bacterium | reverse complement strand
CTGATGGGGCCGGAGGCGCGCGCCGCCCTCGACCGGGTGGAGCGCGGCGCCGCATGAGCGAGAGCCCGGCCCACCTCCTCGTCGTGGACGACGACGCGCGGCTGCGCGCCCTGCTGCAGCGCTACCTGGCCGAGCAGGGCTTCCGCATCACCGCGGCGGCGGACGCCGAAGCCGCGCGCCGGGCGCTCGCCTCCGTCGCCTTCGACCTCGTCGTCATGGACGTGATGATGCCGGGCGAGAGCGGCCTGGAGCTGACCGAGAGCCTGCGCCGGGAGGGGCAGGACGTGCCGATCCTGATGCTGACCGCCCGCGGCTCGCCCGACGACCGCGTCGCGGGGCTCGAGAGCGGGGTGGACGACTACCTCCAGAAGCCCTTCGACCCGCGCGAGCTGGCGCTGCGCATCCGCACCATCCTGCGCCGTGCCGCCCCGCCCCCGCAGGCCGAGCCGCATGCGGGACCTGTGCAGCTTGGCCTGCGCTGGTTCGACCCGCAGCGCGCGGAGTTGCGCGGACCGGAGGGCACGACGCGCCTGACCGGCGGGGAGCTGGCGCTGCTGACCGCACTCGCCCGTCGCCCGAACGAGGTGCTGAGCCGGGAGGAGATCGCGGCCGCGCTCGGCACGCCCGAGGCGGGGGAGCGCGCGATCGACGTGCAGGTCACGCGCCTGCGGCGCAAGATCGAGCCCGACCCGCGGGAGCCGCGCTTCGTGCAGACCGTGCGCCACCGCGGCTACGTGCTGCGGCCCGGGCTGTGAGGTTCCTGCGCTCCCGCACGGTCGAGCGGGCGCTGCGCGCGCTGGTGCCGCGCGGGCTGCTCGGGCGCCTGCTGCTCATCATCCTGGTTCCGCTGATCGTCCTGCAGGCGGTCGCGCTGCAGCTCTTCTACGGCGGGCACCTCGACGTCATATCCCGGCGGCTGGCGACCGGGCTGGTCGCCGAGATCGGTCTTGTCGTGCAGGTGATGCAGCGCCATGCCGGGCCGGAGGAGCGCGCCTTCCTCTTCCGGGAGGCGTCCTGGCGCTCCGACCTCTCCTTCGCCTTCGAGCCGGGCGCGCAGCTCGGCCCGCTGCAGGCACGCGGCGCATCCCTGCCGCTGCTGCCGCTGGAGGAGGACCTGACGCGCTCCATGGCCTACAGCGTGCGGCTGCCCTTCGACGCCGACTGGCAGACTGACCCGCGTTCCATCATCATCCGCATCGAGCTGCCGGACGGCGTGCTGCACGTGGAGGCACCGCGCAAGCGGCTGTTCGTCGGCACGCTGTACCTGTTCGTCATCTGGCTGGTGGGCTCGGCGCTGCTGCTTTTCATCGTGGCAGCGCTGTTCATGAAGAATCAGGTGCGGGCGATCCGACGCCTGGCCGGCGCGGCGGAGGCCTTCGGGCTCGGCCGCGACATCGGCCCCATCAAGCCCGAGGGCGCGGCCGAGGTCCGGCAGGCGGCCGCGGCCTTCAACCGCATGCAGGAGCGCATCCGCGCCTTCGTCGCGCAGCGCACCGACATGCTGTCCGGCATCAGCCACGACCTGCGCACGCCGCTGACGCGCATGCGCCTCGCGCTTGCGATGCTGCCGATGGCGCCGGGCGCCGAGGAGGAGGCCGCTGCACTGACCCAGGACGTGGAGGAGATGGAGCGGATGGTTGCCGCCTATCTCGCCTTCGCCCGCGGCGAGGGAACGGAACAGCCCCGTCCCGCCGACCTCGTCGAGATCGTGCAGGAGGTGGCTGGCCGCGCCAGGCGTGACGGCGCAGAGGTGGCGGTGGAGGCACCGGAGAGCCTCGTCATGCCGCTGCGCGCGGACGCGCTGCGGCGGTGCCTGGCGAACCTGCTCGACAACGCGCGGAAGCATGCGCGGCGGATCGCGGTGGGCGTGAACCAGGTGCCGCGCACGGACACCGGCATCTGGGCGCAGGTCACGGTGGATGACGATGGCCCCGGCATAGCCGCCAGCCAGCGGGAGGAGGCCTTCCGCCCCTTCGCGACCCTGTCGGCCGGTGGCACCGGCCTCGGGCTTGCGATCGCCCGCGACATCGCCCGCGCGCATGGCGGGGACATCGTGCTGGAGGGCAGCCCCCTGGGTGGTCTTCGCGCGCGGGTGCGGCTGCCGGTCTGAAGGCGGCGTGCGGCGACAGACCGCGGCCCATGGAAAGCTTGGAGTGGTGCTGCTGGAGAGGATTGAACTCTCGACCCAGAGGAAAGAGCAGTGTCATAACAGCGGGCTATGCGATGCCCGAAGCTGGGTTTTGTAGCACATCATTGGTGCTCGTCCAAGGTATGCCCCCAAAGTGCGTTGGGGGGGCGCCGTGTTTGGCCATTCTGTTAAGACCCGGGCCGAACACCGTCTT
>DASQNQ010000271.1:0-8244 GCA_035644895.1 Acetobacteraceae bacterium | reverse complement strand
CTGTCGGTCAGGCAGGCGTTGCCGGCCGGGTTCGCGCCCGAGACATGGTAGTCCGAGAAGGCGGCGGACTGGTTGACGAAGATGCCGCCGGTCAGGTTCTCGGACAGCGCGACGCCCGCCGCGGCGAAGGCCCGCTCGGCGTGCCAGAGGAACGCCTCGTCCGTGCTGTGCACCAGCGCCGTGATCGCGCCGCGCGCGCGGGCGGAGCCGGCGGCGAAGTGCAGCGCCTCCTCCGCGCTGCCGGTGCGGATCAGGAAGGCGATGGGGCCGAAGCGCTCCTCGCCCCAGGCGCCGCAGGCATCCGCCTCCACCTGCACCAGCAGCGGCGTCGCCATGCGCGCGCCGGGGAAGCCCGGCGCCTCGACGGGCGCGCTGTCACGCACCACGCGGCCGAACCCCCGCGCTTCCGCGATGCGCGCCATGGTCGCGGGGTTCACGATGGCGCCGAGCACGCCCGCCGCGCGTTCCGGGTCCGAGAGCAGCTTGTCGAGCGCCTTCGCGACCGCGGTACCGACCTCCTCGAAGGACTTGCGGCCCTCGTTCGTCTCGATACCCTCGGCGGGGACGAAGATGTTTTGCGGCGCCGTGCACATCTGGCCGCTGTAGAGGGCGAGCGAGAAGGCGAGGTTGCGGCAGAGGCCCGCGAAGTCCGCGGTGGAGTGGAGCACCACCGGGTTGATGCCCGCCTCCTCCGTGTAGAGCGCCTTGCCCGCGCCGATGTTCTCCCGCAGCCAGCGCCCGAAGGAGGGACCGCCGGTGAAGTCCACGATGCCGACCGCCGGGTGCAGGGCGAGCGCCTGCGCGATCGGCGCGGCCTGCGTGTCGGGGGCGAGCTGCACCACGTCCGGCGCGAAGCCGGCTTCCGCCAGCACCGCGCGCGCGGTGCGGACGGTGATGGCCAGCGGCAGCACGGCCGCGGGGTGCGGCTTCACGATGACCGCATTGCCGGTGACGAGCGAGGCGAAGAGGCCGGGGTAGGAGTTCCAGGTCGGGAAAGTCGCGCAGCCGATCACCAGCCCGATGCCGCGCGGCACCAGCCGGAACCGCTTGTCGAGCGCGAGCACGTCCTTGCCCGCCGGCTTCTCCCACCGCACCGCGCCGGGCACGGCCCCCATTTCGCGCATCGCGTAGGCCACCGCCTCCAGCCCGCGGTCCTGCGCGTGCGGGCCGCCGGCCTGGAAGGCCATGATGAAGGCCTGGCCGCTGGTGTGCATCACCGCGTTCGCCATCAGGAAGCTGTCGCGGTTCAGCCGGTGCAGGATCTCGAGGCAGATGCCGGCGCGGATGGCGGGTTCGGCCTCCGCCCAGGCGCCGCGCGCGGCCTCGGCGCGTGCCACCAGCGTGTCGGGCGACGCGGCCGGGTAGGTGATGCCGAGCGCAGGACCCCAGGGCGAGACCTCCTCGCCGACCCAGGACTCGGCCTGCGTGCCGAGGTCGAAGCGGCCACCCTGCAGCGCGCGGAACGCGGCCTCGCCATCCGTCTTCGCGGTCTCGCCATAGATCTTGCCTGATGGCATCTCGGGATAGGCGGAGAAGTGCGTGCGTGCGGCGATCGCGGCGAGCGCCTTGTCCAGCGTCGTCCGATGCGCGGTGGCGAAGTCGCCCAGGGAGCCTGCGCCCAAAACCGTTTCCTCCCGCTTGCCGTTGACCGGCCGTCCGTGGCGAGAATAGATTAACCGAACGGCCGGTCAATACCCGATTGCAGGATAGGGGAGGAACCGCGATGAGCGACCCGGGCCAGGACGCCCCGCTGCTGGTCGAGGCGCGCGAGGGTTATCGCGTGCTGACGCTGAACCGGCCGCAGCGGATCAACGCCTTCGACGCCGGGCTGCACGCTGCCCTCCGCTCGGCGCTGCAGGATGCGGCGGCGGACCCCGGCTGCCGCGCCATCCTGCTGACGGGCGCGGGCCGCGGCTTCTGCGCGGGGCAGGACCTGTCGGAGCCGGGACTGACGGAGCCGGGCGCCGACCTCGCCGCCGTGCTCGACCGCGGCTGGAACGCGCTGGTGCGCGCGCTGCGCGCCTGCCCGAAGCCGGTCGTCTGCGCGGTGCACGGGGTGGCGGCCGGCGCCGGCGCCTCCGTCGCGCTCGCCTGCGACATCACCCTGGCGGCGGCGGACGCGAAGTTCAGCCAGGCCTTCATCCGCATCGGCCTCATCCCGGACAGCGGCGCGACCTGGACGCTGCCGCGCCTGGTCGGCCCCGCCCGCGCGCGGGCGCTCGCCATGCTGGGCGACGCGGTCACGGGCGAGGAGGCCGCGGCGATGGGCATGATCTGGCGCGCCGTGCCGCCGGAGCGGCTGATGGAGGAGGCGCACGCCACCTGCGCCCGCCTGGCGCGCCTCCCGGCGCAGGCCCTCTCCGCCATCAAGCGCGTGCTGGACGCGGCGGAGGGCAACAGCCTCGATGCGCAGCTCGACCTGGAGCGCGACGAGCAGCTTCGCCTCGGCCGCAGCGCGGACTACCTGGAAGGCGTCGCCGCCTTCGCGGCCAAGCGCCCAGCCCGCTTCGAGGGCGCGCCCGAATGACCCCGCAGGAGCTGGCCGAGGCCTGCGCGCGCGCCATGTGGGCGGAGGACCGCGCCTCGGTCGGCCTCGGCATGCGGATCGCGCGCGTGGCGCCGGGCGCGGCGACCCTGACCATGGAGGTCGAGGAGCGGATGGTGAACGGCCACGGCATCTGCCACGGCGGCTTCATCTTCACGCTGGCCGACAGCGCCTTCGCCTTCGCCTGCAACTCCTTCAACCGCCGCGCCGTCGCGCAGAGCAACACCATCACCTACCTGCGCCCCGCGCGCCTCGGCGACATGCTGACGGCTGAGGCGGTGCAGGCCGCGGCCGCGGGGCGCAGCGGCATCACCGACGTGACGGTCACGGACCAGGACGGCCGCGCCATCGCCCTCTTCCGCGGCCTGTCGCGCGTCATCGAGGGCCAACTCGTGGAGGGGACATGAGCGACGCGATGCTCGACGAGGCCGAGCGGCTGGACCTGCCGGGGCTGCGCGCCCTGCAGCGGGAGCGCCTGGCCTGGACGCTGCGCCACGCCTACGAGAACGTGCCCCATTACCGCCGCGCCTTCGACGCGGCCGGCGTCTCCCCCGCCGACTTCCGGGACCTGCCGGACCTGGCGCGCTTCCCCTTCACCACGAAGGCGGACCTGCGGGACAACTACCCCTTCGGCATGTTCGCCGTGCCGCAGGCGCAGGTCGCGCGCATCCATGCCTCCTCCGGCACGACGGGCAAGCCCACGGTGGTCGGCTACACGCAGCGCGACATCGAGACCTGGGCGGGCGTCGTCGCGCGCTCCATCCGCGCGGCCGGCGGGCGGCCGGGGATGAAGGTGCACATCGCCTATGGCTACGGGCTCTTCACCGGGGGCCTGGGCGCGCATTACGGCGCGGAGGCGCTGGGCTGCACCGTCATCCCCGTCTCGGGCGGCATGACGGAGCGGCAGGTGCAGCTCATCGAGGATTTCCGCCCCGAGATCATCATGGTGACGCCGAGCTACATGCTCGCGCTGCTCGACGAGTTCCGGCGCCAGGGGCGCGACCCGCGCGCGACCAGCTTGCGCATCGGCATCTTCGGCGCGGAGCCCTGGACGGAGGCGATGCGCCGCCAGATCGAGGACGCCTTCGGCATCCAGGCCGTCGACATCTACGGCCTGTCGGAGGTGATGGGCCCCGGCGTCGCGAACGAGTGCGTGGAGACGAAGGACGGCCCCCACATCTGGGAGGACCACTTCCTGCCGGAGGTCATCCACCCGGAGACGGGCGAGGTGCTGCCGGACGGGGCGGCGGGGGAGCTCGTCTTCACCTCCCTGACCAAGGAGGCGATGCCCGTCATCCGCTACCGCACGCGCGACCTGACGCGCCTGCTGCCCGGCACCGCGCGCCCGGCCTTCCGGCGCATGGAGAAGATCACCGGCCGCTCGGACGACATGATCATCCTGCGCGGCGTGAACGTGTTCCCGTCCCAGGTCGAGGAGCAGATCCTGCGCGTCGCGAACCTCGCGCCGCATTACCAGCTCATCCTGACGCGCGAGGGTCCGATGGACTGCATGACGGTGGCCGTCGAGGCCGAGCCCGGCACCGACGCCGCGGCGCGCGCGGCGGCGGAGCGCGAGCTGGCGCACCACGTGAAGGAGATGATCGGGGTCACGGCGCGGATCGAGCTGCGTGATCCCGGCGCGATCGAGCGCTCCGTCGGCAAGGCGCGGCGCGTCCTGGACCGGCGGCCGAAGGGTTAGGGATGGCACGCCCCCGCGCCGCGGACCACGAGGACAAGCGCCAGGCCATCCTGGCGCGCGCGGCGGAGCTGTTCGCCCTGCACGGCTACGACCGCGCCTCGCTCGCGATGATCGCGCAGGCCTCCGGCGTCTCCAAGGCGCTCGTCTACCACTACTGGCCGGACAAGGAGGCGATGCTGTTCGACGTGCTCGCCGGCCACCTGCAACGGCTGGTGGAGGTGGTGCGCGCCGCCAACGATCCCGCCTGCCATTCCGCCCCTCCTGGCCGCGCGCGGCTGGAGGCGGTGGCCGCCGCGCTGCTCGAGGCCTACCGGGACGCGGACGCCGTCCACCGCGTGCAGATCACCTGCATGCCGCTGCTGACGCCCGCGCACCAGGACGCGCTGAGGTCGCTGGAGCGCGCCCTGGTGGCGGAGGTGACGGACATCCTGCTGGACATCTCGCCGCTGGCGCAGGACCGGCGCCTGCTGAAGCCGCTCGCGATGAGCTTCTTCGCCATGCTGAACTGGCACTACCTGTGGCACCGGGAGGACGGGCCGCTGACCCGCGCCGACTATGCGCGCATGGCGGCGGCGCTGGTCGCGGATGGGCTGCCGGGCGCGGCCCGCGCGGTCGGCGCGGGAAGGCGTGCCGCCGCGGAGTAGAAGCGGCGGGGCAGCCCGCCTCAGCCCGCCTGCCAGAGCCGCCGGTCGAAGCGGAACTCGGTCACGCCCACCACCCGCGCGCGCTCACCAGCCGGGTGGTTCGGGTTGAGGAGCAGGTTCCGCCCCTCCTGCACCACGATGGACGGCACGCGCAGCACGGCGCTGCGCCCCTCCCGCAGCCAGGCGTTGCCGACGGCCTTCGGGTCATCCGGCATCGCGTCCAGCTCCTCGAGGCTGTCCGCGGGCAGGGCGACGCGCAGCAGGACGTGGTCGTGCGCCATCTCGTCGTAGGGCATGTCGAGATGGACGCGGCATTCGAGCGCCGCGAGGGCCGGGTGCTCCGACAGGTACACCAGGGGCGGGCCGGGATCGTTCCAGCGCCCGGCCTTGTCGATGCAGGCCTTGCCGGGCTCCTCCACCTCGTGCGCGCGGCAGATCTGCCAACCCATGATCTCCATGGCCGCCGAGACGCGCGAGCCCGGCACCGGTTCCGGCGCTCTCAGGCCGCGTCGTAGTCCACCGTCAGCCGGTCCGACCTGGGGCGGCTCTGGCAGGTGAGGACGTAGCCCGCCTCCGTCTCCCAGGGCTGGAGGGAGTAGTTGGCGTCCATCGCCACCGCGCCCTCCGCCACCTTGGCGCGGCAGGTGCAGCACATGCCGTTGCGGCAGGACCAGGGCAGGTCGAGGCCGGCCCGCAGCCCGGCCTCGAGCACCGTCTCACCCTCGGCCATCGGCACCGTGCGGGTGACGCCCTCGGCGGTCACGGTGAGCGTGGCCACCGCCGGCGCGTCCGGCGCGGCGGGCACGGGGCGGCGGGCGGTGGCCGGCGTGCCGGCGGCGAAGTGCTCGACATGGATGCGCGCGGGGTCGAGGCCGAGCCCCTCCAGCGCCGTCCGCGCGCCCTCGGCGAAGCCTGTCGGGCCGCAGAGGAAGGCCTCCGCCACCTCGCCCGGCGCGACGAGGCCGGGGAGCAGCGCGGCGATGCGCGCGGCATCCAGGCGGCCATGCAGCGCGTCCAGCTCCTGCCGCTCCCGCGAAAGGACGTGCAGGACGGAGAAGCGCGCGACGTGGCGGTCCTTCAGGTCCTCGACCGCCTCGCGGAACATGATGTCGGCGCCGCTGCGGTTGCCATAGAGCAGCACGAAGCGGCTCCCGGGCTCGCGCGAGAGCAGGGACCGCGCGATGCCGAGCACGGGCGTGATGCCGCTGCCGCACGCGATCCCGAGCACGGTGCGCGGCGGCGCGGCCGGGTCGGGGTCGAGCACGAAGCGCCCCTCGGGCGGCATCGCATCCACCGGATCGCCGACCCGCGCCTCCGCATGCGCCCAGCCGGAGAAGACGCCGCCCGGCACGAGCTTGATGCCGATGCGCAGCTCCCCGTCATCCAGCCCCGAGCAGATGGAGTAGGACCGCCGGACCTCCTCGCCTTCCGCCATGCGGCGGAGCGTCAGGTACTGGCCCGGGCGGAAGCGGAACAGCGCCTCGGCGCCCGGCGGCGGGCGCAGCGCAAGCGACACCGCCTCCGGCGTCTCCCGCCGGATGTCGGCGATGGTCAGCGCGTGGAAGCGCGTGCCGGCGACCGCGTTCATGCCGTCCCCTCCTTCACCCGATCAAGTCGGACGCGACCTGCAGCCTGCGCAGCAGGCTGAGCCGCCGAATGGCGGCCGCCGCAAGTGCGGCGAAGCCAAGGGCGCGCATGCGCCCGCCCGGCGTCTGAGGGCATCAACTAATGACACTTAAACACGTCGAAGGGCTCGCGGCAGGCGATGCAGCGCCAGAGCGCCTTGCAGGCCGTGGAGCCGAACTCGGACAGGCGCTCGGTCTCCGTCGCGCCGCAGCGCGGGCAGGCGACCTCGTCATCCTCGCCGAACAGGGCGCGGCGCGATGCCGCGCGGGGCGGCGGCGCGATGCCATAGTCGCGCAGCTTGGCGCGGCCGGCCTCCGTCATCCAGTCCGTCGTCCAGGCGGGGTGCAGCACCAGGCGCACGCGCGGCCGAGGCAGGCCGGCGGCGGCGAGCGCGGTTTCCACCTGCAGCGCGATCATGTTCATCGCGGGACAGCCGGAATAGGTGGGCGTGATGTCCACCTCCACCGCCCCGTCCTCCGTCACGCGCGCGTCGCGCAGAACGCCGAGGTCGGCGATGGAGAGCACCGGGATCTCCGGGTCCGGCACCTGCGCCGCGACCTCGAGCGCGCGGGCCCGCAGGCGCGCGGCGTCGAAGCGCACGATGCACCCCGCGCCGCCACGCACGGCGCTCACCACACCGCCCCCGGATAGGCGCGCTGCAGGTGCTGCATGGTGGCGAGCATGTGGCCGAGATGCTCGGTGTGCACGCCGCGGCGGCCGCCCGACTGCATCCATCCGTCCCGCGGCCGCGTGAGCGTCGCCTGGTCGAGCACGCGCGCGACGGTTGCGTCCCACTCCGCGCGCAGCGCCGCCGGGTCGGGCGCGAAGCCCGCGGCGATCACCTCGTTGTCTGCCTCATCACTGGCAAAAAGCTCGCCGGTGTAGGGCCAGAGCTCCTCCAGCGCCTCCGCCGCGCGGCGCGCGCTCTCCTCCGTGCCGTCACCAAGTCGGATCAGCCATTCGGCGGAGTGGCGCAGGTGGTAGGCCAGCTCCTTCTCCGCCTTGGCGGCGATCGCGGCGAAGGTGGGGTCGGTGCTGGACTGCGCCACGCGCCAATAGGGATGCATGAAGGCGCTGAACAGGAACTGCCGCGCGATGGTGAAGGCGAAGTCGCCGCGCGGCAGCTCCGCCATCAGGATGTTGCGGTAGGACGGCGCGTCGCGCAGATACGCCAGGTCGTCCTCGGTCCGCCCGCGCCCCTCGATGCCGGCGGCGTGGGTGTAGAGCGCCCGCGCCTGGCCGAGCAGGTCGAGCGCGATGTTCGCGAGCGCCAGGTCCTCCTCGAGCATCGGCGCATGCCCGCACCACTCGGAGAGGCGATGCGCCAGCACGAGGGAATCGTCCGCCCGGCGCAGCAGCAGGGCCAGGTGGGGCGACTCCGTGACCGTGATCGAGGTCATGTCACATGTGCCCGACTTCGTCCGGCACCTCGTAGAAGGTCGGGTGCCGGTATATTTTGTCAGCCGTCGGCTCGAACAGGCTGTCCTTGTCGGCGGGGTCGGAAGCCGTGATTGCAGACGAGGGCACGACCCAGAGGGACAGGCCTTCGCCGCGCCGCGTGTAGGTGTCGCGCGCCGCCTGCAGCGCCATCTCGGCGTCCGGCGCGTGGACGGATCCGGCGTGGCGGTGGGAGAGGCCCGCGCGGGCGCGGATGAACACCTCCCAGAGCGGCATGTTCTGTTCGGTTGCCATCGCCCGCTACTCCGCGGCCAGCTTCTGTGCGGCCTTGC
>DASQNQ010000270.1:0-5460 GCA_035644895.1 Acetobacteraceae bacterium | reverse complement strand
GGTGGGGCTGCGCGCCGTGCTCGCGCCGATGGTCGCCGACCTCTCCTTCTTCGAGGCGACGCCCGGACTGGTGGAGTCGCTGCCGGAGGCCCACCGCGCGCGCGCCGCCGCCATCCGCATGCCGTCCGCGGCGGAGACGCTCGCCACGCTGCGCCGCGCTGCGCAGGGCTGGCGGCACGGGGCGCGCAACGTCGCGCTCGGTCTCGGCCCCACCATCCCGCTGCACGGGACCGAGGCGTTCCTGCGGGGCTGCCGCGACCTGGCCGAGGAGTTCGGGCTGCGCGTGCAGTCCCACGTCGCCGAGGCGCGCTACCAGGCGGCCGCCGGCGCGCAACGCTACGGCGGCGCGACGCTGCTCGGGCACATGGACCGCGTGGGGCTGGTCGGGCCGCGATTCTCCGTGGCGCACGGCGTCTGGCTCACGCCCGAGGACCTCTCGCTGCTGGCCGAACGCGGCGGCGGCCTGTCGCACAACCCGGGCGCCAACATGCGCCTCGCCTCCGGCATCGCCCCGGTGCGTGCGGCGATCCGGGCGGGCGTCACGGTCGGCATCGGGACGGATGGCTCCTCCTCCTCCGACAACCAGAACATGTTCGAGGCGATGCGCCTTGCCGCCTTCGCCTCCCGCCTGTGGGAGGACGCGTCGGAGGAGGACTGGCTCTCGACGGCAGAGACGGTGCGCCTGGCGACAGAGGGCTCGGCCACGCTCCTGGGGCTGGAGGGCGGCGGCCGGATCGCGCCGGGGGCGCCGGCGGACCTCGTGCTGCTCGACCTCTCGCACATCAACTGGGCGCCGCTGAACGACGCGGCGAACCAGCTCGTCTGGACGGAGGATGGGAGCGCGGTCGTGGACGTGATGGTCGCGGGCGCCTGGCGGCTGCGGGACCGACGGGTGCTCGGCCTGGACGAGGCGGCGTTGGCCCGCGCCGCGAACGCGGCGGCGGAGCGCCTGCGCACGGCCAATGCCGAGACGCGAGCCTGGTGCGAGGCGGTGGCGCCGCATGTGGCCTGCCACTGCCGCGCGCTCGCCCGCGGCTGGACCCGGACCCGTCGCCTGCTGCGGGCGGAGTAGCAGCGCCGGAACCTGTCCGGCGCCCCCCCCCCCGGTCACGTCAGGATGTAGTCGGCCGCGCCCAATGCAGTGACGCCGGACAGGAAGACCTGGTCGCCCCCGGTGCCGAGCGTCACCTCCAGCCCGGAGGAGCCGGACACGGTGGCCTGCCGCGTCGTGATCTCGGCCGCCGTGAAGCCGGACAGCTCCAGCCTGTCCGTGCCGCGGCGGAAGTCGGTGATCCGGTCGAAGCCGTCCCCGCGGGCGAACACGGCGATGTCGGCGCCGTCGCCGAGCGTCAGCAGGTCGTTTCCGGTTCCACCGATGACGCGGTCATTGCCGGGGCCGGCGTTGAAGCGATCGTCGCCCGCCCCACCCGTCAGCGTGTCCGCCCCGGACGCCCCGCTGATGGTGTCGTTCCCCGCCCCGCCCGTCAGCCGGTCCGCGCCGGAGGTGCCCTTCAGGTTCTGCCCCGCCGTCGGCGTGGTGGGCGGAGGCGGCGTCGGCGTGCTGGGGACGTTCGTCAGCACGAGGTCGTTCGCCCCGAGGGCGGACACGCCGGCCAGGAAGATCTTGTCCCCACCGGGCAGGACGATGTCGAGGCCTGGCGTGTCCCAGTAGGTGGCGCGGCGGGTCGTCACCTCGGACGACGCGAAGCCCTCCAGCACCACGCGGTCGGTGCCGGAAACGAAGTCGACCACCCAGTCCTGGCCGTCGCCGCGCGCGAAGACGAAGCTGTCCGCACCGGCGCCGCCCGTCAGGCCATCCAGCCCAGGGCCGGGGCCGGCGCGCAGCACGTCGTTGCCGTCCAGGCCCTGCAGGTCGTCCTCGCCCGCGCCGCCGTTCAGCGTGTCGTTGCCGCTGCCGCCCTTGAGCCAGTCGTCGCCGGACGTGCCGTTCACCACGATGCCCGTCACCGGCGGCGGCGGCGTGGTGCTGCCGGAGATCGTCAGCCCGTCGGCGCGCACCCAGATCGGCAGGCCCTGGTTGTCGTAGACCGCATTGCCCCGGCCCTCGCCGCCCTGCCCCGCGAGCCGGCCATAGCCGAAGCCGTAGTGGAGCCGCCCGTCGGTAGGCACCTCGCCCGAGAAGGTGAGCAGCAGCGTGTCGCCATCCACGACCTGCGCGCCGCGCCCCTCCACGACCGAGGAGCCGCGGACGCTCCAGCCCACGCCGCGCGCGGCGTCCGCGTCCAGCGTGCGGAAGGACGAGGCCTGGTCGTGCGTCACGTCGACGCGGAGCTGGTTCCAGGCCACCTTCTGAGCCGCGGTCACCTGCGGCCCCTCATCGGCCAGCCTGCCGCCGGCGCTGGCCACGGGCGAGCCGGGCTTCGCCTGGGCGGCGAAGGCTTCCGCGATGGCGCGGGCGGCACGGGCCACGGTCTGCGCCGCATCGCCACCATCGATGTGGCCGCCGCCATACTCGACGGTGTTCCAGTTGTTGTCCCAGTTGTCCGTCGTGGCGTCGATGTCGAGCATGCGCGCGGCGATGTGGCCGTTGAACGACCCGTCTGCCGCAAGCTGTTCCATCCCGCGCCGGATCACCTGGTGTCCGTTCTCCGTGCCCCAGTAGGGCATGGCGGAGACGAACAGGTAGGGCGTGGTCGCCGCCTGCTGCCCCAGGGCGGCGCGCACCTGCGCCGCGTCGTGGCGCACCGCGGAGACCCACTGGTCCTGCGTCAGGGCGCCATTCGCGCTGTCATACTCGCTGTGCAGCCACAGCGTCGCGGTGGGGTCATCCCGCCGGTCCGCCGGCATCTCCCCGAGCTTCGCGAGCAGCGCGCGCTCGAGCGTGTCGTTCGTCCAGCCCTGGCGCCAGTCGCCGTTCCGCGGATCGAGCCAGTCGCCGACCAGCGCCGTTCCGCCGAAGGCCGTGCCGCTTGTGGTGTCGTGCGCCTCGTAGACGAGCGACACGGTGTCCGTGCTGCCGTCGAAGCCGAGAAGGCGCGCCACCTCCCGCGGAAGCGCGCCGGCGCCTGCCCAGCCGTCGAGCTCCATCAGCAGGATGGCATTGCTTTGGCCCCGGACGATGATGTTCAGGTTCACGCGACTTCCCCTCTCGCCGCGCGGCGAGCCTTGGGACGGCACCCTGGCGGCGGGGCGAGGGTATACCTTCTACTCACATAGTCCAGTCACCGGATCGCGTCGCGAGTAGGCGGTCCGACTAGTCCACCGTGGCGCCCGATCGCCGCACCACCTCCCGCCAGACGCCGATGTCGCGCTCGTGGATGCGGCGGAACGCCTCGACGCTTGTCTCCGCAGGCGGCGTGATGCCCTGGTTCTCCACCAACCAGCGCCGGAACTCCGGCTCCGCGATGATGCGGTTGATCTCCGCATTCATGCGGGCCTGGATCGGCGCGGGAAGGCCGGGCGGGCCGAAGATGGCGTACCAGGTGCTGCTGTTGAAGCCGGGCAGGCCGCAGGCCTCGGCCACCGTCGGCACCTCGGGCAGGGCCGCGACACGCTGCGCGGTGGTGACCGCCAGGCCCAGCACCTGCCCCTGGCGGATCATGCCGATGGCCGGGCCCGTCTGGTTGAAGAACAGGTCGATGTCGCCCGCCAGCAGCGCCCCCACCGCGCCGGGCTGCCCGCGGAAGGGCACATGGACGACATCGAGCCCGGCCGCCGTGACGAACTGCGCGCCCGCCAGATGCGTCGAGGCGCCATTGCCGGTCGAGCCGTAGTTGAGCGCGCCGGGCCGCGCCCGCGCGGCCTGGATCACATCCTGGCATGTGCGGAGGTTCGGCCGACGCTCGGGGCTGACCGTCAGCACGTTCGGCACGTCGCCGAGGAGCGCGATGTGGGTCACGTCGCGCAGCGGATCGAAGGGCAGGCTGCGGTAGAGGCTCGCGTTGATCGCATGCGTGCCCGCCGTCCCGAACAGGAAGGTGTAGCCATCCGGTCGCGCCTTCGCGACGAGGTCGGAGGCGATGTTCCCGCCGGCGCCCGTCCTGTTGTCCACCACGACCGGCACGCCGAGCGCGCGGGAAAGCGGCTCCGCCAGCCTGCGCTGGTAGATGTCCACGCCTGAGCCGTTCGGGAAGCCGCCCATCAGCGTGATCGGCCGGTTGGGCCAGGGGGCGTCCTGCGCATGGGCCGGCGCGGCCGCGAGCAGCGCGGCAAACGTGAAGGCCAGGCGGCGTGCGAACCGGATCATCTCTGCTCCCGCAACACGGATTCGTCGCAGTTTAGTCCGGGGGTGGGAGCGACACGCAAGGCCGCACGGCTGCTGTTCCGGCGCGGCCGCGTCGGGGCTAGACTCAGGCGCATGAGCATCTCCGAGACTCCGCGCGTGGCGCAGGGCGGCAAGGCGATCTACGGCGCGCCGCTTGGTATCCTGATGCTGGAGGCGCGCTTCCCACGCATCCCCGGCGACATGGGCAATGCTGGCACCTGGCCGTTCCCCGTCCTCTACCGCGTCGTGCGCGGCGCGTCGCCTGAGCGGGTCGTGCTGCAGGGCGCACGCGGGCTGCTTCCCGACTTCATCGACGCGGCGCGCGACCTGGTGGATCTCGGCGCGGAGGCCATCACCACGAATTGCGGCTTCCTCTCCCTGTTCCAGGCGGAGCTTGCGGCGGCGGTGCGCGTGCCCGTCGCCACCTCCTCCCTGCTGCAGGTGCCCTGGGTGCAGACCATGCTGCCGCCCGGGCGCCGGGTCGGCGTCATCACGGTCTGCCGCGCCTCGCTCACCGATGCGCATCTCGACGCGGCCGGCGTGCCGCGCGACGTTCCGGTTGTGGGCACGGAGGGGGGACGCGAGTTCTTTCGCGTGCTGATCGGGGCCGAGAAGACGGAGATGGATGTGGCGCTGGCCGAGCAGGACATCCTGGACGCCGGACGCCAGCTTGTGGAACAGCATCCGGAGGTCGGCGCCATCGTGCTGGAATGCACGAACATGCCACCCTATGCCGCGCGGCTGCGCGATGCACTGCAGGTGCCGGTCTACGACATCACCAGCATGGTGACCTGGTTCCACGCCGGGCTGCGGCCGGCGCGCTACGCATGAGACGGTAGTTCGCCAGAGAGAAAGTTCGCCGGAGACGAAGAAAGCCCCGGCCGGTTCCCCGGCCGGGGCTTCACGGCACCCATCCGGGGCCGCTGCTAGTCCTTGAGGTTCACGGCCTGGCGGCCGCGCTGCCCGTCACGCACGTCGAGGGCGATCTTCTCGCCCTGCTGCACGTCGGCACGGCCGGCGCGCTGCAGCACGGACGAGTGCAGGAACACGTCCTGCCCGCCATCGTCGGGCGTGACGAAGCCGAAGCCCCGCACCTGGTCGAACCACTTCACCGTGCCGTTCAGCGCGTAGGTGGGCCCGCCCGCGTCGCGGTCGAAGTCGCGCCGCGGGGGCGGACGGTCGCCGAAGTCGCGGCGCGGCGGCCGGTCGCCGAAGCCGCCGGCCGGACCGCCGAA
>DASQNQ010000269.1:0-3510 GCA_035644895.1 Acetobacteraceae bacterium | reverse complement strand
CTGCGAGCGCTGACCCTGCAGCGCGTCCACCGCCCGGCCCGTCATGGTCGAGGGCGGATTGCCTGCCGTGCCGTCCGGCGCCGAACCAGTGCCAAGCGTGCCGGCGCTGCCGCTGCGCTCACGCGTGTTCTCGCTGCTGCTCGGCGCGGCGGCGCCCGTCGCGCCGGAGTTCGCGCCCTGCCCGCGATTGCCCTGGCCGAGGTTCGCGAGGCCCTGGCCCGAGGCGATGCGGCCGCGGAAGTCCAGCGCCACGTCGACCTGGTTGCCGCCCTGCGTCGCGCGGGCACGCCAGAAGCCCTGGTTGTCCAGGTTCAGCTCCTGGAGGTTGGTGAAGCCCGCCTCCTCAAGCCGGGAGCGCGCCTGGCCCTCGGTGAAGGAGTTCGCGCCCGCCTCGAGCGCCGAGGGCTGGACGATGTTGGACCGCTCGGCGCCCTCGCGCCGCTCGCCGGCCGCGCCGTCGCGGGCGGGTGCGGCAGGCGCGGCGGGCGCGGTGACGGCGGGGCTACCGGACTGCCCCGTGGTCTGGGCCTGCACGGGCATGGACGCAAGCGTCGCCGTCCCGGCGGCGATGCCGCCGAGCAGCGCAAGGCGCAATGTGGTATGCATGGGGTGTTCCTCCACGGACGTCAGTGGGCGATGCCCTACGGCCCGCCCTGCAGCCATAACGGCAGCGCGCGGCACGCGTTCTGGAAAGATGGTCAACACCCCGGGATGGAACCGTTGCCGCGCCGCGGCATGCGGTTCCTTCAGGCAGCCAGCATCATCGCGCGCACCGGGCTCTCGAAGACGAGGCGCGCATCAGTCGCCGCGACGACCCGATCCACATCCACGCCCGGCGCCGTCTCGCGCAGCAGCAGGCCGCGCTCCGTCGGCTCGATCACCGCGAGTTCCGTGACGATCAGGTCCACGCGCCGGATGGAGGTGAGCGGCAGGGTGCAGCGGCGCACGATCTTCGGCTCGCCCTTCGCGGTGTGGGTCATCGCGACGATCACGCGCCGCGCGCCGCTGACGAGGTCCATCGCGCCGCCCATGCCCGGCACCATCTTCCCGGGCACCATCCAGTTCGCGAGCCGCCCCTCCTCATCCACCATCAGCCCGCCGAGGACGGTGACGTCCAGGTGACCGCCACGGATCAGGCCGAAGCTCATCGCGCTGTCGAAGGCGCAGGCGCCGGGCAGCGCGCCGACCGGGCTGCCGCCCGCATCCGTCAGGTCCGGGTCCACCAGCCCCTCGCCGGGCAGCGGCTGCATGCCGATCAGCCCGTTCTCGGACTGGAAGAACACGTTGACGCCCGCGGGCAGGTGGCGCGCCACCTGCGTCGGCAGGCCGATGCCGAGGTTGACCAGCATGCCCGGCCGCAGCTCCGCCGCGACGCGGCGCGCGATCAGCGTCTTCTCATCCATGGCGCATCTCCCGCGCGATCAGGTAGTCCACCACCACGCCCGGCGTGACGACATGGTCGGGCGGGATCACGCCCACCGGCACGATCTCGTCGGCCTCGGCGATGACGGTGTCGGCCGCCATGGCCATCACCGGATTGAAGTTCCGCGCCGTCAGCGCGTAGTCGAGGTTGCCGGAGTAGTCGGCGTGCTTGGCGCCGATCAGCGCGAAGTCCGCGCGCAGCGGCATCTCCAGCAGGAAGGCGCGGCCGTCGATCTCGACCACGCGCTTGCCCTCGGCGGCCAGCGTGCCGACGCCCGTCGGGGTCAGCACGCCGCCCAGCCCGTAGCCGCCGGCGCGGATGCGCTCGACCAGCGTCCCCTGCGGCACGAGCTCCACCTCGATGTCGCCGGTCAGCATGCCGCGCTGCGTCTCGGGGTTCAGGCCGATGTGGCTGGCGATCACGCGGCTGACGAGGCCGGCGGAGATCAGCTTGCCAACGCCGCAGCCCGGTCGCGCCGTGTCGTTGGCGATGATGGTGAGGTCGCGCCGGCCCTGGCGCACGATCTCGTCGATCAGCCGCGTGGGCGTGCCGACGGCCATGAAGCCCCCGACCATGATGGAGGCACCGTCGGGGATCATCCCGACCACCTCGGCGACCTTGGCAACCTTCTTCATGCAGCGGCCTTCCACCCGGCACGTCGGGTCTTTCGGCCGACAGTACTTGCGAACTTCGTGACCTGTTTCCTTGTCCTGGATCAAGGCGGCGCATTCTGCACGCGGCCTGTGCGGGACGCGTCCGGCGTGGCAGGACGCCCGCCATGCAGACCCCTCCCGCCCCGGCCACCTGCCCCGCCTGCGGCCAGGCCTTCGCGTGCCGGCCGGAGGGCGGGTGCTGGTGCATGGACCTGCCTCCCTCCGTGCCGGTGCCGGAGGCAGGGGGGCACTGCCTCTGCCCCGGATGCCTGGCGCGGCTTACCCGGACAGCTCCTCCGCCCCGATGACCGACGTCGTGAAGAGGTGCGCGGTGTTCGCCCCCCAGCGCGGGTCACTGCGCAGCGCGGCCATGAAGGCCGCGTGGCCATCCTGCGCCCGCCCGACGAGGCATCCCGCGCCGGTGCCGCCCACGTGCTTGCGCGACGCATCCAGCGCGCCGTGCTGGTCCAGGACGTAGAGATCGGTCTCGGGCGGGTCGCCCGCGCGGCGGAAGTTGCGGTCCGCGTCGCGGGTCACCGTGACCGGCACGGCCTGGACCAGCGCCTCCTGCTCCAGCTCCGTCCCGATCGCGGTCCGGCCGATCACCCAGGCGCGGTGCTGGCCACGCGACAGGCGTGGCGCGCCCTCGGGCTCGGCGGGCCCCTCCACCGCGGGGCGGCCAGGGGCGGTCGTGGCCTCCCAGGCGCCGGGGATCACGGGCCGGCCGTCCGGGCCGATGCGCAGCAGCAGGCGCAGGTCGTCGAAGAAGTCCGGGCGCCGCGGCGTCCGCCGCCCCTCGGGATCCATGCCCTCGACATAGACGATGTTCACGCAGTCCGGGTGGCGGCAGAGCCAGTCACCCCGGCGGAGCAGCGCGGCCGCGACCCTGCCCGCAAGGTCCGGGCTGGGCCGTACGGGCAGAAGGGCCTCGGGCGCCAGCAGCGCGGCGGCGGTGGCCGGCGACAGCCCGCCCTCGAAGGGCGTGCCGGCCAGCCGGCAGAAGGCGGCGAGCGCCCACTGCGTCGCCGGGCCCAGGAAGCCATCCCCCGGCGGGTCCAGCAGCCCGGCGCGCACCAGCGCCGCCTGCAGTTCCGCGATCAGGGGGCGGTCGCGCACCAGCCGCGCCGCCGTCACCGTCTCGCCGCCCCTCGCCAGATCGCCCAGCCGTCCCATTCTCCGCCTCGTGACTGCCGTGGGCGGCAGAGCGCCGCCATGGTGCCCGGCGTTGCAGGAGGGGCGATGCGATTCCTCGCCATCGGGCCACGGGCCTATCTGGGTGACATCTATCTCTCCCTGATGCGGGAAGGGCACGAGGTGCGCGTCCATGCCGAGGACCCGCCGGAGGAGCGCGCCTTCGGCGGGCTGATCGAGTGCGTGCCGGACTGGCGGGCGGAGCTGCCCTGGGTCGGCCGCGACGGGCTCATCCTGTTCGAG
>DASQNQ010000268.1:0-2050 GCA_035644895.1 Acetobacteraceae bacterium | reverse complement strand
CCCCGCCGCGTCCGCCCGAGCCGACGCCGCCGCCCCAGCCGCAGCCGGTCCCGGCGCCGGCGGTCGGCCCCGTCACCGGCCTGCCGCTGCCGCGCTTCGCCGCCCTGCGCTCGGACGAGGTGAACATGCGCGTCGGGCCGGGCACCACCTTCCCCATCGAGTGGACCTTCCAGCGGCGCGACCTGCCGGTGCAGATCATCGGGGAGTTCCAGCTCTGGCGCCGCATCCGCGACGCGGACGGCACGGAGGGATGGGTCCACTCCTCGACGCTGACGGGCCGGCGCAACTTCCTCGTGCGCCCGGGCACCACGGAGGTGACGCTGCGCCGCCGGGCGGAGGACGCGGCCGCCCCCGTCGCCCGCCTGCAGCCCGGCGTCATCGGCCGCTTCCGCGAATGCGAGCCGAACGCCCCCTGGTGCGAGGTGCAGGTGGCGGGGCATCGTGGCTACCTGAAGCGCGCGGATGTCTGGGGCGCCTTTCCGGAGGAGGAGCTGAAATGAGCGACGAGGCGCCGCCACCCGCCACCCACGACATCGGCGGCGCCGCCCGCTTCCGCTGCACGCCGGTCGAGCCGGACGAGGCGCCGCCGGATGCCTTCGGGCGGCAGGTGGACGCGCTGCGCCAGATCCTCGCGCAGCGCGGCCTGATGACGGTGGACGAGCTGCGGCGCGGGATCGAGGCGATCCCGGAGGCGGAGTACCACCGCTTGGGCTACTACGAGCGCTGGCTGCGCTCGATCTCCGGCCTGATGGTGGAGAAGGGGGTGGTGGACGCTGCGGAGCTGCGGCCGTGAGGTTCGCCCCCGGCACGCGGGTGCGCGTGGCGGCGCGCTACCCGGAGACGCTCGGCCCCTGCCACATCCGCACGCCGCACTACCTGCGCGGGCGGGAGGGGGTGGTGGAGCGGCCGCTCGGCGCCTTCCCCAACCCCGAGGACCTGGCCTTCGCCCGCCCGGCCGCGCGCGTGCCGCTGTACCACGTGCGCTTCGACCAGCCGGCGCTGTGGGGGGAGGGACGGCCCGGCGACACGCTGCTGGTCGAGCTCTACGAGCACTGGCTGGAGGAGCCCCGCTGATGGCCGCGCCCCCGAACCCCGAAAGCGTCGCGCTGCTGGAGCGCTTCGTCGCGGCGCTCGTCGCGCGCGGCGTGCTGACCGAGGCCGAGATCGAGGCGCAGGTCGCGCGGACCGGGCGCGCGAGCCCCGAGATCGGCGCGGCGATGGTCGCGCGCGCCTGGACCGACCCGGCCTACCGGGACCTGCTGCTGCGCGACGGCTCGGCTGCCGCCGAGGCGATGGGTGTGTCCATGGCCGGCGCCCCGCCGCTCGGCGTGCTGGAGAGCACGGACCGCGTGCATCACCTGGTCGTCTGCACCCTCTGCTCCTGCTACCCGCGCATGGTGCTGGGCTATCCGCCGCACTGGTACAAGTCGTCCGCCTACCGGGCGCGGGCGGTGCGCGACCCGCGCGGCGTGCTGGCGGAGTGGGGGACCGTGCTGCCGGAGGGGGTGGAGGTGCGCGTCGTGGACAGCACCGCCGACTACCGCTGGATGGTGCTGCCGCTGCGCCCGCCGGGCACGGAGGGCTGGGACGCGGCGCGGCTCGCGGCGCTCGTCACGCGGGACGCGCTTGTGGGCGTGGGCCTGCCGCGGCGCCCCTGACCCGCAGGATCAGCCAGGCGACGATCAGCACGTTCAGCGCGTTCCAGGCGATGCCGTTCAGGAAGGCGGCGGCGTAGGAGCCGGAGAGGTCGAAGACCACGCCCGACATCCACCCGCCGAGCGCCATGCCGACCAGGGTCGACATCAGCACGATGCCGACGCGCGTGCCGGCCTCGGCCGGCGGGAAGTGCTCCCGCACGATGATGGCGTAGGAGGGCACGATGCCGCCCTGGAACAGCCCGAACAGCGCGCTGATGACGTAGAGCGAGGCGAGCCCGTCGAAGAACAGGTAGAGCAGCAGCGCGAGGGCCTGCAGCACCGATCCCAGCAGCAGGGTGCCGAGCCCGCCGATGCGGTCGGCGATGAACCCCGAGGCGATGCGCGAGGCGATG
>DASQNQ010000267.1:0-15551 GCA_035644895.1 Acetobacteraceae bacterium | reverse complement strand
GGATCGTGTCCTCGAACACGCATGCCCTCGCCGCACTGGTCCGCGCCGCGGGCGGGGAACCGGTGGCCCTGCCGGTTGCGCCCGACGACGGCGAGGCGATCGCGGCCGCGGGCCGTGCCGCGCGGGGGTGCGACCTGCTCGTGACGACCGGTGGCGCGAGCGTCGGGGACCACGATCTGGTCCAGTCGGCGCTTGGGGAGGAGGGCTTCACCCTCGATTTCTGGAAGATCGCGATGCGCCCCGGCAAGCCGCTCATCTGGGGCCGGCTCGGCGATGTGCCCGTGCTTGGCTTGCCGGGGAACCCAGTGTCCACCCTGGTGTGCGGCGTGCAGGTCCTGGCGCCCGCCGCCTCGGTGCTGTCGGGCCTGCCGGCCGCGCCGCCGCGCCTGATCAGGGTGCGGGTCGGCGCGCCGCTTGGCGCCAATGACCGGCGCTTCGACCACCTGCGGGCCACCCTGTCCGAGGATCGCGATGGCCGAGTCGTGGCCCATCCCTTCCCCGTCCAGGATTCGGCGATGCTGAAGACGCTTGCCCGGGCGGATGCGCTGATCCTGCGGCCGCCCTTCGCGCCCGCGCTGCCCGAGGGGGCCGAGGCGGAGGTCATCCCATTGGGCGACATGGGTTTCTGACCTCCGGCCCGTTGGTTTCGGCGCAGTCGCCGTCAACGGCCGGCCAGGAATTTTTGCATGCTGTGGCTGGAAAGCATTTGACCTGCGAGAGGGAACCTACCTAGAACACGCGGGACGGGTTGCCCGTTTGTTCGCCACCATCCAGCGGCGTGCAGGCGGTTGGCGCCACTGTCGCCAGAGGAGGGGCGCATGCTCACGCGGAAGCAGCACGAGCTGCTCATGTTCATCGATCGGCACCTGCGCGCGACCGGCTTCTCGCCTTCCTTCGAGGAGATGAAGGAGGCGCTCAACCTCAAGTCGAAGTCCGGCATCCACCGCCTCATCACGGCGCTGGAAGAGCGGGGCTTCCTCAAGCGGCGCGCCCACCGGGCACGGGCGCTCGAGGTGCTCCGCATGCCGGAGAGCCTGGCGCCTCGCCGCGGCGAGGCACGGACGGAGCCCGCACCACCTCCCCCCCCTGCTGCACCGGGATTCGCGCCGAACGTCATTCGCGGAAACTTTGCCGCCGCCCTGACGGGCGTGACGCGCGCGGCGAACGAGGTCGCCGCCGTGCAGCTTCCGCTCTACGGGCGGATCGCGGCCGGCCTGCCGATCGAGGCGCTGCGCGACCAGGGCAGCAGCGTCGAGGTGCCGGCTGCGCTTCTGGCCGCGGGCGAGCACTACGCGCTCGAGGTATCCGGCGACTCGATGGTGGAAGCCGGCATCCTGGACGGCGACACGGTCATCATCCGCCGGGGCGAGACAGCCGAGAACGGCGCCATCGTCGTCGCGCTGGTGGACGATGCGGAAGTCACGCTGAAGCGCCTGCGGCGCAAGGGCAACTCGATCGCGCTGGAGCCGGCGAACCGCGCCTACGAAACGCGGATCTTCGGGCCGGATCGCGTTCGCGTGCAGGGCCGTCTGATCGGCCTCCTCAGGAAGTACTGACGCGGCGGCGGTAAGGGGTGTGGATGCACGCGCCGCGCATCCGGTGGTGCGTCCCCAGCCGGAGCGGGACGTTTCTTCAGTAGGGGTCCCACTCCGTCTCCGCGTCCCGATGCCAGTCGCGAAGACGCAGCAGGGCAAGCAGCAGGGCAACACCAAGTGCCGCGCCCGCTGCCAGTGAGGTGACCGTTATCATTCCGCTCCTCCAGTCCCGTTTTTGGGTCGGTACCAAGCGGTAGAATAGGGCGGCTTAATGATCAGTGAACCGGAACGTTGCGGTGGCGCGGAGTTGTGATGGCGGCTGGTCAGTCACCCGTGTCGACTGGCGCCATCGGAGCAGGATCAGGACGGCCCGGCATGGGCGGGGGAGGAACCCAGGGGCGAGCGCCACGCCAGGACCTGTCCGACACGACGACCGCTCCACCCGGTCCGAGCCATGCGGCATGGGCACCGTCACGCCAGACCGAGAAGCGGTCTATGACCCGGTTTCCTCCGCACTGCTCCCGGAGCGGCTCGACGGAGACCACCAGGTTGCCGGGCGCGCAGGCGGTCGCCCTCATCCCGGGATCGGGGGCGTCCCCGCGGCGCCCCTGTCTCAGCACGGCGATGCGCCCCCCTGCTGCGTGAAGCACGCAGACGCCCGAGGCGCAGCGGAGGCCTTCGCTGTCCATCTCGGCCGGCAGCGGTTCTGCCGCGCCTAGGCCCAGGCTGCGCAGCATGGCGTCACGCGTGAAGGCCGGCGCGCCGGACGAACGATGGAGCCAGGCGCCGTCCTGCCCGCGCAGCACCACGAGTCGTGCATCGGCCGAGACGATGACGTGGGGCGGTTGCTGGGCAAGGCCGGCGCCCAGGCCCGCCACGATGACCGGCACGCCGAGCAGGGCGAGCCACCCCCGCCAGAGCGCCAGCCAGCAGAAGCCGAAGGTCGCGGCGGCAACCGACCAGCCGGGAAGCGGTGCCAGGCTTGGCGCCGCGCCGGGAAAGGAGGCGACGAGGCGAGCCACCTGCAGGATGCCCTCGACGCCCACGCCCATCGCAAGCAGGGGCAGCCAGTCGAGCCCGAGCGGCATCAGCGCCATGGCCAGCATCCCCGCTGGCATGACGAGCACCGAAGTCAACGGCACCGCCACCGCATTCGCCAGCACGCCATAGGATTGCAGGCGGCCAAAATGATGCAGCCCGTAGGGCGCCGTCGCCGCTCCTGCCAGTATCGAGACGACCACGGACGCCGCGAGCCAGAGTGCGGCGCGCCGCAGGGGCCCGGCGTCCCGGCGCGGCGGGCCGAGCCGGCCGCGGGAAGCCTCCATCCCGGCCACGAGGGCGAGCACGGCGGCGAAGGACATCTGGAAGGACGGGCCGATGATCTGGACCGGGTCAACCAGCAGCACCGTTGCCGCCGCGAAGGCCAGCACGCGCACTGAGATGGCGCGCCTGCCTGTCAGCACGCCGAGCGTCACGATCGCTGCCATCGCGAAGCAGCGCTGCATCGGGACCTCGGACCCGGTCAGCAGCATGTAGAACCCGCCCACTGCCAGCGCACCGAGCGCCGCGAGGCCCTTGCCCGGAAGCCGGAGCGCCAGCGGCGGCAATGCCAACAGGAGGCGCAGCGCGCCGAAGGCGACGCCCATGACGATCGTCATGTGCAGCCCCGATACGGAGAGAAGGTGCGCGAGTCCGGAGTCGCGCATCGCCTCCGCCTCCGGCTTCGGGATCGCGCTCTGCGTGCCGGTCAGGAGCGCGACGGCCACCGCCCCCGCCGCACCGGGCAGCGCCTCGGCAACGCGCGCCTCGACCCGCGTCCGCAGGGAAAGGAGCGGGGCCGCGTCCCCCGGCCCTGGGATCACCTCGGCCATGCCGAGGGCAAAGCCGCTGCCGCCAAGGCCCGAGAAGTAGGCCGCGCGCTGGAAGTCCCACGCACCCGGCGCGGCCGGGGCGGAGGGCGGCCGGACCAGGGCCCGCACGGCGAGCCTGTCCCCTGCGGCAGGCCGGGCCGGGTCGTTGGCGCGCAGGCGGACGCGGAGAGTGCGTTGCAGCGGCGCCCCACCATCCAGGCGCGGCGCGCGGAGGGTGACGCGCCGGCCGCCCTCCGGAAGCAGGTCCACCCTGCTGATCTCGCCGCTGACGAGGACGGCGCCCATTGGGAGCACGAGCGGCGGCGGCATGCGCGCGGCGTGCCAGGCGCTGCCCCCGAAGCCGAGCGCCGCGGCGCCGACAAGCGCCACCAGCCAGGCGATCGCCGCGCCGCGCCGCGCAACCAGGGCGGAGATGCCGAGCAGCGATGCCGCCGCCCACAGCCACCAGACGCCCGGCTCCGCCCGCACGGAGAAGTAGGCCAGCACCCCGGCCCCGAGCGACACGGCGAGCCAGGGGGCGAAGCGGCCGTGCTGCGCCTCAAGCAGCGCCGCCGCGCCGGCCCGCGAAAAGGCCAGCGCGCCGGGCTGGGCCTGGGCGGTCAACAACGCGTTCACGAAAACGAGAGTGAGGCGGGTGGCCTCCCGCCGCAAGGCCCGCCTCTTCACGGTTCCGGCGCGTGCGGTTCTGGTCTAGACGCCCGGGATGACCGTCCGCACCCGTTTCGCCCCCTCGCCCACCGGGTATCTCCACATCGGCGGTGCCCGCACCGCGCTGTTCAACTTCCTCTTCGCGCGCCGGCACGGCGGGCAGTACCTGCTGCGCATCGAGGACACTGACAAGGCGCGCTCCACGCCGGAAGCGGTGCGGCAGATCCTCGAAAGCCTCGCTTGGCTCGGCCTCTCGCCGGATGAGGAGCCGGTGATGCAGTCCTCGCGGGAGGCGCGGCACGCCGAGGTCGCGCGGGAGCTGCTCGCGAAGGGTGCCGCCTACCTCGCCTACGACACGCCGGAGGAGCTGGCGGCGCAGCGCGCGGAGGCCGAGGCGCAGAAGCGTCCCTTCAAGTACGACGGCAGCCGCTGGGTGAACCTGGACCCGGCGCAGGCCCCCTCCGTGGCCCCGGCCATCCGCATCAAGGCGCCGCGGGAGGGCGAGACGGTGGTGGAGGATCTGGTGCAGGGCACGGTGCGGGTCGCCGCGTCGGAGCTCGACGACATGATCATCCTGCGCTCGGACGGCACGCCGACCTACCTGCACGCGGTGGTGGTGGACGACCGTGACATGCGCATCACCCATGTCATCCGCGGCGACGACCACCTGACCAACACCTTCCGGCAGTGCATGGTCTACGACGCGATGGGCTGGCACCGGCCGCGCTTCGCGCACGTACCGCTGATCCACGGCGCGGACGGGGCGAAGCTGTCGAAGCGACACGGCGCGGTCGGCGCGCTCGAGTTCCGCGACCAGGGCTTCCTGCCGGAGGCGGTGTGCAACTACCTGCTCCGCCTCGGCTGGGGTCACGGCGACACGGAGGTGATCGGGCGGGAGGATGCGATCCGCATCTTCGACGTCGCCGACATCGGCCGTGCCGCGTCGCGCATGGACTACGCCAAGCTGCTGCACTTCAACGGCGTGTACCTCCGGCAGGCCGAGGATGCCCGACTCGCGCGGGACGTGCTCGCGCGGCTTGCGAAGCGGGGCGTGGGCTTCGGCACGGACGGCGCCGCGCGGGTGGAGGCGCTGATGCCCGACCTGAAGGAGCGCGCGAAGACGCTGGAGGACCTTGCAGCCGCCGCCAGCTTCGTCCTGCAGGACGGCCCGCCGCCGATGGACCCGAAGGCCGCCGCCCTGCTGACGCCGGAGGCGAAGGCGCGGCTGGCCGACCTGGCGGAGTTCCTCTCCGACGCGCCGTGGGAGAGACGGGACCTGGAGCAGTGGCTCCGAGACTACGCCGAGGTGAAGGGGGTGAAGCTCGGCCAGGTGGCGCAGCCGCTGCGCGTGGCGCTGACCGGCAGCACGCAGAGCCCGCCGATCGACGCCGTGCTGCACGTGCTCGGGCGCGCGGAGGCGATCTCCCGCATCCTGGCCGCCGCCGAAGGCTAGAGCAGCGTCCGATCAGGTCGAACCGCTGTGCGGTTCGGCTGATCGGAGCGTGCTCTAAGGCCGCGGCGGCAGGATGCGGCAGGCCCGCGCCGCGGCGCGGGAGAGCATGATCATCCGCCGCGCCGCGACCGCGCCCGACCCGGTCTCCCCCGCAAGGTGCTGCACCAGCGGGCTCGAGATGACGGCCCGCGTCGCGGTGTCGATGGCCACGTTCGCCGCGCCGACCGCCCCGGCCTCGAACACGCAGCGGCGCAGGAGGGCGATGGTGCCCGAAAGCCCCGGGCGCAGCCCGTGGATCACCGCCACCTCCCGCACCAGCCGCACCCCGCGCCAGCCGAAGAACACGGCGTCCAGCGCCGGGGAGGGCACGAGAGCCGTCGCCGCAAAGGCCTGGATCGCCGCGGCGCGTCCGGCGGCGGCGGCCTGCCGGTCGAGCTCCGCAAGCGGCCCGGCCTCCAGCAGCGCCGCCATCTGGTCGAGGTCGTTGGCCCCCCGCAGCGTGGGCGCGATGCCGGCGGCGGCGGGCACGCGCGCGGCCCAGTCCAGCGCCTCTTCCCGCGCGGTGACGTAGTCGCCGCGGGCGAAGGCGGCCCGCGCGCGGTCCACGTGGCGGAGGCCCCAAAGGCCCCGCAACTCCCGCAGCACCGCCCAGGCGAGCAGCCCGTAGCCGCCCAGCACGACGGCAAGCGTCACCCAGCCAAGCCAGGCGGCGCGCTCGAACTGGTCGGCCACGAAGTTCGCGGCATCGAGCGCCGAGAGGCCGACGACCAGGACGCCGACTCCGGCCGCGGCGAGGGACAGCGCCGACCAGCGCCGCTCCACCCGCGGCGGCGCGACCGGGGCCACGGCATGCTCCCACCCGAAGTCGAGCCGCGGGGCAGGCGGCGCGTCCGCGTCCTCGGCGATCACCCGGGGGCCGCGCGGCGGGGGCCGAGGGGGCTGCGCATCGCTCACAGCAGGTCTCCGATCAGCGCGGCCAGCAGCGCGTCGAGCCCGAGATGGGGGATGCCGGAGCGTCCGTCAGCCGGCAGGCGCGGCGGACGGAAGACCGGCATCTCGAAGAAGGCATGCTCCCAGAACGCGTCGTCCGGGCGGCGCAGCGGCACCTCGCCCGGATAGACCTTGGCCGAGCGTCCGCCATCCAGCAGCACGCCGCGCACGGCGGCAACGGGCCGCCCATCCAGCACCGCCACATCGTCTTCCGTGCAGCGGATGGACGCGACCGTGTGGACGGAGGTCGCGGCATCGAGCGGTCCGGCCGGGTCGCGGCCGACGAGATCGCCGAGCAGCCCGACCAGCGCCTCGCGCGAGCGGCCGGGGACGTGGTCGGCCTTGGTCGCGGCGAAGCCCACGCGCCGCACCCCCTGCCCGGTCAGCAGGTCGAAGAGGCCGAGGCCCCCGCGCAGCGACCCCGCCACGGCCGAGAGCGCAGCGGCGGTGTCGTCGAACGCCTCCTCCCCCGCATGCAGGGCGCCGAGCGCATCCACCAGCACGGCCTGGCGGTGGAAGCGGCGGAAGAACGGGTCGAAGAAGGCGGCGCGCTGGTCCGCGAGGTAGGCCGCGTGGCGCTCGGCCAGCAGCGCGGCGAGGCCGCCGCCCCCGGCATGCGGCAGCGGGAAGAACCAGAGGATCGGCGCCTCACCCCGTGGCCCCGGGTTCAGCGCCCGCCCGGGCTGGAGGAAGCGGAAGCCGAGCCGGTCGCGGCAGGCAAGCAGCGCATCGCGGTAGAGGTCGAAGCCCCGCCGCACCAGCCCGTCCTCGGCCGGCGCGCCCGGCGGCAGCGCGTCGACGAAGGCGAGGAAGGCCGCCGCCGCCGCCGCCCGCCGCCCCTGGCGCAGCCGCGCCAGGGTCTCGCGCGACCATGCGGCGTAGCCCTGGGAAAGCATGGGCAGGTCGAGCAGCCACTCGCCTGGGTAGTCCAGCAGCTCCAAGGTCACCTGCCGCGGACCGGTGAACAGGGACCGCGCCTGGCCCAGGATGCCGGCCGGGTCCACCTCCAGCACGATCTCGAGCGTCGAGAGGTCGTCCGTCCGCTCCGGCCAGTGCGGCGGGTCGGCGGCAAGCGCCGCGAGGTGCCCGGCCGCATCGAAGCGGGGCGTGGCCTGGATGCCGGCCGGGACGATCCGGGCCGACTTCAGCCGCCCGCCGGCCGCCGCCTCCAGCGCCGGGAGCGTCCGCGCTCCCTGCCCCGCCGCGAGCAGGTTCGCGACGAGGGAGGTGAGGAAAACCGTCTTGCCCGCGCGCGACAGGCCGGTGACGGCCAGGCGCACGCGGTCCCGCCCCGCCACCGCGCGCGCCAGGTCGCCAAGGCCCGCGAGCGCGTCCTCGACGGGCGTCAGCAGGCCGGACAAGCTACTTCCGCTCGATCAGCTCGATCTTGTAGCCGTCCGGGTCCTCGACGAAGGCGATGACGGTGGTGCCGAACTTCACCGGCCCCGCCTCCCGCGTCACCTTGCCGCCGCCGGCGCGGACCGCCTCGCAGGCAGCCTTCACGTCCGGCACGCCGACGGCGAGGTGGCCGAAGGCCGTGCCCTGCTCGTACTTCTCGACGCCGTAGTTGTAGGTCAGCTCGATCTCACCCTGGCCCTCGGCGTTGCCCTCGCCATAGCCGAGGAAGCAGAGGGTGTACTTGCCGTCGGGCACGTCGCGGCGGCGGAGCTCGCGCATCCCGAGGAGGCGCGTGTAGAAGTCGACGCTGCGCTGCAGGTCGCCGACGCGGATCATGGTGTGCAGGAAGCGGCCCTGGCTCATGCGTTCTCCTCCTTGGGAAGGTGGTCCTCGGGGCGGATCGCGAGCAGGAACAGCCCCGCCGCCTCCGCCGCCGATATGGTGGCGTCGCGGTCGAGCAGGATGGTGCCGGCATTGCCCGAGCGCCCCTCGATCACGATGCCGCTCAGCCCGGCAGCGGCGGCGCTGCGCACCGTGTCCGGGCCGATCGCCGGCAGGTCGACGCGCGTGTCCTGCCCGGGCTTCACGGTCTTGACCAGCACGCCGCCCGGACCCTCCCGCCGCAGCTCCCCGCAACGCGCGAGCATCGCGTCCGTGCCCTCGATGCCCTCGAGCGCCAGCACGAGGCCCTGCTGCACCACGCAGGCCTGGCCGGCATCGGCGTGGCCGAGCATGCGGCAGACCAGGACGCCGCGCGCGATGTCGGCCAGCGCCTGCTCGTCCGGCCTCGTCCGCGTGAGTGGCCCCGGCGGCACCAGCAGGTCGGCCAGCACCTCCTGCGCGCCGACCGGTTCGAACCCCTCCTCCCGCGCCACGCGCAGCACGGCGGAGAGCAGCCCGTCATCGCCGCCGAGGATGGCGCGGCGCCCCACCCTGGCCAGCAGCCGCACCCCCTCCGCGTCGAAGCCGAAGGAGAGCAGCGCTGGTCGCCGGATGCGGCCTGCCAGCACGATCTGCCGCACCTGCCGTGCCCGCAGCGTCGCGACCATGCGCCCGATCGCGCCGAGGCGAATCACCTCGTGCGGATGGGCCGTCCATGCAGCGGGATCGGCAAAGCCCTCGACCAGGATGGCGAAAACGGGCCGGCCGGACTTGGCACAGGCGTCGGCCACGCGGAGCGGCATCAATCCGCCGCCCGCGATCAGTCCGAGGGGGCTCATGCGGCCTCCCCGTCCTCCTCCTCAGGCGAGGGCCGGCCGAAGGGGCAGAGACCATGGCGGCCGCGCAGGCGCGCGAAGTCCAGGATCTCCCGCGCCAGCTCGTCCTCGGCGTGCGCGGGCAGCAGCGCCTCGGCCACTTCATCCGGCCGGCCCCGGTAGATCTCGTGCACAAGGTGCGCGAGGCCCATCACGCGGTCCTTGCTCAGCCCCAGCCGCCGGCGCATGCCGATGACGTTGAGGCCGAGCAGCTTCGCCCGGTAGCCCTTGGCGCGGCCATAGGGGATGACGTTGCGCTCGACCCCCGACATGCCGGCGACCATCGCCAGCCTGCCGATGCGCACGAATTGCTGGACCGCGGCGCCGCCCTGGATCACGGCGAAGTCGCCGATCTCGACATGGCCGGCGAGCATCACGTTGTTCACGAGCACGACGCCGTTGCCGATGCGGCAGTCGTGGCCGACATGGGCCACGCACATCACGAGACAGTCCGAGCCGATGCGCGTCAGGCCGTCGCCGCCCGTGGAGCCGCGGTGGATCGTCGCATGTTCGCGCACCTGGGTGCGCGCGCCGATCTCGACGCCCGTCGGTTCGCCCCGGTACTTCAGGTCCTGCGGTGCGAGACCGATGGTGGCGAAGGGAAACACCTTGGCCTTGGCGCCGAGGCGCACGCGCCCGTCGAGCACGACATGGGCCATCAGCTCCACGCCCTCCTCCAGCACGCTTTCGGCGCTGATGCTGCAGCCAGGTCCGATGCGGCAGCCCGCGCCGATGGCGGCGCCGGGGTCGACATGCGCGGAGGCGTGGACTTGCGCGTCCGGGTGGATGCCGCCCACGTCAGCGGTCCAGGATCATGGCGGCGTAGGTCGCCTCGGCCACCACCTTGCCGTCCACCTTCGCCTCCGCGGTGAACTTCCAGATGTTGCCGCGCTGGCGCTCCTTCGTCACATGGATGCGGAGCTGATCCCCGGGCACGACGGGCTTGCGGAACTTCGCGTTGTCCACGGTCATGAAGTACACGAGCTTGCCCTGCGCCGACGGGCCGAGGGTCTCCACCACCAGCACCGCCGCGGTCTGGGCCATGCTCTCGATGATCAGCACGCCCGGCATGACGGGGTGCTGGGGGAAGTGTCCCTGGAAGTAGTTCTCGTTGATGGTGACGTTCTTGATGCCGACGGCGCCACGGTCCGGAACGACGTCCACCACCCGGTCCACCAGCAGGAACGGGTATCGGTGCGGGATCGCCTGCATGATGCGGGCGATATCGTAGGCCTCAACAGTGCCGGCGGCACCCTCGGTCACGTCCATGGTATCCCGGCCTGCCCTGTCAGCCTTCCTGTTTGCCGTCCCGCCGCGACGCCAGGCGCTTCAGCATCGCCATGGCGCGGAAGGTTTCCTTCGCCGGCCACGCGGGGCTGCCCACGACGTCGGTCCCGGCCGGCAGGTCGTTCATCACCCCGGACTGGGCACCGATCCGCACCCGGTCGCCGATCGTGAGGTGCCCCGCGATCGCGGCCTGTCCCGCGACCTGCACGTAGTCACCCAGCGTGACGGAACCAGCGATTGCGGCATGGGCCACGAACACGCATCCGCGACCCGCGCGAACGTTGTGCCCGATCTGCACCATGTTGTCGAGGCGCGTGCCCGGCCCGAGCACCGTGTCGCCCAGCGCGCCACGGTCCACGCAGGCGTTCGCGCCGATGTCGACGAAGTCGCCCAGTATCACGCGGCCGAGCTGCGGCACGGACTGGTAGCGCCCCTCGGGCGTCGGCACGAAGCCGAAGCCGTCCTGCCCGACGCGGGCCCCGGGATGCAGCACCACGCCCTCCCCCGCAAGGCAATGGGTGACCGAGGCATGCGCGCCGATGCGGCACCGCGGCCCGAGCACGACGCCCGCCCCGACCACGGCATGCGGGCCGATGACGCATCCCTCTCCGACCTCGGCCGCGTCGCCGATCACGGCGAAGGGCCCGACCTCGCATCCGGGGCCGAGCCGCGCCGTCTCCGCCACCGCGGCGGAGGGATGCACGCCCGGCCTCGGCGCAGGCGTGGGATGCAGCAGGGCGGCGATGCGCGCGAAGCCGAGCTGCGGGGAGGCGGTGAGCAGCGCGGCCGAGCCCTCGGGCAGGCGGTCCGCGAAGCGCGCATCGAGCACCACGGCCCCGGCGCGCGTCCCAGCGAGCAGGGGCAGCCAGCGCCGGTGCTCAAGGAAGGCGACCTCCTCCGGTCCGGCCGTGTCGAGCGCGCCGACGCCGGAGAGCATGCGCGCGCCATCGCCACGCGCCTCGGCTCCGATTGCCTCGGCAAGCTCAGCCAGCGACCGTCGCCGGCCAGCAGGGTGGAAGCGCGGGTCGGCCGACAAGGCGCTACCGGGCGGGCTGTGCGGGCGCCGGGCGGGGCTGGGCCGGCGCCTGGGCCGGCCGCGCCTGCGGTGCCTGGCCCTCCGCGGCCTCGGCGCCCTCCGCCGGCAGCGGCACGCTGCGGAGAACGCGGTTGAGCTGGGCCGACACCTCCTCGGTCATGTCGAATCCGGCCTCGTTGTAGATGATCAGCGCGCGCGGCAGCACGAGATTGATGCCCCGGGAGGCGGAGACCTGCCGGATCACGGTGCCAAGCGCCTGCTCGATCTGCTGCAATCCCTGCTGGGCGGCCTGGTCCAGGCCGCGCGCGCGGTCGCGGAAGATCCGCTGGCTGTCGGCGATGCGGTCCTGCAGGTCGCGCTCCCGCACACGCAGCTCCTCAGGCGGCAGGGTGGCGCGCGCCGCGGCGAGTTGCTGCTGCAGGTCGCGCCAGCGCCCCTGCTCGCGCTGCAGGTCCTCGTTCAGCCGGGCGCGGCGCCGCTCCACCTCCTCGCGCACCTGGTTGAAGGCGGCCGAGAGGCGCTGGACCTCCGGCACGTCCACGATGCCGATGACGGGCGCAGGCGGCCGCTGGCCGGCCGGCGGGCGCTGCTGCGCGGCCTGCCCCTGCTGGGGCGGCCGCTGCTGGCCCTGGGGCTGGCCCTGGGCGGGCTGCGCCTGGCCGGCCGGGCGTTGCTGCCCGCCCTGGCCTGGGACGAACCATTCCTGCCCCCCCTGCTGCTGCGCGAGGGCGGGCGCAGCCAGCAGGACGAGGGCGGCGAGGGTCAGGGCGGGCCGAAGCATCAGGGGCGTCTTCCGGTGTTCAGGCATCGCGCCATAGCGCAAAGGCGGCGGCGGCGGAAATGCGGGACGGGCAAGGATGGGGCATGGCGGGTTCAGAAGCGCGTGCCGAAGCCGAAGCGGAGCACCTGGGTTTCGTCGTATCTCTGCTTCACCACCGCCTGCGCGAGATCGATGTTGATCAGCCCGACCGGCGTGCGCCAGGACACGCCGACGCCGGCGCCGACCCTGGGCGCCGCATCGTCCTCCACCCCCGCCCCCCGGACCGGGGTCTGGCTGAGCGACCCCACATCCACGAAGGCGCGGCCCAACAGCCCGATCTCGGACGGCAGGGGCAGCGGGAAGCGCAGCTCCGTCGTCTGCGTCCAGATCAGGCGCCCGCCGAGGGGATCGTTCGTCGCCGTGTCGCGCGGGCCGGCGCCCGCCAGGGCGAAGCCGCGCAGGTTGTCGCCGCCGAGGAAGAAGCGGTCGATGATCCGCTCGTCGTCGCCGACCGGGTTCAGGAAGCCGCCGCCCGCCGTCACCGCCAGCACCCAGTCCGGGGCGCCGAAGACGCGCTCGAGCGGGAAGTAGGCCGCCGCGTCCGCGCGGAGCCGCACATAGGAGACATCGCCGCCGAGCCCGGCGAAGTCCGTGCCGAGCCGGATGATGTAGCCGCTCCGCGGGTCGATGCGGCTGTCGCGCGCATCGTAGGAGATGGTCTGGCCGATCTGCGACAGCAGCGTGCTGCCCGCCTGCTCGCGGATGAAGCGGCTCGCCTCCGGCTGGATCTCGAAGACCTCGCGCTGCACCAGGCTGTAGGACCAGCTCTGCCGCACGCGCTCGTTGAACTCGTAGCCCGCCCGCAGCACGAGGCCGGCGCGCCGCTCGGAGTAGGAGGCGATCTCGCGCAGGTTGCGGGTGATGTAGAACAGGTCGAACCCGGCCGAGAGGTTCCGGTCGAGGAAGGCCGGGTCGGTCACGGCGAAGTCGAGCTGCTGCCGCCGCTGCGCGATCAGCGTGTTCAGACGCACGTCCACGCCGCTGCCGAGGAAGTTGCGCTCCCGGATGCCGAAGTCGGCCAGGAAGCCCGCATCGGTGGAGAAGCCACCGCCGAGCGACACCTCGCCCGTCGGTCGTTCCGTGACCTGGGTGTTCAGCACAACACGGTCCGGCGCGCTGCCGGGCTGCGGCGTGATCTCGGCCGAGGCGAAGTAGCCGAGGTCGCGGATGCGCTGGCGGGAGCGGCGGATCTGCGCCGCGTTGAACGCGTCGCCCTCCGCCAGGCGGAACTCGCGCCGGATCACGCGATCCGCGGTGCGCAGGTTGCCGTTGATGTCGATGCGTTCGATGAAGGCGCGGTTGCCCTCGCCCACCTCGAACACGACGTCCACCGTGCGCGCATCCCGGTTCCGCACGACCCGCGGCGAGATGTCCACGAAAGGCACGCCGCGCGAGCCGATGGCGTCCGACAGCGCCTCAACCGAGCGCTCGATCGCGTCGCCGTCGTACCAGTCGCCCTCCTGGACCGCGAGCGCGCCGCGGAACTCCTCCGGCCGGACGTTGCGGATGGTGCTCCGGATGTCGAGGTTGCCGACGCGGTAGCGCGGCCCCTCGTCGATCGCGTAGGTCACGAAGAAGCCGTTCCGGTCGGGCGACAGCTCGGCGGCGGCAGTGGTGACCTGCACGTCGGCATAGCCGTTCCGAAGGTAGTAGCGGCGCAGCAGTTCTCGGTCGAAGTTCAGCCGCTCCGGGTCGTAGACGTCGGAGGTGGACAGGATGCGGTACCAGGCCGTCTCCCGCGTCGCGACCACGTCGCGCAGGCGCCCGTCGGAGAAGGCGGTATTGCCGACGAAGTTGATGCCCTGGACGAGCGCGGCGTCGCCCTCCGTGATCTCATAGACCACGTCCACCCGGTTCTGGTCGAGCGGGATGACCTTCGGCTCGATGCGCGCGGCGAAGCGGCCGCGGCGCGCATAGAGGTCGAGCATGCGCTGACGGTCCGCCTGCGCGGCCTGCGGCGTGAAGACCGAGCGCGTGCGCAGCTGCACCTCCGGCCGGAGCACGTCGTCGGAAACCTTGCTGTTCCCCTCGAAGGCCACCCGGTTGACGATCGGGTTCTCCTCGACGCGCACGCGGATCGTGTCGCCCACGCGGGTGACGGCGACATCCCGGAAGAGGCCGGTGGCGAACAGCGTGCGCAGGCTGCGGTCCAGCCGGTCGGCGTCGAAGGCGTCACCGGGCTGGATCAGCATGTAGGAGCGGATGGTGTCCGCCTCGATGCGCTGGTTGCCCTCGACCGCGATCTGGCGGACGACGCCCTGCGGGGCGGGCGCGGCCGCCGGCAGGGAGCGGAGCGCCGGCTGGCGCGGCCGGTTCTGCGCCTCCGCGGCAAGCGGCAGGAAGGCCGGAAGCAGGCAGGCGGAGGCGAGCAGGAGAAGACGGAGGGAGGGCAAGCGCGCGGATTCCAGCCGAGGTGGGTCGGGAAGGGCGCCGGACACTAGCCGGGAAGGCCGTGCCCCGCCACCCCCGCCCCTCCCGGCTTCGCGAGCGCCGTCCCTACCCTGCCAGCCCGGCGATCCAGCGAACCACGCCGAGGTTCGCGAGGTCGTTCCAGGTCGCGAAGACGAACAGGGCCAGCAGCAGCGCGAATCCGGCGCGGAAGCCGATCTCCTGCGCGCGCGGGGGCAACGGCCGGCCGCGGATCGCCTCCGCCGCGTAGAACACCAGGTGCCCGCCATCGAGAATGGGAATCGGGAACAGGTTGATCAGCGCGAGGTTCACCGACAGCACCGCCATGAACGCGAGCAGCGACCCGATGCCCAGCTCTGCCACCTGACCCGAGAGCTGCGCGATGCGGATCGGCCCGCCGAGGTCTTCCGCGCCGCGGCCGCCGGAAACCATCTGCCAAAGTGCGCCGAGCGTCTGCGCCGTGACGTCCCAGGTCTGCGCGGCACCTGCGGCGACGGCCGAGAAGGGATTCAGCCGCTCGAACTCCGCCGCGCCGGCGGAGACGCCGAGAACGCCGACCGCCGCGCCCTCCCCGCCCCGGCTGCCGGGGGTCGCGGTGACCGTGCGCTCGCGGCCCTCGCGCTCGATCGTCACCTGCACTGGCTGGCCGGCGCGGGGCTGGATGTGGCGCTGCACGTCCTCGAACCGCACGACGGGCTGGCCGTCGAGCGCCAGGATGCGGTCGCCAGGCAGCAGCCCCGCCTGCGCCGCGGCCGAGGCCTCGGCCACGGTGCCGATGGTCGCCGAAGGCACGGGGCGGCCAACGGTGGCGTAGATCAGGCCGAACAGCACGACCGCCAGCAGGAAGT
>DASQNQ010000266.1:0-12850 GCA_035644895.1 Acetobacteraceae bacterium | reverse complement strand
CGCGGCCGACCCGCTCGCGCCTGCCAGCCTGCACGAGGGGATCTGACATGGCGGCACGCAGTGCCGAGGCCCCGAACGGGGCCCGCCGCGAGTGCGGCGAAGCCAAGCCCGCGGATGCGGGCGCCCGGCGTCTGAGGGCCTGAAACAATGAAGTTCACCCTGAGTTGGCTGCGCGAGCACCTCGACACCGAGGCGTCGCTCGACCGCATCACCACGGCGCTGTCCGCCATCGGCATCGAGGTCGAGGGCGTCGAGGACCGCGGCGCGGCGCTTGCTGCCTTCCGCATCGCCCGTGTGGTCGAGGCGGTGCAGCACCCGAATGCCGACCGCCTGCGCGCGCTGCGCGTGGATGCAGGCGACGGGCGGGAGCTGTCCGTCGTCTGCGGCGCGCCGAATGCGCGCACCGGCATGAAGGGCGTGCTGGCACTGCCTGGCGCCTTCATCCCGGGCACCGGCATCACGCTCAAGGCCGGCGAGATACGCGGCGTGAAGTCGGAGGCGATGATGCTCTCCGCGCGCGAGATGGGCCTCGGCGAGGACCACTCCGGCATCGTGGACCTGCCCGAGGACGCGCCGCTCGGCGAGAGCTACGTGCGCTGGGCGGGCCTCGACGACCCGGTGATCGAGATCAAGGTCACGCCGAACCGCGGCGACGCCCTCTCGGTCCGCGGCATCGCGCGCGACCTCGCGGCGGCGGGCCTCGGCACGCTGCGGCCGTGGGAGGTGGCGCCCGTCGCGCCCGCCTACCCCTCGCCGCTGCGCTGGGAGATCGCCGATCCGCGCGCCTGCACCTGGGTGCTCGGCCGCGCCGTCCGCGGGCTGCGCAACGGGCCGAGTCCGCGGTGGCTGCAGGACAGGCTGGTCGCGGTCGGGCTGCGGCCGATCAACGCGCTGGTGGACGTCACGAACCTCTTCACCTTCGCCCATGGCCGGCCGCTGCACGTGTTCGACGTGGCGAAGACGGCCGGGCCGACGCTCACCATGCGCATGGCCCGCCCCGGCGAGGAGCTGGCGGCGCTGAACGGCAAGACCTACGCGCTGACCGACGAGGACGGCGTCATCGCCGATGCGCGCGGCGTTGAGGCGCTGGGCGGCATCATCGGCGGCGAGCACTCGGGCTGCGACGAGGGCACGGCCGAGTGCTTCATCGAATGCGCACTCTTCGACCCCGTGCGCATCGCCCTTTCGGGCCGCCGCCACGACGTGCGCACGGATGCCCGCCAGCGCTTCGAGCGTGGGGTGGACCCGGCGCTGATGCCGAAGGCGCTGGAGGCGGCCACGCGCATGATCATCGACCTCTGCGGCGGCGAGGCGTCGGAGGTCTCCGCCGCCGGGGCGGAGCCGGACTGGCACCGCTCCGCCACGCTGCGCTTCGACCGGGTGCGGACGCTCGGCGGCCTGGACCTGACCGCGCAGGAGGCGTGCGCGCGGCTGGAGCGGCTGGGTTTCGCGGTGGAGAGCCGCGACGCCGAGCAGGTGACGGTTGCCGTGCCCTCCTGGCGCAATGACATCGCCGCGCCTGGCCCGCTCGACCAGGATCCGTCGCTTCCCGCCGACCGCGCCCGAGCGGCGGCCGAGGGCTGCGCCGCGGTCGAGGCGGAGTGCGACCTCGTGGAGGAGGTGCTGCGCCTCGGCGGGCTCGATGCCGTGCCGGCGGTCTCGCTGCCGGTCGCCTCGCCCGTGCCGCCGCCGGCCCTCGCGCCACGGCAGGTGCGGGCGGCGCTGGCGCGGCGCGTGCTGGCCGCGCGGGGGATGCAGGACTGCGTGACCTACGGCTTCCTGGCGCGCGGCACGGCGGCGCTGTTCGGCGGTACGCCGGATGTCCTGCGGCTCGAGAACCCGATCGCCTCGGACCTCGACCAGATGCGGCCGACGCCGGTTGCCTCCCTCGCCATGGCGGCGGGGCGCAACGCGGCTCGGGGCTTCGCGGACCTGGCGCTGGCCGAGATCGGCGGCGCCTACCGGGACACCTCGCCGAACGGACAGCTCGCCGTGGCGGCGGGGGTGCGCGCGGGGCAGACGCCGGCCAACTGGGCCGCGCCGGCGCGGGCGGTGGACGCGCTTGACGCGAAGGGCGATGCGCTGGCGGTGCTGGCCGCGCTCGGCGTGCCGATGGCGGCGCTGGGCGTGACCGCGGACGCGCCCGGCTTCTACCACCCGGGCCGCTCGGGCGTCGTGCGGCAGGGTCCGAAGGTGGTGCTCGCCACCTTTGGGGAGCTGCACCCGCGGGTGCGCGCCGCGATCGGCATCCACGGCCCGGCGGTGGCGTTCGAGGTCTTCCTGGACGCGGTGCCGGAGCCGAAGCGGCGGAAGCGCGGGCTGCCCGACCTGCCAGCCTTCCAGCCGCTGCGGCGCGACTTCGCCTTCCTGGTGGATGCGGCCGTGCCGGCCGAGACGCTGCTGCGCGCCGCACGCAACGCCGACAAGGCACTGGTCGCGGACGTCACCCTCTTCGACCGCTACGAGGGCGAGCGCCTGCCGGAGGGCAAGGTGAGCCTGGCCGTCCAGGTGACGCTGCAGCCGCGCGAGCGGACGCTGACCGACGCCGAGATCGAGGCCGTGAGCCAGCGGATCGTGGCCGTCGTCACCAAGGCAACGGGCGCCACGCTCCGCGGGTGACGGCCCGTCCCGGGCGGCGGGCCGCCCGGGACGACGGGTGCCTCAGCGCGAGGCCACCGGCGTGCGGACGCCGAGCGCATCCCGCAGGCGGGACGCGACCACGGACTGCGCCGCGGCGGCATCGGCCACGGCGGGCGCCATGCCGAAGAACTCGTGCGTCACGCCCTCGTCGTCGCGCGGCTCGACCGGCACGCCGCCCTCGCGCAGCCTCGCCGCCAGCATCCGCCCCTCGGAGCGCAGCGGGTCGGTCTCCGCCGTGATGATGGTGGCCGGCGGCAGGCCGCGCAGGTTGGCCCGGCCCACCACGTCCAGCCGCGGGTCGCGCAGGTCGGCCGGGGAACTGGTGACCCGGTCCACGAACCACTGCATCCCGGCGCGGGAGAGCGGCACGGCCGCCGTGTTCTGCTGGTAGGAGGGGGTGCTCGTGTCGGCGCCCGCCACAGGGTAGATCAGCGCCATGTGCACCGGCCGCGGCAGGCCGGCATCGCGCGCGGCGATGGCCGTGTTGATGGCCAGGTTGCCGCCCGCGCTCTCGCCGGCGACCGCGATGCGGTTCGGATCGGCGCCGAGTTGCCGGGCATTCTGCGCGGCCCAGCGGCGCCGCGGGGAACCTGTGCTCCGGTGCCTGGCGGTCATGGGCGGAGAGCACGATGGCCCCCGTCTGCGCCGCCAGAGCCCGGGCGGAGGCGTCGTAGGTGTCCAGGTCAGCGATCACCCATCCCCCGCCGTGCCAACAGACGATCATGGGCAGCGGCGCGCCGCGTCCGCCATTGGCCGGGCCGTAGAGCCGTGCCGGGATGGCGCCCGCCGGCGTGGGCACGGAGATGTCGCGCACCTGCGCGACAGCGCGCGGGGCGGCAGGCTGCCCGTTCTCCTGCAGCACCCGGCGCACGGCATCGGCGGGTGTGGGCTGGCTGCGCGCCTGCGCCACCGTCAGGGTCCCGATCGGCCTCGCGCCGATGGCCGACAGCGCCTGGATGACCCGGGACATGTCCTCATCCGTTCGCGCGGCCGTGGCGTTGCCGCCGCCGGATGCGCCCGGGCCACCGGTCGGGGCGCCCGCGACCGTGCCGGACCCCGTCAGGTTCGAGCCCTGGCCGCACCCCGCGAGGACCAGGGCAAGGGTGAGCGCAGCGCCGAAGCGCCCGAGGCGGGACGGAAGGGACATCGTCAGGCCGCCTGTCGTAACCATGTGGGTTCAAGTCCAGCGCGACCGGATGCGGGCGACCCAGCCCGGTTCGTCAGCCCGGTGACATTGCCCGCCTTGGGCATTCGCCGCAGGCTGCCGGTCCGGGAGGGCTTCGGCATGGCAGGTGGGGCAGGCAAGGCATGGCACCTCGGCGTGCTCTGCCTCGCCGTGGTGCTGACGCTGTCGGTCTGGTTCGCGGGCACCGCGGCCGTGCCCGCCCTGCTGGCCGAGGGGCTGGTCACGGCCGGCCGGGCGGGCTGGCTGACGGCGGCTGTCCAGCTGGGCTTCGTGGCGGGAACGCTGGTCTCGGCGGTGCTGTCCCTGGCGGACCGGCGGGATCCGCGCCGGCTTTTCCTGTCCTGCGCCCTGCTCGCCTCGGGCGCCACGCTGGCGCAGACCTTCGTCGCGCCCTCGGGCAACGGCGCCCTGCTGCTGCGCTTTCTCGCGGGGGCCTGCATGGCGGGCGTCTATCCCGTGGGGATGAAGCTGGCGGCGAGTTGGGCGCGCGGCGACCTCGGGTTGCTGATCGGGCTGCTGGTGGGTGCGCTGACGCTTGGCTCGGCGCTGCCGCACCTGCTGCCGGGGCTGCTCGGCGGGGTCGGGTGGCAGGCGGCCTATCTGGGCGCCGGCGTGCTCGCGGCGCTCGGCGGGCTCGCCATCCTGCTTTTCCAGCCCGGGCCACTGCTGGGCGCGCGGCCGCCCTTCCGCGCGGCGCAGGCGCTGGAGGCCTGGCGGAACCGCGGGCTGCGCCTCGCGAACCTCGGCTATCTCGGCCACATGTGGGAGTTGTATGCCATGTGGGCCTGGATCGGGCTGTTCCTGGGCGGGGTTGCCGGCGGGGCGCCGGCCGGGCCCCTGGTCTTCGCCGTCATGGCCGCGGGGGCCGCCGGGTGCGTGCTGGCCGGTCTGGCGGCGGACAGGTGGAACCGGGCCGGCGTGGCGGGCCTGTGCATGCTGGCCTCGGGCGCCTGCGCGCTCTTGATCGGCCCGGCGGCAGCCCTCTTCGGCATGTCCGTGGCGGTGGCGGTCGCGATCGTCTGGGGCTTTGCGGTGGTTGCGGATTCGGCGCAGTTCTCGGCCTGCGTCGTCACCCTCTCCCCGCCCGACTACGTCGGCACCATGCTGACCGTGCAGACCTGCCTCGGCTTCGCGCTGACGGCGGCGACCATCGGCCTGGTGCCCTGGGCGGTCGCCCTGCTCGGGTGGGAGTGGGCCTTCGCGGTGCTGGCGCCGGGACCGCTGCTGGGCGCCTGGGCCATGTGGCGGCTGCGGCCGCTGCTGCCCCGCTGATCGGCGCTTTCCACAAGGGCTTCCAACGCTTATCTCCTGCCCTGAAGAGTGCCCCGGCCATCCTGCCGGCGCCCCGACCAGGCAGCGCATGACCGACGTTCCGACGAGCCGCATCCGCAACTTCTCGATCATCGCCCACATCGACCACGGCAAGTCGACGCTGGCCGACCGCCTGATCCAGTCGACCGGTGCCGTGGCGCAGCGGGAGATGAAGGAGCAGCTCCTCGACAACATGGAGCTGGAGCGGGAGCGGGGCATCACCATCAAGGCGCAGACGGTGCGCCTGGCCTACCAGGCGAAGGACGGCCAGACCTACACGCTGAACCTGATGGACACGCCCGGTCACGTGGACTTCGCCTACGAGGTCAGCCGGTCGCTCGCCGCCTGCGAGGGGTCCCTGCTGGTCGTCGACGCCTCCCAGGGCGTGGAGGCGCAGACGCTCGCCAACGTCTACCAGGCGATCGACGCGAGCCACGAGATCGTTCCCGTGCTGAACAAGATCGACCTGCCCGCGGCCGAGCCGGACCGGGTGAAGCAGCAGATCGAGGATGTGATCGGGCTCGATGCCTCGGACGCCGTGATGATCTCCGCCAAGACCGGCCTGAACATCGAGGGCGTGCTGGAGGCGATCGTCACGCGCCTGCCGCCGCCGAAGGGCGACGTCTCCGCGACCACGAAGGCCCTGCTCGTGGACAGCTGGTACGACGCCTATCTCGGCGTGGTGGTGCTCGTGCGCGTGAAGGACGGGGAGCTGCGCAAGGGCCAGCGCGTGCGGATGATGTCGAACGGCTCGGTCCACACGATCGAGCAGGTGGGCGTCTTCACGCCGAAGATGGTGCCGGTGGACCGGCTCAGCCCGGGCGAGATGGGCTTCGTCACGGCGGCCATCAAGACGGTGGCCGACACCAATGTGGGCGACACCATCACGGACGACCGCAATCCGGCCTCGGAGCCCCTGCCCGGCTTCAAGCCCTCCATCCCCGTCGTGTGGTGCGGCCTCTACCCGGTGGACGCCGACGACTTCGAGAAGCTGCGCGAGAGCCTGGCGAAGCTGCGTCTGAACGACGCCTCCTTCCACTACGAGGCGGAGACCTCCGCCGCGCTCGGCTTCGGGTACCGCTGCGGCTTCCTCGGGCTGCTGCACCTCGAGATCATCCAGGAGAGGCTGTCGCGCGAGTTCGACCTGGACCTGATCGCGACGGCCCCCTCCGTCGTCTACAAGATCCGCAAGACGAACGGCGAGGAGATGGAGCTGCACAACCCGGCCGACATGCCGGACGGCAGCGTGATCGACACGATCGACGAGCCCTGGATCAAGGCGACCATCATGGTGCCGGACGACTACCTCGGGCCGGTGCTCACCCTCTGCAACGAGCGGCGGGGGCGGCAGGTGGAGCTGACCTATGTCGGCAACCGTGCGATGGCGGTCTACCGCCTGCCGCTGAACGAGGTGGTCTTCGACTTCTATGACCGGCTGAAATCCGTCTCCCGCGGCTATGCGTCCTTCGACTACCAGCAGGATGGGTACGAGGAGGGGGACCTCGTGAAGATCTCCATCCTGGTGAACAACGAGCCGGTGGACGCCCTGTCCTTCATGGCGCACCGCAGCGCCGCCGACCGCCGCGGCCGCGCGATCTGCGAGAAGCTGAAGGAGTTGATCCCCCGCCAGCTCTTCAAGATCCCGATCCAGGCCGCCATCGGCAGCCGGGTGATCGCGCGCGAGACCATCTCGGCGCTGTCGAAGGACGTCACCGCCAAGTGCTACGGCGGTGACATCTCCCGCAAGCGCAAGCTGCTCGAGAAGCAGAAGGAGGGCAAGAAGCGCATGCGGCAGTTCGGGAAGGTGGAGATCCCGCAGAGCGCGTTCATTGCCGCCCTGAAGATGGACGCCTGAAGCCGTCCCCGCGCCGGGCCCTCCCCTGGAGGTCCGGCCGGTGGCGCGCCCGTGAACTTCGACTTCGGTATTGCTTTCCTGTAATTTATCCTCCATGTCCCAGGGAGGGCAGGCCGGGCTGCGCAAGGACCCGTGCCGTACCTGCCAGGGAGACAGGGAGACATGTCTATGGAGAGGCGTAACCTGCTACGCGGCGCGGCCGCGAGCACGGCGGCCGTGGCGGCCACGGCGGGGCTTTCGGCGCCCGCCATCAGCCAGAACATCATCGAGCTGCGGCTCGTCCACTCCTGGCCGAAGGGCCTGCCGGGCGCCGGCACGGGCGTGGACCGCCTAGCTGCCAACATCCAGGAGATGTCGGGCGGCCGCGTGCGCATCCGCGTCTTCGCCGCTGGCGAACTGGTTCCGGCGCTGCGCTGCATGGATGCGGTGATGGACGGCACGGCCGACATGGGCCACGACGCCTCCTTCTACCACCATGGCAAGAGCGCAGCCTTCTCCGTCTTCTTCGCGGTGCCCTTCGGCATGACGGCGCAGGAGCAGATGGCGTGGATGAGCTTTGGCGGCGGCTGGCAGCTCTGGGACGAGCTGAATGCCCAGTTCGGCATCATCGCCTTCCCTGCCGGCCAGACGGCCGCCCAGTCCTTCGGCTGGTTCAAGCGGGAGATCAACTCGATGGCCGACTTCCGCGGCCTGAAGATGCGCATCCCGGGCCTCGGCGGCGACCTGATCAACCGCGTGGGCGGCTCCGCCGTGCTGCTGCCAGGCGGCGAGATCTTCGCGGCACTCCAGTCCGGCGCGATCGACGCGGGCGAGTTCATCGGGCCGCTGAACGACCTGGCGCTCGGCTTCCACCAGGTTGCCAAGATCTCCTATGGCCCCGGCGTGCAGGAGCCGGGCGGCATGATGCAGCTGATGGTCAACCGCCGCCGTTGGGACAGCCTGCCCAGTGACGTGAAGGCCATCATCCGCATTGCCGCCCGCGAGCAGCATGAGGACATGAAGGTCGAGTACGACTTCGGCTCGGGCCGCACGATGGAGGTGCTGCGCACCCAGCACGGCGTGCGCTTCCTGCGCCTGAACAACGACGTGCTCACCGGCCTCGGCAACGCGGCGGGCGAAATGGTCAACGAGATGCTGAACAGCAACGACGCCTACATGCGCCGCGTGATGCAGAGCTACCTGCGCTCCCGCGAGAACACGATGCGCTTCCTGCGCTTCAACGAGCAGGCCTTCCTGAACGCGCGGACGCTGAACATCCGCTGGCCGACGGTCACCGCCTGAGCTGCGAGGGGGGCGCGCCGCCGGGCCGTGCCTCCCTTCTGCAGTGGGGGTCCTCCCAGAGGGGCTGCGCCACTTGGTGCAGCCCCTTCTTCTTTGCGGCAGATCCATACCGGCCCCTGATGCAGGAGGCCCGCCCCCGGTGGGGCCGGCCCTTGGGGGCGGGCCGTGCAGGCAGTGCGCAGGCCGCGCGGGGTCAGCTGTTCTGCTCGCCCATCTCGCCTTCCACCTCCGGTGCGTTCGGGTCGCCGGCCGGCGGCGGGACGACCATGGTCCCGTTGCTGGATCGGAACAGCGCGTTCGGCAGCCAGGTGGCCGACTGGGGCAGCATGTAGACCGCCGACAGGACCGCAAGCTGGATCGCCACGAAGGGCGCGATGCCCTTGTAGATCATCCCCGTCGTGATCTCCTTCGGCGCCACGCCGCGCAGGTAGAAGAGGGAGAAGCCGAAGGGCGGCGTGAGGAACGACGTCTGCAGGTTGATGCCGATCAGCACGCCGAGCAGGATCGGGTCGATCCCCATCAGCAGCAGGATCGGCGCGGTGATCGGCACCACGATGAACACGATCTCGAAGGTGTCGAGAAAGAAGCCGAGGACGAACATGATCGCCATGACGACGATCAGCGCCCCCAGATCCCCGCCCGGCATGGCGCGCAGCAGGTCCTGCACCAGCATGTCGCCGCCCATGCGCGTGAAGACCAGCGCGAAGGCCGTGGCGCCCAGCAGGATGATGAACACCATGGAGGAGATCGAGAGCGTGCTCCGGTTCGTGGCGACCAGCACGTCCACGAAGCTCCGCCGCAGCGCCGGGATGCTGAGCGCCGGCAGCAGGGCAAGGACCACCGCGACGAGAAGGAAGGTCAGCAGCCCGAAGGGCCCCGTCAGCCAGCCGAGGCCAACCGCGAAGAGCAGGAAGCCGATCCAGAAGCCGGCCATCGCCCGCTCCTGCAGCACCTGGTCCCGGTTTCGCAGCAGGTGATCGCCGAGCAGCTTCATGAGGCAGAGGAAGATGGCGCCGACCGAGCCGACCGACGCACTCTCGGTCGGCGTCGCCACGCCGGAGATGATCGAGCCCAGCACGGCGACGATGAGGGCCAGCGGCGGGATCAGCGCGATGACGATGCGCCGGCCGAGGCCGGCCTTCTCGGCCCGGCTCATCACCAGGGCCGGCGCGGCCTTCGGGTCCAGCATGGCGCGGATGGCCACCCAGAGCCCGTAGAGGAAGGCCAGTGCGATGCCGGGGATGAACGCGCCGGCGAAGAGGTCGCCGACCGATACCGTGTCCGGCGCGAAGTTCCCGCGCTGCATCTGCGCCGCCGAGTTTGCGCTCTGCAGGATGTCCGCCAGGAAGATGAGCACGGTGGAGGGCGGGACGATCTGCCCGAGCGTGCCCGCCGCGCAGATGACGCCGCAGGCCAGCTTCGGGTCGTAGCCCGCCCGCATCATCGCGGGAAGCGAGAGCAGGCCCATGGTGACCACGGTCGCGCCCACCACGCCGGTCGAGGCCGCCAGCATGGCGCCCACCACGACGACCGAGATGCCGAGGCCGCCGCGCAGGCTGCCGAAGAGCTGCCCCATGGTCGTGATCAGCGCCTCCGCGATCTTCGAACGCTCGAGCACCACGCCCATGAAGACGAAGAGCGGCACGGCAACGAGCACCGGGTTGGTGATCACGCCGAAGAAGCGTGTCGAGAGCCCGTTCAGCAGGTTGAGGTCGAACGCGCCGAACTGGGCCCCGAGCAGGGCGAAGATCACCGCCAGCCCGCCCAGCGTCCAGGCCACAATGTAGCCGAACATCAGGACGCCGAGGATGGCGAAGAAGAAGGTCGCGGCCAGGACCTGGCCGATCGTCGCGCTGTCCATGGATCGTGCTTCCCGGCGCTAGTGGGAGGAGGTCACGGCGAACTCCTCGCGCCCGCGGAGGACGAGGAGGGAGCGCGCGGCGAGCGCCGCGCCCTGCAACGCGACCAGGATCACCATGGCCAGCAGCGCGCCCTGGAGCAGCCACCAGTTCGGCAGTCCGCCCGAGTTGGGCGAACCCTCGTCCACTGTCCAGGCGCGGTAGACGAAGGGGAAGAACGCGGTCCAGAGCACGTACATGAAGGGGGCCAGGAAAACGACGGTCCCGACCAGGTCCACAAGCGCCCGGCGCCTTGGCGCCATCTTCCCGTAGAAGATGTCGACGCGCACGAAGCCGCCCTTCAGCATGGTATAGCCCGCGCCCACTGCGATGACGGCGGCGTGCTGCCAGATGTAGCTCTCCTGCAACCAGGCGAAGTTCGTGTTCAGCGCATAGCGCAGGTAGACCGCAGCGAAGCAGGCCAGCACGGTGCCAAGCGTCAGCCATGCGACGGCACGGCCTACAAGGTCGTTCAGCCTCTCCACCGCGCGGACGAACGCCGCCAAGCCCCCCATCGCACGCTCCCCTGTCCCGTTCGCAGCGACATGCCCCGGGCAGGGGGAGCTGCATTGCCGGGCCAGATGGCTCACGGATTGCAAAAAAGCAATCTCTTTTCCGAAATATCTGTGCGTGATAGGAGAAAGGGAACTGGCGGCTCTCCGATGCTTATGCTCGGGAGCGACAGTCAGGCGTGCATGTAGCCATTGAAGTGCCATCGCCGGACTGCCAGAGACACACGGACAGGCAAAGGGAACGCCACAATGATCCGCATCGGCAAGCGCGCACTGCTTGGCGCGCTCGGCGCTGCCGCCCTCTCCGGGCCGGCCCTGGCCCAAGGCAACTACCCGACCCGCCCCATCACCATGATCATCCCCTTTGCGGCCGGCGGCCCGACCGACACGGTCGGGCGGCTCATCGCGCAGGCCATGGGCACTGAGCTCGGCCAGACCATCGTGGTCGAGAATGTCGGTGGCGCGGGCGGCACGCTCGGGGCGCAGCGCGTTGCGCAGGCGCGGCCCGACGGCTACACGGTCCTTCTGCACCATATCGGGATGGCGACGACGCCGACGCTCTACCGCCGGCTGGCCTACGATGCCGTCAATGGGTTCGAGACGGTCGGCCTCGTCACCGAGGTGCCTATGACCCTCGTCGCGCGCCGCAACATCGAGGCGAACAATCTGGCGGAGCTGGTGGCACTTGTCCGCCGGCAGCGGGACAACCTGAACTACGCCAATGCAGGGGTGGGCGCGGCCAGCCACCTGTGCGGCCTGCTTTTCATGAAGGCGGTGGACGCGCCCATGACCACCGTGCCCTACCGCGGCACGGGCCCCGCCATGAATGACCTGCTGGCCGGCACGGTCGACGTCATGTGCGACCAGACCACCAACACCACCGAGCAGATCCGGTCCGGCACCGTCCGCGCCTTCGCGGTCACCACGCCGCAGCGCGTGCCGAGCCTGCCGGACGTGCCGACGGCGGCGGAGGCCGGGCTGCCGAACTTCGAGGTGAGCGTGTGGCACGGGCTGTACGCGCCGCGGGGCACGCCGGCGCCGGTCGTGCAGCGCCTGAACCGCGCGCTCATCGCGGCGCTCCGCGACGAAAACATCGGACGCCGCTTCGCCGACCTGGGCACCGCCCCGGTTGCCGTTGACCGCGCCACGCCCGAGTTCCATCGCACCTTCTGGCAGCAGGACATCGCCAAGTGGCGCCCGCTGATCCAGGCCGCGGGGCAGTACGCGGACTGAGCCCGGCACGGACGCCCCGTGCACGGGGCGTCCGTGCCGGGGTTGCCGCTGGGCCCGGCTCTGGCTAGAACCCCGGGCGCTGGATGGGTGGCCGAGCGGTCGAAGGCGCACGCCTGGAAAGTGTGTAGACGTTAACAGCGTCTCGTGGGTTCGAATCCCACCCCATCCGCCACCCCGCCTTCCTGCCTTGCCGTCCCCCCCCGGCCGCGTCGCGACCGCCATGGACGCGCGCATCCATGCGGCGGCGTATCAGCCAAAGCCCGCAAACCCACCTCAGATAAGAACAGTAGTTTACCGTTCGCCATGGCCCAATGCCTGGCCGCGCGTTCATCCAAAGGTTGGGACTGATCGCAAGCTTCAACTCAAGATTTGCTACGCCCGCTCAGATTACGTGGATCGGAGTGATACCGGCGCGCTGAGGTTCTGACTCGCCTTTGATCCTGTGGCGGCGCCGGTTGGGATTCTCTTCGGGCCGGTGAGCGCGGAGGGGCCGATGGGAGCAGCGCTTGAGATCCGGACGGACTGGCAAGCTCGGCTTGGCTGCGGCGGCTGGCGCGGCGGGAGCGGAGCCCACGCACGGCGTCGCGGATGCTGGCGATCGCAGGCGCGCTGGAGGGCATGAGCCGGGCCGAACGCCGACGCTGACGGAAGCCGAGCAGGCGCTGCTACTGGACGCGGTCTTCCGCCGCCCCCACCGCGCCGAGGACGGCGGCTCCGACTGGACCCTGCCGATGCTCTGCCGCTGGATCGAGCGTCGCTTCGACAAGCGGCTGCACCCGGCCAGCCTGTCGCAGATCCTGCGCCGCCTTGACCTGTCGCGGCAGAAGACGCGGCCGCTGCACCCACTTGCCGACGAGAAGGCCAAGGCCGCCTTCGCAAGAAGGGGCTGCGCGACGCGCTGACGGCGGCGGCCAAGGCGAACCCGGGCAAGCGG